>NZ_JBSGZV010000004.1:0-290086 GCF_053611185.1 Streptomyces sp. NPDC054834 | reverse complement strand
TGGGTGCGCGCGGGTGCGCCCCGCCAACATGGGGGTGTTTGGGGGGGGGGCGCGGTGGGGGGGGGTGGGGGGGGGGGGGGGGGGCCGGGGGGCCCGGGGCCCCCCCCGCGCCAGGTGCACGAGCCGTAGGTACGGGGGGAACCCCGGCTCAGTGCGACGGCCGATGACCAGTCGGCTCACTCTGTACTGCGTACCCGGGGCCGAAAACGTTACGCGCTACCCCAAAAAAGTTTCCCGGCCTGCGAAAGCGCAGGTCACAGCCGTGCGCCGGGCGGTCAGAGCGCGGTGTACGTCAGGCTCGGCGACGGGGACGACGGGAGCGACGGGGCCTGCGTGTGCTGCGGCGACAGCGGGGCGAAGGCCCTGGGGGAAGGCGTGACGAAGCCTCCGTGACGGTGGTGGTCGTCACCGCCGCCCTGGCCGCCGTTGCCGTCCTGCCCGCCCTTGCCGCTCTGGCCGTCCTTGCCGTGCCCGCCCTCGTCACCGGTCGCGTTGCCGGACGACTCCAGGACGCCCTCGCAGTACTTCCACACGCGCGTGGAGCCGCCCGCCACCCCTTCCAGGGCGCGCTTGCGGGCGGGGGCGAGTTCCTTGCCGGCCCGGATGTCGCGGCAGGCCGAGCGCGAGCCGCTCCACCAGGTGCCGGTGCCGTGGGAGGTGCCGGACGAGCCGGTGGCACCGCCCCCTGCCTGGTTCTCCCGGCTCGCACCGGGCGAGGCCCCGGGGGTGCCGCTCGCGCCGCCGCTCGGGGGCAGCAGACCGGACGTACCGCCCGGGGTGCCGTCCGGGGAGGGCGAGGCGAGCGGGCGCTCGGAGGGCCCGGCGCCCGAGGCCGAGGCGGCGGGCCCGGGGGTGTCGTCGCGGAACGGCGTCGGCAGCACCCCGCTGCCGGCGGCCACGGCGACCCCGCCGAGCGTGCCCACGGCCAGCGCGGCGGTGAGCGCCAGGCGCACCGGGCGGGCCCAGGCGGGACGGCGTACGGCGCGGGGCCGGCCGCCGATGCGGATCAGCCCGGCGTCGGCGGGTCGGTCGGGCGCGCCGGCCGCGTGACCGGCGCCGGCCTGCGCGGCGGCGTCCTCGCGGGCCTCGCGCGCCTTCCGGAACGCGGCCAGCGCCGCTTCCTCGCCGGGGAGTTCGGTGTCGGCCACGGTGGCGTCGGCGGACAGGGCGCCGAGGGTCTCGGCGAGCCGTTCGGCCTGGTCACGGGCGGAGGAGTCGACGGCTTCGAGCGACTCGCCGCGCAGTAGACGTTCTGCCTGCCTGCGGTTCAGCCACCTGTACTGCTCGTCGGCCATCACATGTCCTTCTGCGTCCGCGGACGCGTATGCGTCACAGTGGCGGACGTCACCGCGCGACGGCGCGGTTCTCGCTGGGGCGGCAGCGCGTCGAGCCTGCCCGCCGATTCCGGATCCTCGCCGAGCAGCTCCGCGAGCCGCTTCAGGCCACGGTGCGCGGCGGTGCGTACAGCGCCCGCGCGCTTGCCGAGCGTCTCGGCCGCGCTCTTGGCGTCGAGGCCGACGACCACGCGCAGCACGACCGCCTCGGCCTGGTCCTGCGGGAGGCGCGCGATGAGGGAAAGGGTGCTGTCGGTGGCCAGGGCCTCGATGGCCTCGCCCGCGGTGTCGGACTCGGCGGCCCGGCCGGTCAGCTCGGTCTCGTCGCCGCCGATCGCGGGGCGGCGGCCGCGCATCCGTATGTGGTCCAGCGCGCGGTTGCGGGCGATACGGGCCGCCCAGCCGCGGAAGCGGTCCGCGTCCCCGCTGAAACGCTCCAGGTCACGGGCTATCTGTAGCCAGGCCTCGGATGCGACGTCCTCGGCATCCGGGTCGCCGACCAGCGTCCGTACGTACCCGAGCAACCGCGGATGCACCGCGCGGTAGACCGTACGGAACGCGGTCTCGTTCCCGGCCTGTGCCGCACGTACCGCGGCGGTCAGCTCCGCGTCGTCCCCCAGCACCTGGTTCCTCGGTAGATGGTCGCGGCCTCGAGGCCGCCGATCGTTGCAGTGATCATGCATTCGCGCTCGACGCGAAAGGCACGTTACGGCCTGAAACCGCTCCTCGTCCATGTCCGTCCAAGATGCAACTAACTCGTGACGCGGTGGACCGTGGCTGGGTGTGACAGAAAACGCACTCATGGCGCTGTACCAAATACGGGCCGCCGCGCGGTCCGTGCCGCGCGACGGCCGGGGCCTCTCCTGTGGGGGGTGGCGGCCCCGGCCGTTGCCTTGGCGGCGAACGGCGCGGGGCGCGCCGTCACTTCTTCGCCTTGGCCTTGCCGCCCGATCGGCCGGTCTTTTCCGTGCTCTTGCCCGTGCCGGGCTTCTTCGCCGCCTCGGTCGCCCTCTTGGCCCCGGGGGTCTTGCCGTCGCCCGTGGCCGCCGCGATCCGCCCGGCGCAGTAGGAGGCGACGTTCGCCTTCCCGCCCGCCGCCGCGACCAGCCGCTGCCAGGCCGTCGCCTCCAGCGCCTTGCCGTGGTCCGCGACCTGCTCGTAGGCACGGCAGTGGGCCAGGGTGTCCTTGGCGGTGGCAGGTCGCTCCGGCGAGGCCGGTCCGGACGGCGGAGAGGCGGGCGCGGGGGACTGTGTCCGCCCGGCGGTCCGGTCCGGTGCCCCGGCCGACGCGCCCGGGCGGGGCCGGCCGCCGGGTGCCTCGCCGGAGGACCCGGCCGCGCCGATGGCGGCGACCGCCACTCCGCCCAGGGTCAGGCCGGCCAGCAGCATCAGCACCGTCGCCCGCGCCGAACGCAGCACATGCCTCCGCTCGCGGGGCCGCCAGTCGTCCCGGCGCCGGGTCCGCGCCCGCAGCGCCCCGGCGTCCCGCGCACCCCGGAAGGCTTCCGCGGCACGCCGCTCGGCCTCCGCGTCGACGCCGTGCGGGCGCAGCGCGGCGCCGAGCAGTTCCTCGACGTGCCGTCGGGGGGATGGGCCGCCTCCGTCGTGGCGTTCACCCATGTGCGCGTCCATTCCTGTGCGGCGGGGGCCGCCGTCTCCGGTCACTTCGACTCCCCCAGCGTGCCGGGTCCGCCGTCCGTCACACCTTCCGCCGCTTCCGCCACACCCAGCAGCCCCGAAAGCCGCTTCAGCCCGCGGTAGGCGGCCGTCCGCACCGCGCCGGGGCGTTTGCCGAGGACCCGGGCGGCGGCGGGGCCGTCGAGCCCGACGACCACGCGCAGCAGTACGGCCTCGGCCTGGTCGCGCGGCAGCCGGCGGAGCAGGGCCAGCGCGTCCGCGGTGGAGATGGACTCCAGGGCCTGCTCATGGGTGCTGTGCCGGCCGGGGAGTTCCAGTACGTCCTGCTCCAGGGCCGTCGCCCGGGGCCGGGCCCGCCGGCGGCGCAGATGGTCCAGGGCGCGGTGCCGGGCGATCGTCGCGCTCCAGCCGCGGAACCCCGCCCCGTCGCCCTTGAACCGGCCCAGGTCACGGGCGATCTCCAGCCAGGCGTCGGAGGCCACGTCCTCGGCCTCGTCGCCGACCAGGCCGCGCAGATAGCCGAGCAGGCCGGGCTGCACCAGCCGGTACACCACCGCGAAGGCCGCCTCGTCGCCCTCCTGGGCCCGCGCGACGGCCTCGCCCAGTTCCCCGTCGTACGCCTGCACGCGGCCGGTGTCCCCTCCCTGGCCAAGAACCGTTTCCTCAGTGCGGTGCCTCAAGGTCATCAGCGCCGGAGCCCAGGGAAGTGTCACAGCGCCGGCCGTCGCGGTACGCCGCAGCCGGTGCTCTCAGTGCCGCTGTGCCGTCCCGGCGATCGCGTCCCGGCACAGCAGCCGCAGCGACCCGTGTCCGCCGAAGCAGCGGCGGGCCTCGTCGACGGGGTCCCAGAGGCGCCCGTCGGGCGTGCGGATCCAGTGTTCGCCGCCGGACGCCCACCACTCGGCGCCGGTCTGCCGGACGATCACCTCACCGGCGTACGCCCCGAAGCCGCGCAGTTCGTCCCGCACCGCCTCGGGAGGGGTGCCCTCGCGCCGTATCTCCTCGATCATCCGGTCGACGCGCCACAGGCTCTGCGCCGAGTAGTCGAGCCGCACCCGCGCGCCCTCGCGCATGGTCGCCACCACGTCCGCCGCCCACCGCACGGGCTTGGCCGCGGCATGCGGCCTGGTCTGCTGCTGTGCTGTCACGTACTGGGTAGTCACATAGGGAAGAGCGGGTCCGGCGGGCCTTCCGTCACGCCGATCCGGGCCGATTCCGCAATCGGCGCAACACCGACCCGGCTCCGCCGCAGGACTGTCACAGGACCTGCCCGGGCCGGCGGGTTTGGGCCGGGAGTGATGTTCGGCGCCTCCCGTGCGCTCCTGATCATGATGACTATGTGCTTCCATCTCCGCGCGGTGCCGCCCGGGGAGTTACGAGACGACGTGCGCTCCCTGGAGCGGCTGTTCGAGGACGACTGGGAGACCGTCCGGGAGCGGATCGGTCTGCGCCGGGAGGAGGTGCTGGACCAGCGCTACCTGGACCACGAGCTGATGTACGCCGGCTCGCCCCCGGACCTCGCGGAGGAGGACCCGCGCGCCCAGGTGGTCCTGGGCGGCCGCGCGGTGTTCCACTCGGCGCTCGGGCTGCCCCCGTTCCTGCTGCTGACCGCGGCCCAGACCGCCGCCGTCGCCGCCTACCTCGCCTCGGTCGACTTCGCGGACCTGTGGCACGGGTCCCGCGACGAACTGCTCCCCCGCTACGGCGGCCCCGCCACCGAGCCGCAGACCCGCGGCGCCTTCGAGGCGGCGCACCGCGACCTCACGGAGTTCTACGCCCACGCCTCCGCGTGCGGCGCGGCGGTGGTGAAGTGGGTGGTGCTCTGAGCCGCCGGGCGGCCGGGACCGCGCAGCGCGCCCGGCGCCCGCGGTGCGGCTGGTGTCGCAGGGTCTGTGCCCGGTGCGGCGAGTGGGGGTGCTTGCCACGTCCTTGAGGCAGTGGGGGAACGTGCCGGGCGTCGCCGGGCAGCCCGGGGACTTTCGGAACAGGCCCCTAGCCGCGCCCCCGTGCTCGCCGGGACACCACGGCGCGCAGCACTCGGCGGCCCTCGGTGGTCGTCTCCAGGGCGCCGCGGAGGCCGGCCGGGCCGTGGGCGGCGAGGAGTTCCAGGATGGTGAGCTGGCGGCGGAGCTCGGCGGCGACCAGGGGTGGCATGCCCTCCGTGCTGCCCTCGCGCCGGGAGTCGACGGAGGAGGCGTCGGCGGCGGGGTCGAGGAGCCGGTGGATCTGGAGGGAGGCCACGGAGCAGGCGTCGGCCCAGGCCCGTGCCCCGGCACCGGCGCACTCGGCGGGTGCGGCGTCGAGCATCCGGCGGGCCAGGCCCGCGGCCTCGTCCTCGACCGCCTCGCCCGGGCCGGCGGAGCCGAGCACGGCGCGCACCCGCTTGAGGCCCTCCGCCCAGTCGCCGGTGTCCGCGAGGCTCCCCCACAACGGCCGCAGGACCTCGTCGTCGCCGCCCAGCAGGGGCACGCACCGATCCAAACAAGCCAGCCCGCTGGCAGCCAGCCCGCGTTCGTCGGCCTGAGCGATCAGTTCCACCAGGCTCACGGAAGCCTCCCTCGCCAGGGCGCCGACCTTTACGGAGCCCGCACTTCCCCTTACTGCGTGCGATGGCCCGGGAGTGTCACAGGGGCATGGTTTCGGCCAGCGGAGCCGGTCCGCCGAGCGCCTTCCGCCGCTGCATGCCGGTCAGCCGCAGCACGACGAGGATGGCGAGCGCGGCGGCCGCGATGTCGACGGCGTCGGAGAACAGCATCAGCCGGGCGGCGTCGTGGAGCTCCTGCGCGCCGTCGGCCCGGCGGTACGCACTGAACGAGGCCCGGTCGGCGAGGAGCGAGATGATCCACAGCGTCCACCAGGCGTTGACCGGCGCGTGCGAGCGGGGCGCGCCCCAGGGGCTGCTGGCGTCCCAGATGTCGAGGGCGATCCGGCGCGGCATCCAGAAGTTCACCACCGGGGTGAACCACGCGCCGATCGCCCAGCCGCGCTTCCTGCTGTGCCCGAAGGGATGGAACACCTCGGCGTTGACCCGGACCCGGTGGAACCAGCACAGGTAGACGACGATGCTGGTCAGCAGCGCGCTCGACTGGGCGATTCCGGAGGCGTTGTAGAGGGCGTCGGCGTGGTCGGCGCGCCGGGCGACGGCCGTGCCGTAGGCGCCGTCCACGAGGTCGCCCGAGACGTCGAACTGGAGGAGGTCGGCATGGATCGCGAACAGGTCGGTGGCGATGACGAGCCCGAGCACCGCCGCCGCGGCCCGGCCGAGCCCGACCGGCGAGCGCAGCCAGGCGGTGGGCGCCCCGGCGAACGGCGGGGCGGTCGGCTCCGGCGTGCCGGCGCAGCGGGCGCACAGGGTGCCGCCGGGCGCGGCGGCGAAGTGGTGGCAGCGTGAGCAGATCACGGTGGGTCCCCCGAGGTGTGGTCGAGACGCCGGGCGCGAATCTCCCCTGAGGCACCCGTGCGGCATGCGGAAGATACGGTTCGCCGATGCCGCGCGTCCACCGGGATGCGGCTGCGCTCAGCCCAGGCGATCCGCCAGCTTGCGGAACTCCGCCCAGGAAAGCGCCGGTTTGCCCGGGTCCCACAGCTTCTGCACGGTCGCCCGAAGCGGCATCCGGATGCCCGCGGCGACCTGCGCCTCCGTCTGGGCGTTCGGGAAGTCGCTCCACACCGCGAAGGACCCGCCGAGGATCTGCCCGTCGTAGCGCGAAGGGACGGCGGTCGTGCCGCGCAGCACCCTCGGGTTCCACTGCTCGTAGATCCGCTGCCCCGTCGGGTAGACGAAGGTCTGCGGCTCCCCGAGGACGTAGTACAGGAACTCGTCGTTGTAGTTGAGGACCTTGCGCCCCGCGCTCAGGTACTCCACCGGCTGCCGGGCGCCGATCTCCTTGCCGGTCCAGTACGCGACCTGGAGGTCCTTCGCGGGCTGCACGGACGCCCCCCGGAAGAACCCGTCGTTCCACACCCGCATCGTGCGGTCGTGGGCGCGGACGGTGCCGGCGCGGTCGTTGAGCCAGCCGGTGGCGAGGTCGGAGACGGTTCCGCCGGCGCCGTAGGCCTTCCGCGCGGCGGCGGCCAGCTGCGGGTAGGAGGCCTGCGGGTCGGCGACGGTCAGGGCCTGGTACTCGTCACCGCCGAGGTGCCACGCGGAGCCCGGGAACAGCCCGGCGTACTCGTCGAGCAGGTCGTCCACGATCGCCGCGGCACTGTTCTTGGAGATGTCGACCGCCCCGCGCGTGGGGACCCCCTGTGCGTTGCGCAGCTGTAGATCGGGGTGGGCGGCGATGACGGCACCGAGGTGTCCGGGCGAGTCGATCTCGGGGACGACCGTGATGTGCCGACTGCCCGCGAGGTCCACGATCCGCTTGACCTGGGCCTTGGTCAGATGGTCCTTGGAGACGATCTCCGGGTGGGTCGTGGACTCGATCCGGAAGCCCTGGTCGTCGGAGAAGTGCAGCCCCAGCTCGTTGTACTTCAGATCGCCGAGCTCCTTGACGCGGTCCTCGATCCAGGAGGCGGAGTAGGGCTTGCGGGCGATGTCCAGGCTGAACCCGCGCCGCGGCTTGGCGGGCTGGTCGCGCACGACACCCTCGGGGGCCGTACCGCCGCCGTGGGCCTCCTGCTTGAGGGTGCGCGTGCCGTAGAACACGCCCGCGTCGGCGGGCCCGCTTATGTTCACGCGGCCGCCGCGCACGGTCATGGAGTACGACTCCGGGTTCGCGCCCTCGTCGTCGTTCAGCGCCAGCCGTACGTCCCCGGCGCGCACGTCGTCCCGCTCACCGGCGTACGACAGGCCCAGTTCACCTGCGATCAGCTTGCCCTCGTCGGCCAGGTCGGCGTCGCTCACCACCACGCGCTCGCCGTGCGCCGGGCGCCAGCCGGGTCCGCGGGCGGGGGTGTGGGAGCGTACGGCGGGGATCGTGCGGGGCGCCTGGGACAGCGGGTAGGAGCGGCTGGGCGTCGGGCTCGGCTTCGGCGACGCGGAGGTGGCCCCGGCGTCCGCGGACCGCTGTGCGCTCCCGCCGGGTTCGCCACCGCCGTCCGCCGAGGCCCAGAACCCGACTCCCACGCCGAGCCCGACCGTGCCGACGAAGGCGGCGACGACCACTGCCCGCCTCCGCCTCACCTGTTGCGCCGGCGCCCGGCGCCTGTGCTGGCTCACGTCCCCAACCTACGGCCCGGTCGCCGACTGTCCGTCACCCACACGCTCCGAAACTCTCCCGTCCGAGTGAAATTCGGGCATCCCTCGGACACAGCGTGACCATTCTCGATAACGTGACGACACACCCTTCACAAGATCCCCAGCTACACCACATGTGACGCGAGGACCCACGCTGCCTGCGCACCCGTACCCCTCCGGGCGAGTGACCATACCGGCACTCCCCGGGCAGACCCGCACCCCGCCGTCCGCCGCCACAGTCGAGGGGTTCAACACCACGCCCACCGACGAGGCCCACGCCACCCTCCTGACCTGCCTGCACAGCCTCCGCTGGGCCCACCGCATCGCGGACCACCGCCCCTACCCGGACCTGGACTCCCTCCTGGCCGCGGCGGACGAGGCGGCATACGACCTGTCCCCGACCGACCTCACGGAAGCCCTGGCGGCGGAGTCCCTGCCGACCCTGCCCGAGGACACCTACTCGGCCGCCCACACCGCCCTGAGCGCGGCCCACGCGGCCTACGAGGCCCGCTTCGGACATGTGTTCGTCATCTATCTGGGTGACGCCGCACCGGCGGAAACCCTCGACCGCATCCTCGAGGGCATCCGATCACGATTGGCAAACGATCCGGACGAGGAACGCGTGGTGGCGGCAGAGGAACTCCGGCGCCTTGCGAGAGGGCGTCTGGTGAGTGCCCTCAGGAGCGCGAGGAACCGCGCGACAAGCCCAAACGGCGCCGTACCCGGCAACGCAGCGGTACCCCCACCCCAGTAGCCGTCCCTAAATAGCCCGTCCGTGCACCTTTAGATGCCAGTTTGATCACACCGCCAACCCCCCGCTAAGCCCAGCGGCAGCGTCTCGCTACGATGCTGGGGGCCGGTGGACCGTACCCGGCCGGGCCCGACCGACAACCGAAGCCGGCGCGGCCCTAATCCCCGCTCCCGGAGGGTTCTTCCGTGCCGGCTGGAACGCTGTACCGCGGCCGGGAAGGAATGTGGTCCTGGGTGGCTCACCGAGTCACCGGCGTCCTCATCTTCTTCTTCCTGTTCGTTCACGTACTCGACACCGCTCTCGTGCGTGTCTCCCCCGAGGACTACGACAAGGTCGTAGCCACGTACAAGACGCCGATCGTCGCGCTGCTGGAGTACGGCCTCGTCGCCGCCATCCTCTTCCACGCGCTCAACGGCCTGCGCGTCATCGCCGTCGACTTCTGGTCGAAGGGCCCGCGCTACCAGAAGCAGATGCTGTGGACCGTCGTCGGCGTCTGGGTCGTCCTGATGGCCGGCGCGATCTATCCGCTCCTCGGCCACGCCGCTCGAGTCCTGTTCGGGAGCTGAGGCGCATGTCCACCACTGAAAAGACCCCTTCCGGGATCGGCCCCGTCGAGGGCGGCTCGCTCTACAACGTCGACAACCCGGCCCCCTTCATCGAGGCCCCGCGCAAGCGCACCAAGAAGACCCCCAGGTCCACCCGGGGCAACTTCGAACTGGCCGCCTGGCTGTTCATGCGCCTGTCCGGCGTCGTGCTGGTCGTCCTGGTCATCGGCCACCTGCTGATCCAGCTCGTCCTGGACGGCGGCGTCTCCAAGATCGGCTTCGCCTTCGTGGCGGGCCGCTGGGCGTCCCCGTTCTGGCAGGTCTGGGACCTGCTGATGCTGTGGCTCGCGATGCTCCACGGCGCAAACGGCCTGCGCACGATCATCAACGACTACGCGGAGCGCGCGAACACCCGGCTGTGGCTGAAGGGCCTGCTCTACACGGCCACGGTGTTCACCGTCCTGCTGGGCACGCTGGTGATCTTCACCTTCGACCCGAACATCCGCTAGGCACGGGGCTGCGAGAATCATGAAGATCCACAAGTACGACACCGTCATCGTCGGCGCCGGTGGCGCCGGTATGCGCGCCGCCATCGAGTCGACGAAGCGCAGCCGCACCGCCGTGCTGACCAAGCTGTACCCCACCCGCTCCCACACGGGCGCCGCGCAGGGCGGCATGGCCGCCGCGCTGGCCAACGTGGAGGAGGACAACTGGGAGTGGCACACCTTCGACACGGTCAAGGGCGGTGACTACCTGGTCGACCAGGACGCCGCCGAGATCCTGGCGAAGGAGGCCATCGACTCCGTCCTCGACCTGGAGAAGATGGGCCTGCCGTTCAACCGCACCCCGAACGGCACGATCGACCAGCGCCGCTTCGGCGGTCACAGCCGCAACCACGGCGAGGCCCCGGTCCGCCGGTCCTGCTACGCGGCCGACCGCACCGGCCACATGATCCTCCAGACGCTGTACCAGAACTGCGTCAAGGAGGGCGTGGAGTTCTTCAACGAGTTCTACGTCCTGGACCAGCTGATCACCGAGGTCGACGGCGTCAAGAAGTCGGCGGGTGTGGTCGCGTACGAGCTCGCGACCGGCGAGATCCACGTCTTCCAGGCGAAGGCCGTGATCTACGCGTCCGGCGGCTGCGGCAAGTTCTTCAAGGTGACGTCGAACGCCCACACGCTGACCGGTGACGGCCAGGCGGCCGTGTACCGGCGCGGGCTGCCGCTGGAGGACATGGAGTTCTTCCAGTTCCACCCGACCGGCATCTGGCGCATGGGCATCCTGCTGACGGAGGGCGCCCGCGGTGAGGGCGGCATCCTCCGCAACAAGGACGGCGAGCGCTTCATGGAGAAGTACGCGCCGGTCATGAAGGACCTCGCGTCCCGCGACGTCGTCTCCCGCTCCATCTACACGGAGATCCGCGAGGGCCGCGGCTGCGGTCCCGAGGGCGACCACGTCTACCTGGACCTCACGCACCTCCCGCCGGAGCAGCTGGACGCCAAGCTGCCCGACATCACCGAGTTCGCGCGCACCTACCTGGGCATCGAGCCGTACACGGACCCGATCCCGATCCAGCCCACCGCGCACTACGCGATGGGCGGCATCCCGACGAACGTCGAGGGTGAGGTCCTGTCGGACAACACCACGGTCGTCCCGGGGCTGTACGCGGCCGGCGAGGTCGCCTGCGTCTCGGTGCACGGCGCCAACCGTCTGGGCACGAACTCTCTGCTGGACATCAACGTGTTCGGCAAGCGGGCCGGTATCTCGGCGGCGGAGTACAGCCAGAAGGCCGACTTCGTCGAGCTGCCGGAGAACCCGGAGACCCTCGTCGTCGAGCAGATCGAGCGCCTGCGCACCTCCACGGGCAACGAGCGCGTCGCGGTCCTGCGTCGCGAGCTCCAGGAGACCATGGACGCCAACGTCATGGTGTTCCGCACCGAGCAGACGATCAAGACGGCGGTCGAGAAGATCGCCGAGCTGCGCGAGCGCTACAAGAACGTGGCGATCCAGGACAAGGGCAAGCGGTTCAACACCGACCTGCTGGAGGCCATCGAGCTGGGCAACCTGCTGGACCTGGCCGAGGTCATGGCCGTGTCCGCCCTGGCCCGCAAGGAGTCGCGCGGCGGTCACTACCGCGAGGACTACCCCAACCGCGACGACGTCAACTTCATGCGCCACACCATGGCGTACCGCGAGGTGGGCGACGACGGCACCGAGACCGTGCGCCTGGACTACAAGCCGGTCGTCCAGACCCGCTACCAGCCGATGGAGCGTAAGTACTGATGGCAACCCCCGTTATGGACAAGGCCGAGGCGGACGCGCAGTCGGCGGCGTCCCCCTACATCACGGTCACCTTCCGGGTCCGCCGCTTCAACCCGGAGGTCTCGGCCGAGGCGACCTGGGAAGACTTCCAGCTGGAGATCGACCCGAAGGAGCGCGTCCTCGACGGTCTCCACAAGATCAAGTGGGACGTCGACGGCACGCTGACCTTCCGCCGCTCCTGCGCCCACGGCATCTGCGGCTCCGACGCCATGCGGATCAACGGCAAGAACCGCCTGGCGTGCAAGACGCTGATCAAGGACATCAACCCCGAGAAGCCGATCACGGTCGAGCCCATAAAGGGCCTCACGGTCCTGAAGGACCTGGTCGTGGACATGGAGCCGTTCTTCCAGGCGTACCGGGACGTCATGCCCTTCCTCATCACGAAGGACACGAACGAGCCCACGCGTGAGCGCCTCCAGTCGGCCGAGGACCGCGAGCGCTTCGACGACACGACGAAGTGCATCCTCTGCGCCGCCTGCACGTCCTCCTGCCCGGTCTTCTGGAACGACGGCCAGTACTTCGGCCCGGCCGCCATCGTCAACGCGCACCGCTTCATCTTCGACTCGCGCGACGAGGCCGCCGAGCAGCGCCTGGAGATCCTCAACGACCGCGACGGCGTCTGGCGCTGCCGCACGACCTTCAACTGCACGGACGCCTGCCCGCGCGGCATCGAGGTCACGAAGGCGATCGCGGAGGTCAAGCGAGCGCTGATCACTCGCCGTTACTGAGGCCTGCCCTCGCCGAAGGCCCCGCTCACCGGTCACTCGCCGGGAGGCGGGGCCTTCAGCCTTCCCAGACCTGCACCATGCACAGCCCATCGCGGGCGGCGAGGACGTGGACGTCCCGCAAGTCGGTCAGGCACACCGCCAGATCCTCCAGGTAGCCGTCGGGAATGCCGCCGCGGATGATCCAGGCGAGGACTTCCGGGGCCCGGCTCATGATCTCCTGGACGTCGACCCCGGAGAGGAAGTCCGCGACCCGCACCACTTCGTCGGCCGTCAGACAGAAGCAGACGGTCCCGGCATCGTCGTCACCGAGGAAGTCGCCGCCGAAGATCTCCCGTTCCGCCAGCAGTGCCTCGATGATGTCCCCCTCCTTGCCGACCTCGCAGACCGGAGCGGAGGGGGCCGCCTCGATCGCATGGAAGCGTGCGACCACATGGGCGAAGCCGGCGTCGATCTCCCACTGCGGCAGCGGAAACAGGAACAAGTTCATCTTCGGCTGCCTTCCACACAGGACCCGACCTCACACCACAGCAGCTTCCCGGCCGCCGTCAGGGCAGGAGGGCGAGTGCCGGAGTGTGCTTGGGGCGGACGACGCTGAAGTGGCGGCGGGTCGAGGGTCGCCAGGCGTTCCACTCCGAAGCGCTCGGCTACGGCGATCACCGATGCGTCGACTCCGCCAAGAGGGAAGTCCGCGTGCTGCAGGACCAACTCGCCCATGCGCTCCAGGTCAGCCGGGGTGAGGTGCACCAACTCGAAGGCGCCCCGGGCAACTTCACCGAGAAAGGCGGCTTCCAGCTTGGGCCAGCGCTCCAGCAGCCGGCACACCTCGGTAAGTACCGGGCTGGGCAGCAGACGGCGGCCGGTCATCGAGACCAGAAGGGATGCGCACTCCGCGTGGCGGCGGTCACCGGCATTCAGAGCCGCGGCAAGCGGACCGGTGTCGAAACGATCGCGTTCACGCCTGGTCGCCGAAACGCCGGCGCATCCGCTCCCGGATGTAATCGTCATGCCGCTCAGCCAGATCCTCCGGCCCGTTGACCGAGCCGATCAACGCCAGCAGCCGGTCCGGGACCGGCCGCTCCTCGTCCGGACGCGGGGGGGAGTGCCTCGGCGGCGACACGCGACAGTTCCTCGTCCTGGGTGACGAGCAGGCGCAAGCGACGTACCTGGGTCGGCGTGAGTCGGTCCACCAGGTGGTGCATGTCCTCGTAGTCGAATGCTGCGGTCACCCCCCACGTCCGACTCCGCCTCCAGCGAGAGGCCATCGACACCCTCAGCACTGCGCTCGGCAGCCCGGAGATCACCGAGACGGCCAACGGGGACGGCGATGAACCGCCACCCTGCGCGGCCCTCGTCTGCTGACGTTGCCGTCAACTACTGTCGTCATCCCACACAGACGCCTCGCCAGGCCCCGCCCGACGGGGCGTCAAATTTGCTTGCACACATTCACACCAATCAAAGTCAACAAATAGTGACATCGATGTTAAATTCGCGCATAACCCCCATAATCGAGTCCAGAAAGACACGATCCAGCGAGTCTTGGGACACCTGGAAATTTCGCCAAACAATCTTCATCAGGGACCTCTCTCCCAGACTCGATGAAATGCAGTCTGCCAGGGCGTCAAGATTTGATCCAAAGTACCCCCCAGGGCCATTGACCGCCTCGCCCAATGCACAGAAGAATCCCGACTTCGTGGCGATGTGGGCGCCGTCCAAATATGCGAATTCATCAACTCCATAGCGGGCGGCCCTGCGATTCGAGGTAAACCAAGCGTTCTGGACAACATGCAGCCAGGCGCTGTGGTGACTCACCGGCCATTGAAGCCATTCGCCCTTCTCCACCGCGACGCCCGATGCCCAGCGCCGCCAGATTTTTGCAGCTCCGGGATATTCACAACGATTACCAAAGAACCGGTATGAGACGCTCGAAACTTTACCGTCTGGCGATTCCACGCTCGTATCACCGAGCACGGCCCGACCAATGAAATACTCGCCAACCTTCTCCAGTCGCCGATTCACAATCTGCAATACTGCGTCTTCAGTTGTTCGCCTATCCTTGTCGACCTGATGAGCCCTCAGGAATACAACTTCCGGCGACTCCTCTTGCGGGTCGACGAAAAATCCCGCCACCTCTTCGGCTGCTACGAGCACATCTCCAGACTCTTCATCGACCACCACGTACATCGGGAAATCCGCCTCAAGCATCATGAACAACAGTCACATCTGACCCCAAACCGGAGCTGGCGCGACGGCACCGGAGTGTCGCCGCGCCAGGTTAACCAATAAGGCTGCTATTTCCACCCCGAGTCAGGGAAGTGGGGCGCACTGAAGCGTTGGATCTTCTGATAGTGCGTGGATGTCCAACCGTACACCTTGACACCGTTCGGCAACTCCTTTTCCAGGATTCTGTCAGTTTCTGGCCTGCCGGGTACCCGATACTCCTTGGCCCCAGCCCACCATGGATGTTCATGCCCTGAATAGGTGTTGTGCGAAGGAATCTCTCCTGCCTTCACACGATCATAGGCCGAAGCGATCTTGTTATTCATCCCCCTGGGCAGGGGATCCGACAGCTTCCCATTAGGGCAGTTGCTGTTGTGAACCAGGACCGGCGTCTCGCCCGCCAGCACATAGTACGTGTGCTACGCGAAGCCTTCGACCTGCTTTTTCGCAGGTCAAGTGCGGTTTGCTGGTCCGGTGACGTGCGCGGGCGTCCGTGGTTGTGCGGGGTTGTTGCCGTCGCTACTGCCGTCAGACGGTTCAGCCCAGGTACGGCTTCTCGCGCTGTTCCAGGAAGTGCTGGAGCCTGAGTCGTTGGGTGTGGTGCATCGACAACTCCTCGATCTCTTCCGGCGGTACAAACCGGAGTTCGGTGGACTCGTCGGAGATTGCCAGTTGGCCGCCGGTGATGCGGGCGGTGAAGCAGACGTTGAACTGGCGGCGGACCTCGCCGTCGGTGTAGGCGATGATGTGTTTCGGGTCGGTGTAGGTGCCAACCAGGCCAGTGATCTCGACGTCGAGGCCGGTCTCTTCCTTGACTTCACGGACGGCCGTGCCTGGCAGGGAATCGGTGAGGTCCATTCCTCCGCCGGGCAGGGCCCACAGGTCGTTGTCGCGGCGGCGCTGGAGGAGGATGCGCCCGTGGTCGTCGGTGACGACGGCGGACGCGGCGACGACCATGCTGTTCGGCTTGGGCGCGTTCGGCTCGTCGTAGTACTCGGTGCGGGCCACGGTCAGCCTTCCTCTCGTACGGGGGTTGCCGTCGTCCACACCGCGTCGAAGCTCTCGGCGTAGGTGTCGAACATGCCGCCTGTCTCGTGTCGGCGAAGATGCCATACGGGGGCGGCGTACGCGTTGACGCCCCAGGCATGGGCGTTGACGAGTTGCTGGTCGTCGGCGCGGTAGAGGGAGTTGTAGAGCGTGGTTCCGTGGGAGCGGACCTCGATGCCGGGGGTGCCGGCGAGCGGCCTGTAGTGCATGAGTGCGAGGCGGCAGCGGGATTCGATGCCGTGGCCGAACCGCTCCTCCTGGCCGCGGGCTTGGACGTTGTCGCTGTCGGGGTCCCCGATCGCGATGCGGACGGTGCAGCCTTCGGCGGCGCGTTCGGTGAGGAGTTCGTTCAGCCGCGGGTACGCCTCGTGGAGGAAGACGGCCGCGTATACGAGGATGTCGATCCGTTCCCGGGCCTGGGCCATCAGGTCGGTGAACGTCGAAACGGGGAGGTCGGCCCGCTGCTCGTAGAGCGCCACCAGTTCAGGGCTGATGGCGCGGGCGGGGCGGGCCTGGCGGAGCGCCGGCCAGAGTGCGTGCACGTCTTCTCCCAGGGCCTTGGCCGCCTGTAGGGCGGTGGCACGGCGTGGGATACGCCCGAGGTTCACCCAGCGCTCGACCGACTTGGGGTCGACCTCAACCTGCTGAGCGAGTGCGGCGTACGTCCAGCCTCCCGCCGCCATGACGGCTCGTAGTCTCTCGTTCGGCACGAGTCTCCCCCTTCGTCTCAGGACGGCACCAGGGACGTTCTACACGGTGCGGGACGTCCCGGAGTGGGGTTTGGTGGAGGTTCCTTCGTCCCGGTGACCGGCGTGAGGATCGGTGCCGACCCTGCGGCACCAACAGGCCCAGGGGCCCGCATCAACGCCGCCGAGGAGCGTCAACGTGCGAATGAGCGCCACCCCATGTGTTCCCGCCCTGCGACTGGACGCCCGGTCGCGCGCCGCCTCGCCGGGGTGGTCACGATGACGGTCCCCACGCCTGATGCCGACGGGCACACCGCCTCGCCCGATGCCGGCGCCCTGGTGGTCGACCGACGAAACGGCAAGGTGGGCGTGGTGATGGGGCATGTAGGACCGTACGTGCAGCTTCGGCCGCCGCGCGGTGGCCGGGAGTGGGACGTGCCGCCCGGGGACGTACGTATGCCGACTCCGACGGAGGAGCTGAGCGCGAAGGTGGCCGTGGCCAACCGGAGGTGGGGACGGTGACCCCTCGCTCGGTCCTGCGCTACGAGACCTGGACGCTCCAGCCCGACCGCGAGCCGGACGCGGAGCCAGTCCTGTACGCGATGCAATGCGCCGTGGACGGAGAGACCTCACCGACGAGCGAGGACTTCGCCGAACCGCAGGAGTGGGTGCTGCGGCACTGCGGTCAGAACCCGTCCCACCACACCTACCGGGAGATCATCACCCGCCCCTGGCGGACCTGGCGCCAGACGTGATCCGCCTCGCTCGCCCAGGCGCCGCACCGCGCTGACCACCCGACTCCCGTCCCTGCCGGGCGCAGCCGATCGAGGCTCCCCCGCACTCGTCAGCCCCGGCAGGGACGGGCCCTCACGTGCGTGCCGTGCCCATGGGGGTTCTGGCCTCAGCCACAGAAAGTCAGCCACGACGGTGGGCGCGCCAACCGACCACCCGCCACGTGTGTCTCGCTCAACCCCGCACCGGCATCAGCCCCGTTATCTCCATCGTCACGGCCCCCAGCCAGGCGGCAAGCATGGCCGTCCGGGACGGCGCGAGCCCGCCGGGCGGCCTCTCAGGTGCCCGGCCAGCCTGCTGCTGAGCGGTCGGACCGGGGCTTCCGATTGGTGGTCCGGCTTACGCTCCCGGGCTCTGTGCGCCGAGTGGTCGGCGGCCGTCGCCAGCGGGGCGGCAGACAGGAGCGGGCGGCGGTCACCGACCGCCGGCGCGCGGCGGCCCGCGTCAGCGGGACGCCCTTGATCAAGTAAAGAAACTCTGAACAGCTCGCCTTCGGTGCCTCTTGTCCGGTCCCGGGTGATGCTTGACAGTTCGGTCCCAGTTGATGGTTGACAGTGGCCGTGATCGGCTTTTCTGTGCGCGTCGTTGCGGTGCGTGGCAGGAGGCCGGGATTGGCGCTGGTGGAGTTGTCGGTTGTCGAGCAGAGATACCGGGCTGTTCTGGCCGTGCTGGCGGGTGCGACCGTGACCGAGGTCGCGGCTTCGCTGGGAGTGTCACGGCAGACGGTGAGTGGGTGGAAGTCCCGGTATCAGGCCTCCGGCCTGGCGGGTTTGGCGGACCGTTCGCGCAGGCCGGCGTCGTGTCCGCATCAGGCCTCTGCCGAGGTCGAGGCGGCGGTGTGTGAGTTGCGGCGCAAGCATCCTCGCTGGGGTCCGCGGCGGATCGCTCATGTGCTGGAGCGGTCCGGGGTGGTGAGTCCGGTGCCGTCGCGGATGACGGTGTATCGGATCCTGGTCCGTCACGGGCTGGTGGAGCCGGGGGTGCGGCGCCGTAAGCGGTCGGATTACAAGCGCTGGCAGCGGGACCGGCCGATGCAGCTGTGGCAGATGGACATCGTCGGCGGTGTGATGCTGGTCAACCCCGTGACGGGTGAGTTGTCCGAGGTCAAGGTTGTGACCGGGGTGGATGACCATTCCCGGTACTGCGTGATCGCGTCGGTGGTCGAGCGGGCGACCGGGAGGGCGGTCTGCGCGGCCTTCGTCCGGGCTTTGCAGGCGTTCGGGGTGCCGGAAGAGGTGCTGACCGACAACGGCAAGCAGTTCACCGACCGGTTCGGGCAGGGCGGTGAGGTGTTGTTCGACCGGATCTGCCGGGAGAACGGGATCGCGCACCGGCTGACCCAGCCGGCGTCGCCGACCACGACGGGCAAGGTCGAGCGGTTCCATCAGACGCTGCGGCGCGAACTCCTGGATGACTGCGGAGCGTTCGAGAGCATCGAGGCGGCTCAGGCGGCGCTGGATGAGTGGGTTGAGGAGTACAACTCCTCGCGTCCGCATCAGGCGCTGGACATGCAGTCTCCGGGAGACCGGTTCACGCCGGTTGCTGAGCAGGAGCGGGACGTACTGGGCCTGAGGGTGCCCGGAGTGCTCGCGCTGGTGCCGCAGCAGCGGACACCTCCAGCGGACCCGGAGCCGGATCCGGCCGAAGTCTCGCCCGTGCCGGCCAGCCTGCCTGAGCTGGCCCCGGCAGTGGTTCAGCTGGAGCCCGGTGGGCCGGTGGAGTTCGAGCGGGTGGTGCCTGCGAGTGGGAATCTGCAGGTCGCGGGCAAGCAGTTCTGGCTCGGTCCGGCCCGCTCAGGCCTGACGGTGACCTTCTGGGCCGACACCTCGATGATCCATCTGCTGATCGCCGGGGCGCGGATCAAGAGTGTGCGGTCGCACTTGTCGGTGGCGGATCTGGGGCGGCTGGCCGCCCAGGGCGGACGTGTGGCTGGACCGGCACCGCTGCCGGCCGGCGACGGGGTGGCGTTCGAGGTGGACCGGGTGGTGAACAACAGCGGCCTGGTGGGCCTGGGCGGGCACCAGGTTCTGGCAGCGGAGATCCTCGGAGGCCGCCAGGTGGGTATCCGCATCGACGCCGAGACGCTGTCGTTCTTCGATCCGTCCTCGCGGGAACTGCTGCGGGTGCGGTCGAACCCGCTGACCGGCGAGGAAGTCCGCAGGCTGCGGGGCCTGCGTCCGGCCGGACCGCCGCCGCGTCCGGGTATCGAGCCTGTGCGGGTGCAGCGGCGGGTCAGCGCGGTGGGCACGGTCATGGTCTGCCGCCAGGTCCTCTCCCTCGGCCGCCCGTACGCAGGCCAGACCGTGACCGTGCACGTCTCGGACACGATGATCAGGCACGTCGGCCCCTCACCGCAGTGGCCGCTCACGGTCCTGATCATCGATGAAGCGCACACGTTCTTCCGCGAGTACAGGGGCAGCGACGCCGAGACGAAACGTTTGGGCGCGCTGACGGCGGAGAACGCCCGGCTGGTGGAGGACCTGGTCAAGAAGGGTCGCAGCGTCGGCATCCTGGTGATCCTGATCAGCCAGAAGACCACCGGTGACGCTCTGCCGACCTTCATTCGCGACGTGTGCCCCATCGGGCTGTCCTTCGCGCAGAAGACAGTGGAAGCCGCGGTGGCCGCGCTGGGCGACGACATCCGCAACTGGCCCGACGCCAGCCCGGTCACCTTGCAGGACCCCGCCTACGTCGGCGTCGCGGTGATGGCGATGCAGGGCCGGCTACACCCGCATCCGCACCCCCTACGTCTCCGACGCCGACGCGGCCCGCATCGCCGAGGGCACCTCTGATCTGACCGCCGATCCCGCCCTGTGCCTGGATGCTCTCCTCGCCTCGACCAGCCGCACGATCCTCGATGACGAGCCGGACGACGCCATTGCATCGCTCGCCAAGTAGCCCCAAAAGCCCATTCCAGGAAGGAGGTTGAGCATATGGCGGAGGAACGATTCACCCGACGCACCGTGACCGTGGTCATGGCGGTCATCGCGGTCCTGGCCTTCGTCTTCTCCTTCGGCAACGTCTGGGCGCTCGCCCTGCGGCTCGGCGTTCCCCGCCCGATCGCGCCGTTGATCGCTCCCATGGTGGACCTGTCAGTCGTCGGGCTCCTGGTCACCCTGCGGTTCCTCGCCCTGCGCGGCGTCCCCAAGAGTGAGCTGAAGGCCGGTACCCGGCTGCTGCACCTGTGCGGCCTGCTGACCCTCGCCCTGAACACTGCCGAACCGCTGCTGAGCGGACGCTACGGCCGGGCCTGCCTGGACACCGTCGCCCCGCTCCTGCTCCTGGGCTGGGGCCACGTCGGCCCCGCTTTCCTCGCCCAGTTCCACACCCTCACCCGCCCCACCCCGCACCTGAAGGCCGCCACCCCCATCTCTGAACCGGTGCCCGACGACGCACCCGTACCCGGTCCCCCGACGCCCGCCCCGGCTCCGGCCGCCGATCTGCCTGTCGCCGTCGCCAATACGACTCGGCCCGCCTCCGGCCCGGCCCTGCCAGCCGCCCTGATCGACTCAGCCCGGCGCATCGCAGACACCCACCGCGCCGAGCACGGAACGCCCATCACCGCCGCCCACCTGGGCACGCGCATGGGCGTCGCCCTGCCGGTGGCCACCGCCGCACTCGCTCAGCTCTGAGCCCCGGCCGTCCCCAGGCAAATCCCCCTCTCTGAACCCACGCCCGCTAACGGGTCTGGTTCGCCATGCGCCGAGCAGCACCAACACGCCTACAGATCCGGCTGGTTGCTGCTCGGGGCCACCCACCCGAACAGAAGGGACACGCCCCGAATGGTCACTCTGGACCTGCACCACGTGGCAAGCCCCGCCGTGCGGGACCTGCTCCACCTCGTCAACCACCCCGACTTCGACCGCGCACAGCAGCAGATCGAGCGCCTCGGCGGCTGCGCCGAACCCGTACGTCTGATCGGCCGCACCGCCACCGTCGACACCGCAACAGGTGAGGTGCTGCGCTCCTACACCACATCCGAGGAACCCACGGGCAGTCTGCTCACCACGTGCGGCAACCGCCGCGCCTCGCGCTGCCCGGCCTGCTCCAGCATCTACGCCGCAGACACCTACCACCTCATCCGCGCCGGCCTCTCCGGCGGCAAGACCGTGCCCGACACCGTCCGCACCCACCCCCGCGTCTTCGCCACCCTCACCCCGCCGTCCTTCGGCCCCGTCCACAACCGCCCCACCACCCCCGGCGGTGGTATCCGGCGTTGCCGCTGCCGCAAGCTCCACGAACCTACGGACGCTCTGCTCGGGACGCCGCTGAATCCGGCGACGTACGACTACGAGGGCGCGGTTCTGTTCAACGCCCACGCCTCCGCCCTGTGGGCCCGCTTCACCACCTACCTGCGCCGCGAGATCGCCGCCAGCCTCGGCATGACCCAGAAGGCCGCCCACGCGGTCCTGCGGGTGTCTTTCGCGAAGGTCGCCGAGTACCAGCAGCGCGGCCTGGTCCACTTCCACGCCGTCATCCGACTCGACGGCCCCGACGGCAACACCACGTCCCCGCCGCCGTACGCCACCGTCGCTGTACTCACCAAGGCCGCCCGCGCCGCCGCCGCACGGGGCCGCGTCACGGTCGAGTCGGATGCGGTCGGGGAACGCGAACTCACCTGGGGCGAACAGTTCGACGTGCGCGAGATCGCCTCCTTCGGCACCGACACCGAACTCACCGACCAGGCCGTGGCCGCCTACGTGGCGAAGTACGCCACCAAGTCCGCCGACGCCTCCAGCACCCTCGATCACACCCTCCTCTGCCGCCCCTGCCAGGGACGCGGCGCCACCCTCCTGCCCCACGGCACCCCGCTCCCCTGCACCGCCTGCGACGGGACCGGACAGGCCCGCCCGCTGAACCGGCTCCCCGTCGCCCGGCACGTCCGGCAGATGATCCGCACCTGCTGGGAGCTGGGAGAGCTGCCGGAGTTCGCCCACCTCAAGCTCCGGAAGTGGGCCCACATGCTCGGCTTCCGGGGCCACTTCTCCACCAAGTCCCGCAGCTACTCCACCACCCTGGGCGCGCTGCGCGACGCCCGCCGCTCCTGGCGCACCGAACAGGCCCGCGCCCACGCCGACCTGCCCGACCTCGACCCGACCACCACTCTCATCGTCGGCCACTGGGACTACCTCGGCTCGGGCTACAGCCCCGGCGGCGCACTCCTCGCAGCCCACATCTGGCACCGCAAGGAACTGGAACGGCAGTTCGCGGCCGAAGGGGGCTGTTGATGACCTCGCCCCCGCTCGCTGTCCTCCACGCGGAGTCGGCACCGGCTCTGGATCTGCTCACGGTGCCCCAGGTGATGGCCCGCCTCCAGCTCAGTCGCTCCGCCGTCTATGACCTGCTCCGCTCCGGCCAGCTCGCCTCGATCACCCTCGGCCGCGCCCGCCGCATCCCCACCCACGCCCTCACCGACTTCATCCGCACCCGCCTGGAACAGGAAGCCGCCTGATGACCACAGCCCGCCCCGCTCCGTCCCGCCGCTCCCGCACCCGTGCGAACGGCGGCGGGACCGTCTATCAGCGCAAGGACGGCCGTTGGGAGGCCGCCGGATACGTCCTCGCCCCCGGCAACACCCGCAGGCGCGTCCGGGTCTACGGCGCTACCCGTAAAGACGCGATAACCAAGCTCACCGAGAAGATCGCCGCCAGCAACCGCGGCCTTCCCATCGCCGCAGCCGACAGCACCGTGAGCGCCTACCTCGCGTACTGGCTGGACGACGTCGCCGTTCACCACCTGCGGGAGAACACCCACACCCGCTACGCCGCCTCCATCCGCCTCCACCTCAATCCCGGCCTCGGCGTCAAGAAGCTCGCCCGGCTCACCACCCGCGACGTCCGCACTTTCCTCGACGGACTCCGCACCACCTGCCAGTGCTGCGCCCAGGAGCGGGACTCCGTTCGGCGGTCCTGCTGCGCCATCGGTCAGTGCTGCGGAAAGCGGCTCTCGCCGCTGACCGTGACGTACGTCCACGCCGTGCTCAAGTCCGCGCTGGAACACGCCGTCCGCGAGGATGAGCTTCCGCGCAACGTCGCCCGGAACGTCAAGACGACCACACCCCGCCCCAGGCGCTTCCAGCCCCTCACCGCCGCCGAAGCCCGGCAACTCCTCCGGGCTGCCAACGGCGACCGGCTTCACCCCCTGTACGAACTCGCCCTGCGCACCGGACTCCGCAAAGGCGAACTCCTCGGCCTCCACTGGGAAGACCTCGACCTCGACGGCGGCACCGCCACCATCCACCGCTCCCTCCAACGCACCCGCAGCCAGGGCCTGACCGTCCTGAACACCAAAACCCTGGCCTCCGAACGGCGCATCGCCCTCCCCACCGAATGCGTCAACTCCCTCAAGATCCACCAGGAACAGCAACAGGAAGAGCGCCAGGCGGCCGGAACGGGCTGGACAGACAACGGCCTCGTCTTCACCACCAGGAAAGGCAGGCCGCTCGACCCCACCAACCTCACCCGCCGCTTCCACCGCCTCCTCCACAGCGCAGGGCTCCGGACGATCCGCTTCCACGACCTCCGACACTCGACCGCCACCCTGCTCCTGGAGCAAGGCGTCGATCTCGTCGTCATCAAGGAACTCCTCGGCCACGCCCACATCGGCGTCACCGCCGGCGTCTACGCACACGTACGCCTCCGCCTCCAGCGCCAGGCCATCGACACCCTCGGGGGCATCCTCAGCCAGACCGACGCCCCGGACGACCCGCCCACCGCAGCCGTCGTCCGCTGACGTTGCCGTCACAAGACGCCAGGCCCCGCCGGAGATCATTCCGGCGGGGCCTGTTTGATCTATTTTCCCGAGCAATGTAAATGCTCAACTATTAGGCGTCCCGCAACAGGCGCGTACCGAACCCCTTGACTCGGTTCAACCTATCCGCGTGAAGAAGTATCACTCGCTGGGATCGTATAGGAAGCCGCGAGACTCTCGTCGAAGAACACGACCAGCTCGTCAGGCATATACGTGAACCCCTCCCCCTCAGCCGCCCCTAGAGCAATAACCAGGCTTGACTTATTGGAGAATCCAAGGCGATACGCCCACGGCATTTCAGGACACCCGTCGTTGGGAACGTGCCAGGCAGGAATGATTTCCACAATATCCGCCCCAAGGAACCTCTCCCAATCGACATGGTCGCTCACGTCGACAGTGTCCCCAGGCAAGTCGGCGTCCGACTCTCCAGGTTCCCTGAGCTCGATTTCCATCCCTTCGTTGAGGCCATCCATCGCCCAGGACAGGGACAGTGCAGCCCCGGTGCTCATGACCAGATCAACGGCCATGTCGACTTCATGAGCACGATCCTCCCTGTGCCCTTCGGGCCAGGTTTCCCCCTGCGGAACTACGTAGCGGACCGCACTCACAGACGCCCCCGCGATCGCACCCCGAAGGTCAGCGAGACTAGCGTCGCCGCGCGCCTTTGCATCCCACGGCTCGATTACCAACATGCCTAGTACCGCCCGAAGTATTGGAACTGTCCATTTGCGTCGAAGGTTGCACCGATCCCGCGCCCACCAGCAGGGTCCGGCATGATATACCGCGTTCCGCCCGCGAAGTTGCCGGAATTGACAGCGGACGTAGCGGTTTGCGGATTGGTCAGAATGTCGTCCAACAAATCCTGTCCGGCAGTCTTCAACTCCTTGCCGGGAACCACAGGAAGATCGCCGCGGTTCATATGCTTCTGGTATTCACGCCCTGCATGAGTCGTCCTCCCCTTGGCTGGACGCATTCCACTCTGCGAAAGTGCATCCAGATCGGGGCAGCCTCCGGAGTTATGCACGAGCACGGGAGTCTCGCCCGCCAGCACATAGTACGTGTGCAGGTCGTCCACCGTGAGGTTGTACGTGCGGGCGTACCTGCTGAAGGAACGGTTTCCCGTGACGAGGACCGTGTTGCCCCTGTCCGTGAGCAGCGTCATGCCCGGCTTGAGGGCCGCGGCCTTGAGCCAGGCGCGCTCAGACGGGGACCAGAAGGGGTGCTCGTAGGTAGCGGTTAGCTTCTTGATGCCGTCGGGTGTGGCAATGGACAGTTCGTTGAAGTGTTTGTCGTGCTCGGTGACGATCAGGGCTTTGACTGTGCGGGAACCGGATTCTCCGGTTTCCGGGTCGGTAGCCAAAACTTTATCCCCGACCTTCACATCCTCAATGTTCTTGGTCTTGCCGTCGGCCATGAGGACATCGGTGCCGGCCAAGAAACACTGGGTGCATGAACTCCCCCATTTCACCTTTCCGGCCCGTCCGGCGATCACGTGCTCCAATATTGCCTGGAACCCGACGTTGTCGCACACAGGGCAGGTGTCAACGGAATCAATGCTGTCGACGTGCTTCCAGCCGTCATAGAACTGGCGGAGGTCGCTGCATCCGTCGGTGAAACTGAAGCTGCACCGCTCACGGAAGTAGAGTTCCACCATGAGCTCGTAACTGAGATCGCTGAAGTAAACCCTGTTCCGCTGCAGCTGACCAATACCAGGAAGCTTCCTCTGAAATTCCCGGTAGATCTTCTTGGGCGGCAAGGTGGACTTGCCATCACCGAGGTCAACCACGACTGAAGGGCTTGCGGAGTTTCCGCCGGAATTTCCTCCGCTGTTCGGGGTACCGCGTACGGTGCCGTCGGAGTTGAGTCCCCCGTTCGGGTCACCTCTGGTGCCGCCGTCGGGTCGTGTCCAACCCTTTCCATCATTACAACTGGAGCACCACAGGCCCGTCGGGTCGCTCTTGCTGATAGGGCTGTTACCGCTGTACGCATAGCCGTTCATCTGCAGCGGGTCCGCGAAGTCGATGATCGGGTCCGCCGACAGGAATCGGCCCGAATTCTGGTCATATTCACGGGCGCCCATGTGGGTCAGGCCGGTGGCCGTGTCGTCGATACCTACGCCCAGGTAGCTGCGCCTGTTCGGCCAGTTCGACGGCTTCGTACCGCGAATCTCGCCGTAGGGCTTGAACGCGCGGCGTGTGATCGGCTGAGTGCTGGACAGTTCCACCGACGTGTTGGCCGTGCCCAGTTGGTCGGCGATCAGGACGTTGAGCTTGTGGCCCGTCGTCGCGCCGTTGGTCGTCGTGCGGACCACCGTGGGCGCGCCCGGCTGCGTGTACGAGCGCGATGCCTTGGTGATGGTGCCCGATGTGTTCGTCGTCAGTTCGGTCTCGCCCAGGTACAGGGTGGAGCCGGCGGACGAGTTCTCCAGCAGACGGTTGCCGTCGGCGTCGTAGACGTACGTCGTCTTCTTGCCATCGGCCGTGATGTTGTCGACCTTGTCGTCCGGTGTCCAGACCAGGTCCTGCTTCGTGTTGAACAGGTTCCGGGTCTTGGTGTTTCCTGACTCGTCATACGTGTAGGTGCTGCTCTTGCCCGACGGGTTGGAGGTGATCGCCGTGAGTGTGTGCGGTTGCGCCGTGTACGCCGGGGCCGTGCCGTTGGCGGCGACCCTCTTGCCGTATCCGTACGTGAACGTGACGTTCTTCGTCGCGTCTGCCGTGTCGTGCTCGGTCATCGTCGCGCGGTTGCCGAGCCAGTCGAAGGTGAAGGACTGGCGGTAGGCCGTAGTGCCGGTGGACACCGTCGACGAGTCCGGGGCCGCCGCCGCAAGCGTCGATGTCAGCGAACTGTCAGGGCTCGTCGTGTCCGATGCCGCATCCGGGGCATCGGACACGGGACCGGACGCGGTCGTGTAATCGGTGCGGTAACCCCATGTCGTGCCGTCGGACGCCTTGCAGCCGGTGCCCTTGCCGTCCGGGGTGGTCTTCGACGTCCAGGCGTGCACGAGTTCGCCCATCACGTCATAGGTGAAGCACTGGGTGTCCCAGGTGTCACCGGTCGCCTCGTTGAGCTTGCGGGCGTTGGAAGTGATCGTGCCGGCAGCGTCGTAGGAGTAGTAGCCGTCGGTGACGTGGTGCGGGCCTGCCGTCTCGGTGTCCGTGACCGTCCGCTCCAGCCGACCCGTGTGCGGGTCGACGAAGTTGGTTGTCCAGACGCGGTAGGGCTGGGAACCGGATACCGTCCGAAGCGGCTCTCCGTACGGGGAGTACGTTGTGTCGGCCGTGTACCAGGTCAGGCCTGAGGTCGACTCCGGTAGGCCGTCGCTGTCGTAGCGGGTGACGACCCTCTCCTTGGCCAGTCCGCCCGCGGCCGGCAAGGTGACCGACTGCTGCTTGCCCGTGGGGGTGTAGCTGTAGGCGTAGGAATACGTGCCGGCCAGCCCCGTCGTCATCGAGTTCGACGGGACGACCGTGTCGCTGCCCGTGATGTTGTAATCGGCGTCGTAGCCGGTTACGCGGGTGATGTAGTCACCGTTGTCGGTGTGACTAGTGGAGCTTCCGGGCTTGCCGATGCCACCGGCCGCGTCGTCGTAGGTGTACTCCTTGACGGGTGTCGCGGTCGCGGAGCCCTGCCGGACGTACCTCACACGTCCGAGAAGGTCGTACTCCGTGAAGGTCTCCTGCTGGCGCGCGTTCTTGACGTGGTTGGGACGATCAGCGGCGTCGTACCACGTGTTCGTGGTGCCGGTGTCAGGGTCGGTGGCGGAGGTGACCCGGCCTCGGGCGTCGTAGGTATACGTCCAGTCGTCACCCGCCGGGTCGGTCACCTTGCTGCGGTTGCCTCTGGCGTCGTATCCGTAGGTCGTCGTTCGGCCAACGGTCGATGCGGAGGCCTCCTTGGTGTAGTGCTTGACGGAGGTGACCCGGCCGAGGGCGTCGTAGTAGGTGCTCGTGGTCGGGCTTGTGGACCCCGGTGGATCCACCTGGGTGCTGTCGAAGCCGTAGCTGGTGTACGTCGCGTACTTGTAGTCACCGGCGTGGTAGACCGACGCCCGGACCTCGCGTTCCATGCCGTCGTAGCGATGCTTGGTCCAAGCGGGTATCAGCAACTTCGACCTGGGAGCGAAGAGCTTCGTCTCCGGCTCGCCCTTCGCCAGGTACGCGGAGGTGTTCTCGTCGACCAGGCCGTGGTCGTTGTACGTGGTGTCCGCGATGATCCGGCCGGAACCATGAGCCTCGGACTGCTTCTGAACCTCGCGCATCAGGCCGTCGTAGAGGGTGACCTCGCTGGCGTAGGAGCCGTCGTCCTTGAGCGTCTTCACGGACACGGCGGCGGGCCGGTTGTCACTGCTCGTGGCGATCGCCGGCTGGTAGTCGATCACGATGCTCGGCGACTTGCTGCCCGAGGAGCGGGATGCCGACCAACCCTTCACCAGACGACCGAGGGCGTCGTACTCGTTGCGTGTCACCCGTCCGTTGGGGTCGGTGACCGTAAGGGGGAGGTTGCGTCCGGGATCGAGCGTGGTCCTGGTCGTCTGCTCCTTGGCGTTGATCATCTTGGTTTCGGTGACGGGACCGCCCGACTCCGGCGTGTACTGCGTCTCCGTGGTGCCCTCGCCGGGCTTCGTCACCGTACGGACACGGCCGAGGTCGTCGTACGTCGTGTCGGTTACGTGGGAGTACGACGTGCCCGCCCCGTCGATCTCGGCCACCGAGGTGACCATGCCCTTGGTCGGTGTAGCGCCGTAGGCCAGCTTGTCGTAGGTGTTCCGCACCGCCGACTTGAGCTTGGTCGCCGGGTCCGCGGTGTCGTAGTCGGCGCACGAGGTACCGGTGATGCGCTGTTCCTTGGGCAGGCCGATCAGCCACGCCGGGATGTTGTGCACGTACGAGGTCTTGGTGCAGGTCTGGTCGGACAGTGCCTCGCCACTGCCGCTCGGTTTAACGACAGCCGTCTCCACCTGGATGGGCAGTCCGTACGTGTCGTCGACCGTTGTGAGGGTGCGGACTGCACGCCAGCTGTCTTTGTCCAGCTTCTGGATTTCGTCCGTCCGCTTGATCCCTGTGCGGTAGGCGAGCAGCGGGTCTCCCTCGGTCCCGTCCTCGTTCTCCCGGGAGCGTGAGGCTGTCTGCTTGGACCACGGAAAGTTCAGGGCTCGCTTGAGGACTTGGCCGTCGGAGTCCCGGTAGGTCATGGTCTCTGCCGTCATTCCGGCGTACTGCTGTGCGTCGTCGGCGAGCAGCGTGTACGCACCGGTGGAGTCCTTGACTTCGCCGCCCGTGCCCTGGAAATAGCGCGTCACCGAGTAGGACTGGGACTGCGGATCTCCCTGCTCCGACACGGACTTGCTGCCCTTGGCGACCAAGACCTGCCGATAACCCCGCCAGTCGCTGAACGTGCGCAGGGCAGGGCGCGTGAACTCGTCGTCGCTCTTGGCCCACGCCGCCCCGGAGTACTTGTACTTGGTCACGATCGGTTTGCCGTGCGATGTGACCTTGTCGGTTTCGGTGACGGAGTCGACGACGTACTTGTTGAACCATGCCTTCGCCGGGGTCTTCTCATCCCCGTCGGGTGACCAGCGCACCGGGTAGCAGGTTCCGTTGTCCTTGCCCTTGTCCTCCGAGGGCTCGGTCCGGCAGCCACCTGTGTACTCGACCTCGATGTCCCCGCCGTACTCGGTGGACACCGTGCCGATGCGAGGACGGGTGAAGCCTGGGCGCTGGTCGTTCTTGCCGGTGAGGACCAGGTTCGGCAACTGGCGATCCTTCAGCCAGGCGTGCAGGGGTGAAGTGGAGCCAACGGAGTAATGGGCAAAGCTGACACCGTCCGCGGACTGAAGCGTGCCTGTCGTGTCACCCGGGCCGTAACCGGTCCGCGTGATGGAGTTGAGCCACAGGCCGGGTGACGTGTCGTACCAGTCCTCGGGAAAGGACTGGTGGAGCGTGTAGACGTCCACTTTGCCGAGGCCGGTCTGTCCGGCTCGGGCGGCCTTCGTCGTCACCGTGTCCAGACGCAACTGCGTCCAGAAGGAGGGGAAGGACGGACACAGCTTCGAGGTGGACTTGCAGTTGAGGTTGCCCGGAGTGTCCCACCAGGGGCGGTAGGCGCCGGGATCGTCTGTCTTGGCGAAGTTGGCCGGGTCGCATGCCGACTCCGACTTCAGGCAGCGCTGCTTGACACCGAAGTCGACGGTTGCGGAGGGTTTGGTGAGGTCGGAGGTGCGCATGCCGTACGCGATGGACGTCGGATAGGCGTAACGGTCGTACTGCTCAGGCGTCTTGAACTTCTTGCGCACCGCGTAGTAGTTCGCCTCCTGCTTCCAGTCGACGACCATCACATTGCCGTTGACGTCGACGACCTTGTCCAGGCCCCAGCGCCACGCCTGCTGCTTGCCGGCGCCACAGCGCGAGTCGGCGAAGGCATCGGCGTGGCAGGGTTCACCGGGATGGTTGCCGAAGACGGGAACGGTGGAGACCGAGTCGGTGTCGGCGTGACCGCCACCCACCTTGTTCAGGCCGTAGTAGTACTGGGTGCCGTCGGTGGTCGTGACAATCCAGTACTCACCGTTGTTGTCGTCGTTGCTGCCGCCGACGTGATGCTCGATGCGGGTGCCGTCGTCCTGCTGCGGGCGGTAGAGCTCGGTGTCCTTCTCCGGATCGCTGCCGGAACCAGCGTCACGGACCAGTTCTGTGGTCTTGCCCGCCAGAGACATCACGGCGTTGTACGACGCCCAGCACAGGTCAGGGGTCTTGTCCTTCTTCGCGGTGTTGTTGGGGGCGCCGGCCTTCAGCGTCTTGCGGTCGTCCTCGCAGCTGCGGTAATGGCGTTCTATGTAACCGGGGTTGTAGTCCCAGCCTTCGCCGATCCAGGAGGACTGCGGCGAGGAAACCGCCGTACGACCGTCGACGGTCTGGGAGTTGTAGTCGAAGGAGATCGCGGGAGCGGGCCCCGCGGGGGGACTCGGCACGGTCAGCGGGTAGGACCAAGTGAAGGCGCCGGATGATCCCCCTGCCTCCCATTTGCCATCCGATGCGAGCGGTGTCGCTTTGAAGGTTCCTGCACCGGCGCTGCCGGGGGCGCCACCACCGGAATCAATCGCACCGACGACCGCCGTTGCACTCCCCGTGGCTGCCGGTATCACAGAGGTGGACGTCCGATATGCGGCCTGGGTGACGCCGGAAGCGGGAAGGGACGCGGACTTCGTGGATGCCGGAGTCACGGAGCTGTCGGCCGCTGGATCGACGGTAGCCGTGATGGACTTCGAAGCCGCGTCGTTAGTCGTCTCCAGTTCTTCGTACGTCTGACACGCTTCGTCATCCGGCGTCGTCAGATAGCAGTCGGGGAACTGGACGAAGTGCAGGCGCGAGGCCCAGTCGGCGCCATAGAGGGCCTGGAACTTCGAATAGTCCAGCTTGACGGAGACGGGGACAGAACCGGTGGCAGGGCCTTGGACGATCAGTACTCCGCCGTCCACTCCTTGACTGACTGCGGATGTGCGGTCGGGAATGGTGACCTGCCACGTGCCACTCGGCGCCGACTGGTCGGGGGCCTGGCCGAGGCTGACGGGCAGGCTACCGACAGGGCTGAGCGCCGCCGGGTCGGCACCGACCACTCCGGCCGCGCGAGCCGGGGCCGTGGTGGAGGTCGAGCCGAACGTGACTGAGCCCGCCACGTTGGAGGGTGGCGTCGTCGTACCGGCGGGCGCGCTGAGTTGGTCTTTGGGGACCTCTGCCTTCAGTGTGTCCCGGTTTCGATTGAACACCTTGCCGGGGACCGGCACGTCACGCTCGAGGTCCTCCAACGCGAGTGACTCGCGCCCGGTCTCCGCCTTCGACGGATCGGGGGGCAGGGCCAGGGACTGGGCAGGCAGCAAGCCCACCAGCAGCACGGCCGATGTGACCGTCACAGTTGTGCGCGCGAGGCGACGTTCGCGGAATTCGCGGATATGTGAAAGACGACCGAACACGGCGAGGTCCCCCCGGACCACTTGGAGCGGGACCAGTGACGGACCACGCGTGACGACGTATCAGACAGTGAGGATTCTGTGATCGCACTGTGACGGAACGCCATAGATGGCAGGTCGATGTGATTATCATCACCGTGCGTAACGGATCGTTACGCAGCGAATAGGCAATAAGTAGGGAAACGCTTTACTCGGAAGCGGCCGTCTATTTAACTCTCTGCGGTGCACTTATGTACATCACAATGGAAATTGGTTGCTGATTTGCCCAGCAGGATCCATTTATATCCGCTTTGCTCTCCGGCTCCTTACCGCCTGTGGTCCGTTCACCGTGGCCATCTGAGGCCTCAAGCGACAAGTAGCGCCCGTCACGCGCAAACTCCCCACAGGGTGACGACAGTTCGCGCATAGGCCATCATCGGCTCGCCCGGCGCCGCGCCCTGGCGCGCGCCGGCTCCGAGGGGGAACAAGGGGGAGGGGACAGCCGCCCAATGACTCGCAACTGGCGCCATGGGCCCAGCCGTCGTGCAAGCGTGGCGCTGATCGCGACCGCGCTCATGACGACCGGGATCGTCTACGTGGGATCCCGGACGGACGGTGCGGGCACAGGAGACCGAAGTGGCCGCGACGGGCGCACCAAGACTGTCACCGAGTCCGCCGCCCTCACTCAGGCGGCCCGCACCCGCAAGAATGTCGAGGTGACCGCCGCGCGGACCTCACACTCAACCACGTGGGCCCGCCCCGACGGTCTGATGGTGAAGCGGCTCTACTCGTCGGCGATCCGCGCAAAAGTAGGCGGCGAGTGGAAGAAGATCGATCCGGGCCTGCATCGCACCAAGGCCGGATGGGAGCCGAAGGCCACCAACACGCGCGTGGTCTTCTCGGCCGGCTCGTCGCCGCGTAGCAAGGACCGAGCCTCGCGATCAGCTGTACGCCGCGTCTCCCTGCTGCACGACGCAGCGACGGACGACACCGGAACCCCCCTGGTCACCCTTCACGTCGGCGACCACGACATACAGCTCACCTGGCCCGGGGCCGTTCCCGCTCCGATCATCGACGGCAACCGTGCGCTTTACCCGGACATCTTTCCGGGCGGTGACCTCGTCCTCACCGCCGACGACGACGGTTTCGCCCAGCTCGTCGTGCTGAAAAACCGGCAGGCGGCCTCCGACCCGCACGCGCGGCAGCTGGCATACGGCCTCCACTCCGCCGACCTCACCTTCCGGCTGGACCCGGCTTCGGGCATCGTCGGCGCGGAGAACGCCCATGGGGACGAGATCGCGATGTCGCCCACCCCGCTGATGTGGGACAGCAGCGGGGCACCCGCCGTCAGCGACAGCAGCGTGGGTGAATCGGCCCAGCCGGCCGAGCCCGAAAGTCCGGACCCGTCCGACTCCGCCTCCCCCAGCCCCAGCGACGCCCCGACCGAAGCTGGGGAAGATCCCGTCGAATCGGACGAGCAGAGCGACACCGACGTCGAGGTCCTTCCCTCAGCCAGTGACGGCCCCGAGCCCTCCGTGTCGGATTCCCCCCTGCCGTCCGCTCCGGCGGAACCCACACCCGCTCCCTCGCAGACCGGATCAGCGGCGACTCTGAGTCTTCCCTCCCTCGACGGCCCCTCGCCCTACTCGCTTGGCGCACTGGTCGAGGCCGACCTGTCCGCAGGCAAGTGGACGCTCACACCGGATCAGGACTTCCTGGGCGACCCGGCCACCACCTACCCGGTGTTCATCGACCCGTCGGTGAAGAAGCACACCCAGAACTGGACCACCGCCTATGACCGCTTCCCCAGAGCCACCTTCTACAACGGCAAGGGCTTCAACAAGGGCGGCAGCCATGAGGCTCGCGTCGGCTTCGAGTCCGACACCTGGGGCACCTCGCGGTCGTTCTTCAACATCTCCTTCGACAAGGATCTGAAGGGCACCAAGATCACCAGCGCGAAGCTGCGCATGCTGGAGACCTACTCCTGGTCCTGCAGCGACCGTTCGATGAGCGTGCACCTCACCGGAGAGATCGACTCCCACACGAACTGGAGCAATGCGCCCAAGCTCCACGACGGCAACAAGCTGGCCACCAAAAGCTTCGCACACGGGTGGAAAGCTTCCCGTTGCCACGACGCATTCGAAGCATTCGACGTGAAGAAGGGTGCTCAGAAGGTCGCCGACGAGGGCGACGAGACCATCACCTTCGGACTGCGCGCCCGCGACGAGGACTCCCAGTACGCATGGAAGAAGTTCCAGGCCGACGGCGACTACGCACCCGTCCTGGAACTGGTCTACAACCGCAGGCCCACGATCGTCTCCGGTTCCCTGGACCTCGGCCCCGATGCCAAGTGCACCACGACGACGCCGTACGTGCGGATGGGTTCGGGTGATCTGACCTTCACCGCCAAGGGAACGGACAAGGACAAGAACCTCGACTATCTCGATTTCGATCTCTGGCCGACGGGTAAGTGGGACAGCGTCGGTGACCTGTTGAAATCAGCCGGCAAGAAGTCCGTCGGCGGGGACACCGACACCGCCCTGCGCACCGCGGCCTTCTCGACCAGCACACTCAAGAACGGCACCGTCTACTCTTGGCGGGTAAGAGCCGTCGACGACGCGGGAAGTTCGTCGGCCTTCTCCCCGTCCAAGACACCGTGCCGGTTCGTCCTGGACACCGCCGCGCCGAAACCTCCCAAGGTCAGCTCCACCGACTTCCCGGACGCCGACGGTGATGAGAACGGCTTCGGCAGCGACGGCGAGGACGCCAAGTGGAGTACGAAGAAGTTCGGTACGCCCGGCTCCTTCACCGTACGTGCCCTCAACACGGACGTGGTGCGTTACGAATACGGGTTCAACTCGGCCAGCTACCCATTCCACATCGACCGGAAGGCGGGTACGGCCACCAGCGTCAGCGCGACCATCGCGGATGCGCGACCTCCGACCGCCGGCCCGAACGTGCTGTACGTGCGCACCGTCGACAGCGCAGGCAACGCATCGGATCCGACGAAGTACTTCTTCTACGTCGCGCCCCGCGATCAGGCCGATGCCCCTGGCGACTTCACCGGCGACAAGATGGCCGACCTCATGGTCGTCACCGAGGGCGGCAACCTGGCCATGTATCCATCCCAGGCCGACAAGGACGACCCGACCAAGGGAACCGGTGACCTGGACTACTCGATGTCCGGTGCCTACCGAGCCAACCCCGACAAGGACCCCAACGGCGACGAGCTGCCACCGTACGTCGCGGCGCCCTCCGGTCACTTCAAGGGCGCCTTGATCACCCACAACGGCGACATCTACGGCGGTGACGGCCTTCAGGACCTCGTCGTCCGTCTGAGCGGCAAGCTCTGGGTCTATCCCGGAGACGGCTACGGAGCCGTCGACGTCGACAAGCGCCGGGAGATTCTCCTGCCGGATGGAGCGCCCAACCCCGCGGACATGACCCAGATCGTCAGCGCCGGAGACGCCACCGGTGACGGACGCGCCGACTTCTTCGCAACGGTCAAGAGCGGATCGGACGAGGAACTCTGGGTGCTGACCGGCTACCACGGTGCAACCATCGAACAGGCGATCAAGCTCTCGGCCTCCGCCTGGAAGGACCGGGATGTCGTCACCGCCCAGGACATCACGGGTGACGGTGTCACCGACCTCCTCTACCGCAGCGACGTCAGCGGGAGACTTCTGCTGCGCAAGGGCATCGCCGCGTCCAGTGGTGGAGTCAACCTCGACTCGCTCGCTTCCGCAGCCAACTCTTCCGGCGGCGCCGACACCGAATACGGCGCCTCGGGCTGGAACAGCGACAACATCCCGCTTCTGATCGGTACGCCCAGCGTCAACGGAGACTCGGTCCCCGACATCTGGGCCATTCACTCCGACGGGTCTGTCCGTTTCTACGCAGGCAGCAAGACGGCTCTTACCGGATCGGGGGCAGAGATCATCGCTGCGAAGGACTACTGGAAGACCCGGATCGCCATCGGGTGAGGTGACCGATGCTCGCCCCAGCCGGCCCTGCGGCTCCTGCGCCGAGCGGCCGGGGCGGCGTCGAGGGCTGCCGCCTCGCCCCCGCCGGAACCGGAAAACCAAGAGACCCCGCACCTCGGGGGATCTAAGGTTCGCCCCATGAGCAACTCCACCGCCGCCGCCGTCCTCACCACGCCCGACCTGGACGAGGCCCTGCGTGTCGTGCGCACGCTGCTCGGGATCGCGGACCTCCATTACGCCGAGGTGGACTTCGAGGCCGAGATCCGGTCCCGGGAGGGGCTGGCGGGGGTGTTGCGGGTGCTGCCCGGGCTGGACTGGTGGGCGCGGGAGGAGGCGGACGTGCGGTCGGCGGAGAACGGCGACGACGCGATGGAGTGTCTGCCCGTCTCCGTGCACGACTGGTCGCATCCCCTGGAGCTCGCCGAACCGTTCATCCGGGCCCTGGGTCCCCGGGACGCCGCCGCCGTGCGCTGGGACCTGAACGAGTGGCCCGAGGTGCCGGAGGCGGGGCTCGGGGCCATCTCCCAGAAGTACGCGTACCTGACGCTGTCGGTGCACTCGCGGGACCTGTACCAGTACGAGCCCTCCGCGGACCACACCGTTCACGTGCACGTGCGGGGAGAACAGGACCTGGACCGCGTCCACTGGCTCGCCGCCCGGGTCGGCGGGCGGTTCGAGGGGCGGACGGAGCTGTCCCCGCTGTGACGCTCGCCGGTGTGACGTCGCCTGGTCCGGGTGAGTGACCCGGGCGGTGCAGCCTCCGCGGTCCACGGGCCTGTCAACTTAATCTGATGGCATGTCAGATGAAGAGTCCTACGAACTGCTCGGTTTCGACAACGTGCTGCTGCCCGTCGGCGACCTGAGCGAGGCCGTGGAGTTCTACGAGCGGGCCGGGTTCGTCGTGGGGTTCCGGTTCGACGAGGCCGGCATCGCGCTGCTGAAGGTCGGGGGCGAGACGCCCGGGATTCTGCTGCGGGTGGAGCACGGGCTGGGGCAGCGGCCGCCGGCCTGGCCCTCGACCCGGCTGTGGCTGGAGGTGCCGGACGCGCGTACGGCGGTCCGGAAGCTCGCCGACGCCGGGATCGAGCCGCTCGACGAGCCCTTCTCCGTGGCCACGGGGTGGACCGTGGAGGTCGCCGACCCTTGGGGGAACATCCTCGGGTTCACGGACTACACGAAGCGTCCGGAGCTCAGCCGGCGCCCCTGACGGACAGTCCACGGCACCCCAAGCGAGTTGAACATGTTCAAAAACAGGTCTACAGTCTGCACTGTCAGCGTTTTGAACGCGTTCAAGAAGTGTCGAGAAGGGGTGGGGGCATGGACCGCACGGTCATCGCCTACGTCATCTACCTGGTCGTCAGCATCGGGCTGACCATCTGGGTGGCCCGGACGCTCAGCCACAACGGACGGGTGTTCCTCGCGGACGTGCTACAGGGGAACGAGAAGCTCGCCGACGCCGTCAACCACCTCCTGGTGGTCGGCTTCTACCTGGTCAACCTCGGCTTCGTGGCGCTGTACCTGAGCGGCGACGAGACCATCGAGGACACCCGCGAGATCTTCGAGGCGCTGTCGACCAAGCTGGGCGTGGTGCTGCTGGTGCTCGGGGTGATGCACCTGGGCAATGTGTACGTGCTGAACCGGATCCGCCGGCGCGGGGTCATGGAGCGGGAGCAGATCCCGCCCGTCGCGCCGCAGGGCTGGGCCGCGCCGTCGGCCGGGGCGTGAGCGCGGTGGCGACCGCCGGGGACCGGGGCGCCGTGCGCGTCCCGGTCCGCGGGCTGACCGTGCTGTACGACGCCGACTGCGCCCTGTGCACCCATGTGCGGGACTGGCTCGTACGGCAGCGGCAGCTGGTGCCGCTGGAGCTGGTCCCGGCGGGGTCCGACGAGGCGCGTGCGCGGTTTCCCTCGCTGGATCACGGCGGCACCCTCGACGAGGTCACCGTGGTGGGGGACGCCGGACAGATCTACCGGGGCACGGCCGCCTGGGCCGTCGTCCTGTGGGCGCTGCGCGAGCACCGCCCGCTCGCCCACCGGCTCAGCACTCCGGCCGGCGCGGCGCTGGCCAAGGGCGCGGTGCTGGCGGCGGCGATGTGGCGGGGAACGCAGTGGGGCGGGAAGGCGTACCGGCGGGGGGCAATCAATGGGGGCGGCGCGCAGCGCCTCGTTGAGGGGCGGTGGTCGGGCGACGGGTGGACGTACCACCCGAGCCGGGGCTGGACCTACGCCCCGCCGGGCTGTGACAGCGGAGCCTGCGGCAGTCGTTAGGCTCTTGTCCGTGTCCGCGAAGAACGAAGGCAGCAAGTCCGAGCAGACCCGCGCGCTGATCCTGGAGACGGCGATGCGGCTGTTCCAGGAGCGGGGCTACGACAAGACGACCATGCGGGCCATCGCCAAGGAGGCCGGCGTCTCCGTCGGCAACGCGTACTACTACTTCGAGGGCAAGGAGCACCTGATCCAGGGCTTCTACGACCGGATCGCCGCCGAGCACCGGGTGGCGGTCCGGGAGGTCCTGGACCGGGAGACCGACCTCGAGGCACGCCTCGCGGGCGTGCTGCGCGTCTGGCTGGACATCGCCACGCCGTACCACGAGTTCGCGGTGCAGTTCTTCAAGAACGCCGCCGACCCCGACAGCCCGCTCAGCCCCTTCTCCCCCGAGTCCGAGCACGCGCGCGTGGAGGCCATCAGCGTCCACCGGGAGGTGCTGGCGGGCACGAAGACCAAGCTGCCGGAGGAACTGCGGGACATCCTGCCCGAGTTGATGTGGCTCTCGCAGATGGGGCTCGTCCTGTACTGGATCTTCGACCGGACGGAGGGACGGGAGCGGAGCTACCGGCTCGCCGAGCGGGGGGCGCGGCTCACCGCGCGGGGCGTGTACCTGGCGCGGTTCCGGGTGCTGCGGCCGCTCGTGCGGGAGGTGCACGAGCTGTTCACGGACTTCCTGCCGGGGATGACGAAGGCGCTGCCGGATCCGGCGGGGCGGGAGCGGCAGGGGGAGTGATCACTTCCGGGTGAAGCGGTTCGAACGGGACGTCCGGCGTCCCGCCTGCCTACGATGACGCTCTCGACACCAGCCCATGGGAGGCACGTGATGTCCGCAGCACCCGTCGAGTACCCCGAGCGCCAGCCCGGCAACCGGGCGATGACGCTCCTCGAAGCGGCCGACGTCCTCGTCCAGCGCCTTCCGGGCTATCGCGTCGAGATCATCGGAGGCCAGATCCTCGTGACCCCACCGCCGGACGGCCCCCACGGGGAAGCCTTGACTGAGCTCATGCTTCCGTTCGTCGCCGCAGGGCTGCACAGCAACGAGTCCAAGCTGATCCAGGGGATCGGAGTGTGGCTTCCGGACGGGCCGGAGGACTATGCGATCCCCGACTTCTCCGTGGTGGACGGCGACTACCGCGAACACGTGGTCGAGAACAGCTCCTACGACCCCTCATGCTTCCGCCTCGTCCTGGAAGTCACCTCCAGCAACTACCGACAGGACTTGCGTACCAAGGTCACCGCATACGCTCAGGCGAAGATCCCGGTCTACGTCATCGTCGACCGTAAGCACCAGCGCGTCCACGTGCTCACTGACCCCACCGGGAGCGAGTACAAAAACCACCGTCCGTACGCCCCCGGTGAGATCGCCGCCCTGCCCGACTCCATCGGTGCCAAGGTCACCCTCGACGTCGACCAGATCCTCAAGGCCGGGCAGAAGAAAGCTAACTGACCGCGTCCACCTCCCCCTCCGCCACCTCCACGTCGTACACCAACGGCCCGTCCCCCACGACCAGGTGCCGCGCCCTGGAGCCGTGCGCTCCCGCCGTCACCGCGAGCAGATAGGATCCCGGCCCCGGCACCGACACGATGTACGAGCCGTCCGCCAGCGACGTCACCCGGTCCAGCTGACGCCCGCCCTTCGACAGCAGGGTCACCGCCGCGTCCTCCACCGGCTCGCCGTCGGCCGTGCGGACGTAGCCGTGGACCACCGAGGAGGCGCCCCCGGTGCCCTCGGCGGGTGCGGCCTCCGCTTCCTCCTCGTTCGGCTCCACCGCGAGGTGCGGCAGCCGCTTCTCCAGCCACTCCGGGAGCCACCAGTTGGCCTTCCCCAGCAGGTGCATCGCGGCCGGCACCAGTGCCGTACGCAGGATGAAGGCGTCCAGCGCGACCGCCGCCGCCAGGCCCACGCCCGCCATCGCCGCGCCCGAGTCGCCGCTGAGGACGAAGGCCATGAAGACGCAGACCATGATCAGGGCCGCGGAGTTGATCACGCGGCTGGTCTCGGCCAGGCCGACACGTACCGCGCGCGCGTTGTCCTTCGTGTGCACCCACTCCTCGTGCATCCGGCTGACCAGGAACACCTGGTAGTCCATGGACAGGCCGAAGAGCAGGGACAGCATGATGACCGGCAGGAAGGCGTTGATCGGGCCCTCCTTGCCGAGGCCGAGCAGGCTCAGACCCCAGCCCCACTGGAAGATCGCGACGAGGACGCCGAAGGAGGCCGCCGCCGCGATCAGGTTCATCACGGCGGCCGTCAGCGGCACCACCAGGGAGCGGAAGGCGACCAGCAGGAGCAGGAAGCCGAGGCCGATGATCGTCGCGATGAAGTAGGGGAGGCGGTCGCCGGTGACGGAGGCGAAGTCCTTGGAGATCGCGGTGACCCCGCCGACGTGGGCCTGCACCTTCGCCTCCGGGATCACCTCTTCCCGCAGGGTGTCGATGAGGTCGTCGGTCTCCTTCGACTGCGGTGACGTCGTCGGGACCACCTGCACGACCGTCACGCCCCCGCGTGCGGGCACCGCGCCGACCTGGGCGACCCCCTTGGTCGCCTGGATGTCCTTCACCAGGGCGGCCGTGTCACCGCTGGAGACGACCACTTGGAGCGGGCCGTTGAAGCCCGGGCCGAAGCCCTCGGCGAGCAGGTCGTAGGCCTTGCGGGTCGTGGTGGACGCGTCGTCGTTGCCCTGGTCCGTCGCGCCCAGGCGCAGGGACAGCACCGGCAGGGCGAGGACGGCCATGACGACGAGGGCGAGGGCGGCGATCGTCCGCGGGCGCTTCTGCACGGTCCCCGACCAGCGGGCGGCGAGGCTGCTCGCCCTCTCCTGCTCCGGTTCCGGGCCCGCGGCGGCGAGCCGGCGCCGCTGCCTGCGGCTGAGCACGCGCGGGCCGAGGAAGCCCAGCAGGGCCGGCAGCAGGGTGGTGGCCGCGAGGACGCTGAGCACGACCGTGAGCGAGGTGCCGATGACCACGCCGTCCAGGAAGCGCAGGTTCGTCACCAGCATGCCGGCGAGCGCGATGCACACCGTGCCGCCCGCGAACAGCACCGCCCGTCCGGAGGTGTTGAGGGCGGTGACCGCCGACTCCTCGGGGTCCATGCCCCGCGTGATGCCGCGCCGGTGCCGGGTGACGATGAACAGCGCGTAGTCGATGCCGACGCCGAGGCCGATCAGGGAGGACAGCAGCGGCGCCAGGTCGGGGATGTCGGTGGTGTGGCTGAGCAGCTGGACGGAGAACATGCCCGTGCCGACGCCGAAGACCGCGATCCCGATCGGCAGCAGCATCGCGAGGAACGAGCCGAAGGCCAGGAACAGCACGACGGCCGCGGCGAAGATGCCGACCATCTCCGACAGGCCCTGGGGCGGCTCCTGCACCCGCTGGATGGCCTGGCCGCCCAACTCGACCTCAAGACCCCCACGTTCGGCTTTCTGTGCGGTGTCGACGACGTTCTGGACGAGGTCCTTGGGTACGGCGTTGGCCTGCTCGGTGAACGTGATCCGGGCGTAGGCGATCCGCCCGTCCCGGCTGATCTGCGCCGCCCCCCGTGCCCCGTTGTAGGGGCCGGTGACCTCGCCGACGCCCTTCATCTTCGCGATCTCGTCCAGCGCGGGCTGGACGCGGGACTTCACGGACGCGTCGCGCACCGATCCGCCGTCGGTCTTCCACACCACCGTGTCGGTGTCGCCCGCGCTGTCCGGGAAGGCCTTCTCCATCAGGTCGTACGCCCGTTTGGAGTCCGTGTTCGGGAGGGAGAAGACATTCGCGTAGTCCGTGCCCGCCGTCGAGGCCGCGAAGCCCAGGCCGAACAGCGCCCCCACCCACAACAACAGGACCACCAGCCGGTGCCGGTAGCACCACCGTGCCCATGCCGTCACGCTCAACGCTCCTTAGAAGGTCGTTACTTCATCGGTCGGTCCCCCAGGTCCTGGGATCCAGGATCGGCATGGGCACACGCGCGTGGGCACGTGACACGCATGACTCTCAAGGAACTCCAAAGCTCGATCCGCCCCCGCTGTCAGTGGCCCCGCCGATACTGGGGGGCATGACGGCTCCAGGAACCGTGCTGGTCGTGGAGGACGAGGAGAGCATCGCCGACGTCCTCGCCATCGCCCTGCGCTACCACCGCTTCGAGGTGATGACCGCGGGCGGCGTCCGCGAGGCCCTCGCGCTCACCGAGCGCACCCGGCCCGACGCCGCCCTGCTCGACGTCATGCTGCCGGACGGGGACGGCCGTGCCCTGGGCCGTGAACTGCGCGCCCGGCAGCCGGATCTGGCGCTGGTGTTCCTCACCGCGCGCGACTCCCCCGCCGAGATAGTCGGCGCGCTCGGTTTCGGCGACGACTACATCACCAAGCCGTTCGACATCGACGTCGTCGTCGCCCGGATCGGCGCGGTGCTGCGCCGGACCCGTCCGGCCGACATCATCCCCGAGCGCCCGCCCCTCAGATACGGCGATCTGGAGCTGGACGAGACGACGTACTCGGTGCACCGCGCGGGCCGCACGGTCGAGCTGACCCCGACCGAGTACGCGCTGCTGAGGTTCCTGGTGCGCAACGGCGGCAGGATCGTGCCGAAGGATCAACTGCTGCGCCACGTCTGGCAGTACGAGCACGTCCCGCCGGAGTCGACCGTCGTGGAGACGTACATCAGCTATCTGCGGCGCAAGCTCGACGCCCTGGGCCCGCCGGTGATCACCACCCGGCGCGGGGTCGGATACGGGCTCGCATGAGGCCACGCGCCAGGCGCGGGGTGCACTCCCTGCGCGGCAAGCTCACCCTGGCCAACGTCGGACTGCTCGCCGTCGGCATCGTGGTGGCCACCGCGGTGAGTGTGATGGGGATGCGGCACTACCTGATCGGCCAGATCGACACCGAGCTGACCAAGATGCGGGGCTCGCTGGGCAGTTCGGGGCTCACCCTGCAAGAGGTCGACTCACTGCGCGTGCTGGACTTCGTCCGTGACCGCGCCGCGCCCCGGCACGCGGACCAGCAGCCCACACCGGACTCGATCTTCACCGCCGTCGACAGCCGCGGGAAGCCTCTCGTCCTCTTCGACATCCAGCCCACCGAAGCCCAGCGCTCCCTCGCCGCCGCCGTCACCGACCCGCGCGCACTCGCCGCGGACCCCGCCCCGCACGACGTCACCGTGCGCGGCGCCGCCTACCGTGTGACCGCGACCCGCCTCGCCGACGGCCCGTACATCCTGCTGGCGACCTCCACCGAGGCCCTGCGCAACGGCATAGCCAAGGCCCTCAAGCTCGACCTCACCGTCGGCACGCTGCTGCTCGCGCTGCTGTGCTGCCTGACCATGTTCAGCGTGCGGCGCCGGCTCAGGCCGCTGGAGGACATGGTGGAGACCTCGTCCGCCATCGCCGAGGGCGACCTCACCCGGCGCGTGCCCTCCAGCCACCATCCGACGCAGGAGGTCGAGCAGCTGCGGCTGGCCCTCAACTCCATGCTCCACCAGGTGGAGTCGGCGTACCGCACGCGCGAGCGCTCCGCGGCCCAGCTGCGCCGCTTCGTCGCCGACGCCTCGCACGAGCTGCGCACCCCGCTCGCGGCGATACGCGGCTACCTCCAGCTGTACGACAAGGGGATGCTGAGCGAGCCGGGCGAGCGAAAACGCGCCTGGGACCGGATGAACGCCGAGGCCGACCGCATGGGCCGGCTCGTCGACGAGCTGCTCACCCTGGCCCGCCTCGACCAGCGGCCCGAACTGCGCCTGAAGAACGTCGACGTCAGCCGGCTGGTGCGGGAGGCCGCCGAGGACCTCAGGGTGCAGCAGCCGGACCGGCCGGTCACCGTGACCGCGGACGGGGTGCTGCTGGTGCGCGCCGACGAGTCGGGGCTGAGACAGGTGCTGGGCAACCTGCTGGCCAACGTCCGCACGCACACGCCCGCCGACGTGCCGGTGCGGCTCGGTGCGGAGCGCGTGGACGGGGTGGTGCACGCGGACGGAGTGGTGCTCGCGGACGGAGTGGTGCACGCGGACGGGATGGTGCGGCTGTGCGTCGCCGACGAGGGTCCCGGGCTGGCCGAGGAGGACGCGGCCCGCGTCTTCGACCGGTTCTTCCGGGCGGGCGGCGGCGCGGGCAGCGGGCTGGGCCTGGCCATCGTGCAGGGCGTGGTGCACGCGCACGGGGGCGAGGTGGCGGTGCGGACGGCGCCCGGCGAGGGACTCGCGGTGACGGTGACCCTGCCGGAGCGCGCGCCCGTACGGTCGTGAACCGCCCGCGTCAGATCCGCTCCAGGCGCCACAGCCGGAACAGACCGGTGCCGTCGACGAGGTACTGGCCGCCGCCGACGTCCTCGTTGCTGACGACGTACTCCTTGCGCTGCCACAGCGGGATGAGCGGCACGTCCTCGGCCACGTCCCCCTGGAGGGTGCGGAAGTCCTGGGCGACCCGGCTTCGGTCGGCGTACTGCTGGCTCTCCGTGATCAGGTGGTCGACGAGGTTGTTGCTGTAGCCGGTTTTCATCGTGGAGCCGGTGCCGACGAGCGAGGCGCCGAAGGTGTCCGGGTCGGGGTAGTCGGCGACCCAGCCGACCGCCCAGGCGTCCAGCTTGCCGTCCGCCCAGCGCTTCTGGAAGTCGGTCCACTCGTAGCCCTTGACGTCCACCTTGAACAGGCCGCCGGCCTCCAGCTGCTTCTTCAGCTCCGCGGCCTCCTCGGCGGCGGCGCCGCGGCCCTTGCCATAGCCGAAGGTGAAGTGCACCGGTGTGGTGACGCCGGCCTCGGTGAGCAGTTGCCTCGCCTTCTCGGTGCTCGGCTTGGGGTAGTCGTCGAAGAACGACGTGGAGTGGCCGGTGAGGCCGGCCGGGATCAGTGAGTACAGCGGGTCGACGGTGCCGTCGTACACCGTCGCGGCCAGCTGCTCCCGGTCGACCAGCCAGGCCAGGGCACGCCGGACGCGCACGTCGTGCAGCGGGGAGCCCTGGCGGGTGTTGAGGTAGAGGTTGCGGGTCTCGGAGCTGTCGGACTCCGTGACGCGCCGGTCCGGGTCGCTGGCGGACAGGCCGGACAGGACGCTCGGCGGCAGCGTGCGGGTGGCCACGTCGATCCGCTTGGCCTTCCAGGCGGCGTTCAGCTTCCCGGAGTCGCGGTAGTAGCGCAGCTCGACGGGGCGGCCGGTGCCGTTCACGTCGCCCTTGTAGGAGGAGTTCGGCTCCAGGGCGGCCAGCTTGTCCTTGGTGTACCCGGTGAGCCGGTACGGGCCGGTGCCGTCGACCTCGCTGCCGGACCGCAGGCCGTTCGCCGGGTACTTCTCCCGGTCGACGATCGAACCGGCGCCGGTGGCCACCTTGAACGGGAAGGTGGCGTCCGGGGAGGAGAGGTGGAAGGTGACGGTGTCGCCGGCGGTGGTCACCGAGCCGAGGGTGGAGAACAGGGACGCCGGGCCGACCTCGGAGTTGATCTTCTTGACCCGGTCGAAGGAGTACTTCACGTCCTCCGCGGTCATCGCCCGGCCGCTCGGGAAGGTGATCCCGGAGCGCAGTTCGCACCGGTAGGCCGTCAGCTCGCTGCCGACGAACGTGCAGCTCTTGGCCGCGTCCGGCACGGGTGTGACGCCGTCCGGCTCGAAGGTCAGCAGTGACTGGAAGACGTTGCCGAACAGTGCCCAGGAGCCCGCGTCGTAGGCGCCGGCCGGGTCGAGCGAGGTGACGGCGTCCGTCGTGCCGACCGTGATGGTCTTGTCCTTGTCCTCCTGTGACGGAAGCAGCTGCCAGCCACCGATTCCCACGGCTGCCAGAACGAGAAAAGTCGTAAGAATCCGCATGCGAACCGATCGCATGGTGGTGCCCTCCCCAGGCCCTGCCCGAGCCCTACCCAGGCCCTGCACAAAAGCGCCACCCCCTAGTGGCGCGGCTCACCTAACCACACGTGTTTGACGCGGGGGAAGAGCAATCTGCCGAGATGAGAAAGAACTTACCCCGGTGTTGTTTCGGCCGGGTCCCTCAGTTCCTCCACGGGTTGTTCAAAGGGTCGCCAGTTCGATGACCGTGATGTCCGAGGGGGCGCCCACGCGCGTGGGCGGGCCCCAGGCGCCCGCGCCCCTGCTGACGTACAACTGGGTGTCGCCGTAGCGCTCCAGCCCCGCGACGGTCGGGTTGGCGGCCGCCGCGACGAGGTTGCCCGGCCAGAGCTGGCCGCCGTGGGTGTGGCCGGAGAGCTGGAGGTCGACGCCGTACCGGACGGCCTCGTGGATCTGCACCGGCTGGTGGGCGAGCAGCACGCACGCGCGTGCCGTGTCCCGGTCGCCGAGCGCCCGGTGGAAGTCGGGGCCCTGTCCCTCGCTCTCGCCCTGGAGGTCGTTGACGCCGGCGAGGTCGAAGTGCGGAAGTTCGGTACGGGCGTTCTCCAGCGGGCGCATCCCTAGCTCCCGTACCTCCTCGAGCCACTGCTCGGCGCCGGAGAAGTACTCGTGGTTGCCGGTGACGAAGTACGCGCCGCGCCGGGCCCGCAGCCCCGCGAGCGGCGCCGCCGCCGGACCCAGGTCCTTGACGCTGCCGTCCACCAGGTCCCCGACCACCGCGATGAGGTCGGGCTGGGTGCCGTTGACGGTGTCGACGACCTTCTGCGCGAAGTCCCGGCCGAGGACCGGGCCGAGGTGGATGTCGCTGACGACGGCGATCCGGAACCCGCTTGCGGCGCGCGGGAGTTTGGCCAGCGGGACGGTGACCCGTCTCACCCTCGGACCGCACAGCACTCCGTAGGTGCCGTAGCCGACGGTCGCCACGGCCGCGGTGGCGGCGGCGCCGCCGACGACCCGGGAGACGAAGAGGCGACGGGAGGGCGCGAGCGGGGACGTCGCGGCGGGCTCCCCGGACTCCCCGGACTCGCCGGGTTCTCCGGACGCCTGAGGCGCCTCGACTTCCTCGGGAGCCTCCGGCCGCTCCGGTACCGGTACGGCCGCCGGGGCCGCCGCCGCCCGTGCCGGTACGGCCACCGGCGACGGGACGGTTCGCCCATGCCTCAGCGACAGCCGTCGCAGCACGGGTCGTACCGCCTCCCCGGCCACCACCGCCAGCAGCAGGTAGAGCGCCAGGGCCATCCACAGGAAGCCGGGCCAGGCGAGGGTGCGCTGGAGCCAGAACGGGGCGCCGGCGCGTTCGGTGACCAGGGCGGCGATCATCAGCACCGGGCCGGCGACGAAGACGGCCGTGCCCGCGCGGCGTGCCGGGCCGGGGCCCGCCGTCGTGTCGCGGACCAGGCGGCGCCAGACGTACCAGTGCAGGGCCGCCACGACGGCCAGGACCGCCAGGGCGACGAGCGCGAAGACGATGACCACTTAGCCGTGTCCCCCGTTGGTTCCGTTATGACGTCCGGCGCAGTGCGCGCAGTCCGCGCAACCCGATGACCCCGACGACCGTCCCCAATACGAAGGAGACGACCGCCAGCGTCAGGTGCACCCAGAAGTACGCCGTCGGGTGACCGTCGTCGAAGGCGAGACCACTACTGTCCTTGACGAGATTCTTGACGAAAGTGACCCAGATGACCCAGCTCCACACCCCGAAGGCGAGCAGGAACCAGGACACCGGGCGGCTGAGCTTCATACGTTCAGTATCGCCGGGGTCCGTCGGGCGCCGCGCCCGGGGTGGGAGCTTGCTGGTCACGTCGGTCGCCCTGCTGTCCGCCTCCCTCGCCGCGCCCGTCGCCGTCGCCGCGCCGGCCCCTTCGACCAGCCCGTCGGCCCCCTCGACGAGCCCGTCGGCCCCCTCGACGAGCCCGTCGGCCACTCCCCCGGCGGGCATGTCCACGGTCGGCGGCACCCGCCTGGGCCGGCCCGGCACGCAGGTCAACCTCGGCAGCGGTGTCCAGGTGCTGCCCAAGGACGTCACCGCGCGCTCCTGGATCGTCGCCGACGCCGAGTCCGGGGAGGTGCTGGCCGCGCACAACGCGCACTGGCGGCTGCCTCCCGCGAGCACGCTGAAGATGCTCTTCGCCGACACGGTCCTGCCGCGCTTCCCGAAGGCGACCGAGCACAAGGTGGTGCCGGCCGACCTGGCGGGCATGGGCGCCGGCTCGAGCGTGGTCGGGATCAAGGCGAACCACACCTACACCGTCCACGACCTGTGGCTCGGCGTCTTCCTGCGCTCCGGCAACGACGCGGTGCACGTCCTGTCCCGGATGAACGGCGGCATCGGGCAGACCGTCAAGGACATGCAGGCCCACGCCGACGACCTTCAGGCCCTCGACACCCGCGTGCTCAGTCCCGACGGCTACGACGAGCCGGGGCAGGTGTCCTCGGCGTACGACCTGACGCTGTTCGCCCGCTCGGGGATGCAGAAGAAGGACTTCCGGGACTACTGCTCGACCGTGACCGCGAAATTCGGCTCCGAGGAGATCCGGAACACCAACCGGCTGCTCAGCGGCGACACCGACGTCCCGGTCTACCAGGGCATCGCGGGCGTGAAGAACGGCAACACCACCAACGCGGGCGCCACCTTCACCGGCGTCGCCGAACGCAACGGCCACGTCCTGCTGGTCACCGTCATGAACCCGGAGAAGAGCGAGCACAACGAGGTCTACAAGGAGGCCGCCCGGCTCTTCGACTGGGGCTTCCAGGCGGTCGGCAAGGTGCAGCCGGTGGGCGAACTGGTACCGCCGAAGAACGCCGCCCGGGCGGCCACGCAGCCCGGCGCCACCGCGTCGCCCGGGCAGGCGGACGGCACGGGCACCGGCGGGTCGTCGTCGAAGCCGGTGGCCGCCGCCCCCTCCGGCGGCTGGCGCGGCGTCGGCATCGCCGGGGCGATCGCCGGGGGGCTGCTGGTGCTGCTGGGCGGCGGGGCGTTCCTGGTCAACCGCCGGTGGCCGCTGCCGGATCTCGTACGTCGGCGGACTCGTCCCTGAACTCGGCCTCCTTGCTCCCCGTCGCCGTCCAGGCGGCGCAGAACAGGACCAGTTTCGCGGTGAAGTCGATCCACAGCAGCAGGGCGACGGGCACGCCGAACGCGCCGTACATGCTCTTCGAGGCGACTCCCTGGATGTAGCCGCTGAGCAGCAGCTTCAGCAGTTCGAAGCCGACCGCTCCGGTCAGCGCCGCGACGAACAGGCGGTGGCGGTGCGGCTCGACACCGGGCAGCAGGGTCAGGACGTACAGCAGGACCAGGAAGTCGGCGAGGACGGCGACGGCGAACGCGACGACGCGCAGCAGCACGCTGCCCCAGCCGTGTTCGTCGAGGCCGAGGCCGCGGGACGCCCAGCCGACCGCGGCCGAGGCGACGGTGGAGGCGGCGAGCGTGACCAGCAGGGCGCCGCCGAGCCCGATCAGGATCCCGGCGTCCTTGACCTTGCGCAGGAGGGGGTTCTCCTCGGTGTCGGGCAGCTCCCACACCGCGCGCAGGCAGTCGCGCACCTGCCCGACCCAGCCGATGCCGGTGAGCAGCAGCAAGGCGCCCGCGATGACGCCGACGGTGCCGGCGTTCTGGACCAGCGAGCTGATGTCGAGCTGGTCGGAGATGCCGGGGAACTGCTCGGCGATCTTCTTCTCGACGTTCCGCTGCTGGGCCGGGCTGAGCGTGGCGGCGGCGACCGCGGCGGACACGGTCAGCAGCGGGAACAAGGCGATGAAGCTGACGAAGGTCATGGCGGCGGCCAGCCGTGTCCACTTCACCCGGTCCAGACGCTCGTACGAGCGCCACGCGTGCGTGGTCATCAGGCGGGCGACCAGCGGCCCGACGCCGGGGAGCTTCTTCAGCCAGTCCATGATCCGCTTCTGCCCTCGTCTCGGAAGACCAATGTCCGGATACCCCAGAAGCGCAGGACTGTGGCCAGCGCCATGCCGATTCCGGCGCCGGAGACCGTGTCGGCGCGCTGGGAGGTGAGGCCGAGGCCGTAGTGACTGATGGTGAGGCAGAGGAGCTGGACGAGGGCGCCGGCGAGGTTCACGGCGACGAAGGCGGCGTACGGGCGCAGGCCCCTGGCCCGGGTGTCGCGGTAGGGGCCGAGGGCGTTGCCGGCGTACGCGACCGTGCAGCCGGCCGCGAAGGAGAGGGACTTGGCGGTCAGCGGGTCGCAGGCGGCGGGGCCGCGCAGGCAGGTGAAGAGGGCCAGGTCGGTGGCATACGCGACGAGGCCCACGGTGGCGAAGCCGAGCAGTTCGCCCCGCCGCACCGGGGTCACCAATTGGCCACCGCCAGGCCGTACATGACCAGCCAGGCCGCGCCGATCAGGGTCAGGGCGCGGTCGTGCAGGACCACTTCCTCGGGCTCGCCCGCGATGCCGCGGTCGGCGAAGACGGCGTACCTGAGGATCGCGAGGACGAAGGCGGCCATGGACAGCTGCCGCCAGGGCAGCACGCTCGCGTGCGGCACACCGCCCTCCTCCAGCGCCCACATGCAGTAGGCGAGGACGGCGACGCCGGCCGCAAGCTGCCAGACGAAACGCAGGTAGCCGGTGGTGTACTCGGTGAGCAGCGCGCGTGTGGCGCCCGGATGTGCGGCCATCTGCACGGCCTCGGAGTAGCGCTTGGCCGACACCATGAACAGCGCCCCGAAGCCGGTGGTGATCAGGAACCAGCGGGACGGCGTGATGCCGAGCGCGACCCCGCCGATCACCGCCCGCATCAGGAAGCCGGTGGTGACCACGGCGAGGTCGACGACCAGCACGTGCTTGAGGGTGAGGCAGTACGCCAGCTGCATGCCGATGTACGCCGTCAGCACGGCGGCGACGGCCGGCGAGGCCAGCCAGACCGCGCCCGTCGGCCCGAGCACGGCCAGCGTGCCCCCGGTGGCGTAGGCGACGGGCACGGGGACCCGGCCGGCGGCGACGGGGCGGCGGCACTTGGTGGGGTGGGCGCGGTCGGCCTCGACGTCACGGGCGTCGTTGATCAGGTAGACGGCGGCGGCGCAGGCGGTGAAGAGGGCGAAGACCAGACAGACCTGGGTGAGCGCGTGCCGGGAGAAGAGCCGTCCGGCGGCGGCCGGGGCGGCGAGGACCAGGATGTTCTTGACCCACTGTTTCGGGCGGGTGGCCTTCAGCAGGCCGCCCAGGAGGCTGCCCGGGCGGCGCGGGGGTGAGGGGGGCCGCCCGTCGGCCGGGCGGTGTTCCAGGAGCGCGACATCAGCCACGGGCGTTCTCCCTCATCCAGCGCGCTCCCGCCCGCGCGGTCAGCACCCCCAGGGCCGCGCCCGCCGCCACGTCGGAGGGGTGGTGAACGCCCAGGACCAGGCGGGACAGGCACATGGCGGCGGCGAGCGGCGGCACCACGTACACCCTGAGCGTTCCGAAGGCGACCGCGGCGGCCCCGGCGGAGGCGGCGTGCGAGCTGGGGAAGGAGTACCGGCCGGCGGTCCGCACCAGGGGTACGACGTGCGCGGGGCGCGCGCGGCGCACGATCCGCTTCACGGCCATGCTGGCGAGGTGCGCGCCCGCGACGAGCGCCGTGCCGCGCAACCAGGGGCCGCGCCGAGCGCCGTCCACGGCGGCTCCGGCGAGCCCCGCCGTGAGCCACAGCGCGCCGTGCTCACCGGCCAGGGACAGTCCGCGGGCGGCGGACGCCACCCGCGGGTCGGCACCGCGGGCGTGGAGTGCAGAAAGGATCCGGTGGTCCAGGTCGATCCGGTGGTCCAGGTCGCGATCCATGTCGTCCATGTGGATCCACTGTTCACGCCCGGGTCGCTTTGATTACGGCAATATTGAGCGACATCCCATTAATCACCCATTTCGGGGAGAGAGGGAATGTTCCACAACTAGTGGCTCACACAGGGGCGATACGGTCGCCGACATGCCTGGAGACACCGTCTGCGTCACGGGTTGGGGCCGCACCGCGCCCACCGCCGCCCGGCTGGTCCGCCCGCGGACCCGCGAGGAGGCCGTGGCCGCCGTCCGCGACTGCGGGGCCCGGGGCGGCATCGCACGGGGCCTGGGGCGGGCGTACGGGGACGCGGCGCAGAACGCGGGCGGCGCCGTGCTCGACATGACCGGCCTCGACCGCGTACACGCGATCGACGCCGACGGCGGGACCGTGGTGTGCGACGCGGGCGTCTCCCTGCACCGGCTGATGGAGGTGCTGCTGCCGCTCGGCTGGTTCGTGCCGGTGACCCCCGGCACCCGCCAGGTGACCGTCGGCGGGGCGATCGGCGCCGACATCCACGGCAAGAACCACCATGTCTCCGGCTCCTTCTCCCGCCATGTGCTGTCCCTGGAACTGCTCACCGCGGACGGTGAGATCCGCACGGTGCGCCCGGGCACCCCCCTGTTCGACGCGACCACCGGCGGCATGGGCCTGACCGGGGTGATCCTGACGGCCACTCTGCGGCTGCTGCCGGTCGAGACCTCGTACATGTCCGTCGACACCGAGCGGGCCGCCGACCTCGACGACCTCATGGCCCGGCTCGCCGCCACCGACCACCGGCACCGCTACTCGGTCGCCTGGATCGACCTGCTCGCCCGTGGCGCCGCGACCGGCCGTGCCGTTCTCACCCGCGGCGACCACGCGACCCTGGAGGCACTCGGCGAGGGCACGCGCGCGTGGCGGCGCCCGCTGTCCTTCCGCCCCCGGCGGCTCCCGGCCGCGCCCGCCCTCGTACCGGAGGGCCTCCTCGGCCGAGCAACGGTCGGATTGTTCAACGAGATCTGGTACCGCAAGGCGCCCCGCGCGCGGACCGGCGAGCTTCAGCCCCTCTCCGTCTTCTTCCACCCCCTGGACGGCGTCCCCCACTGGAACCGGATCTACGGCCGGGCCGGCCTCGTCCAGTACCAGTTCGTCGTCGGACACGGCCAGGAGGAGACCCTGCGCCGCATCGTGCACCGCGTCTCCGAACACCGCTGCCCGTCCTTCCTCGCCGTCCTCAAGCGCTTCGGGGACGCCGACCCGGGCTGGCTGTCCTTCCCCGTGCCCGGCTGGACGCTCGCCCTCGACGTCCCGGCCGGGCTGCCGGGCCTCGGGACCTTCCTGGACGAGCTGGACCAGGAGGTGGCCGCCGCCGGCGGACGCGTCTACCTGGCCAAGGACTCCCGGCTGCGTCCGGAACTGCTCCCCGCGATGTACCCACGGCTCGACGAATTCCGGGCACTGCGCGCGGATCTGGACCCGAACGGGGTCTTCACGTCGGACCTCTCCCGTCGGCTCAACCTCTAGGAGTGTCGTGAAGGACGCTTTCGGAATCCCCCAGTCGCTGCTCGTCCTCGGCGGTACGTCCGAGATCGCGCTGGCCACCGCGCGCCGGCTGATCACCCGCCGCACCCGGACCGTCTGGCTGGCGGGCCGCCCCTCCCCCGCCCTGGAGCAGGCGGCCGAGCAGCTGCGCGCCCTGCGGGCCGACGTGCGCACCGTCGCCTTCGACGCCCTCGACCCCGAATCCCACGAGACCGTGCTCGGCAAGGTCTTCGCCGAGGGCGACATCGACATGGTCCTGCTCGCCTTCGGCATCCTCGGCGACCAGGCGATCGACGAGCGCGAGCCGGTCAACGCGGTCCGCGTCGCGCAGACCAACTACACGGGCGCCGTCTCGGCGGGGCTGATCAGCGCCCGGGCCCTCCAGACGCAGGGCCACGGCTCCCTGGTGGTGCTCTCCTCGGTGGCCGGCGAGCGGGCCCGCCGCTCGAACTTCATCTACGGCTCCAGCAAGGCCGGCCTCGACACCTTCGCCCAGGGCCTGGGGGACGCGCTGCGCGGCACCGGCGCGCACGTCATGGTCGTACGCCCCGGATTCGTCCGGACGCGGATGACCGCCGGCCGTGCGGAGACCCCCCTCGCCACCACGCCCGAGGCCGTCGCCACGGCCATCGAACTGGGGCTCAGGCGGCGCTCGGAGACGGTGTGGGTGCCGGGGGCGCTCCGACTGGTGATGTCGGCGCTGCGGCACGTACCGCGCGCGGTGTTCCGGCGGCTGCCGATCTAGGGTGCGCCCGCCGCAGGACTACCGGCTGGTGGTGGGGATGGTGCCCCGGTCCACGGGTGTCGCCTGCTGGGGCACCACGGCGCCGCCGCCGAAGGTGAACTCCCGCAGCTTGCGCCACACCCCGTCGGTGCCCTGCTCGTGGAGCGCGAAGCCGGTGCAGGCCCACTCGGCCTGGAAGTCGGCGAGCTCCTCGAAGGCGCGGTCCATCGCCGCTTCGTCGATGCCGTGCGCCACCGTGACGTGCGGGTGGTACGGGAACTGGAGCTCACGGGCGACGGGACCGGAGGCGTCGCGGATCTGGCGCTGCAACCGGGCGCAGGACTCGGCGCCCGCCGCGATCCGCACGTAGACCACCGGGGACAGGGGCCGGAAGGTGCCGGTGCCGGACAGCCGCATCGGGAACGACCGGCCGGCCGTGGCCACCTCCGTCAGATGCGCCTCGACGGCCGGCAGCTCGGTCTCCTCGATCTCCGTCGGCGGCAGCAGTGTGACGTGGGTGGGAATGCCGTGAGCAGCGGCGTCGCCGAAGCCCGCGCGCCGCTCCTGGAGCAGGCTGCCGTGAGGCTCCGGGACCGCGATCGACACGCCGATCGTTACGGTCCCCACGTCGTCTCCTGTCGTCGCTCTGTTTCGTTCTCGTCCGGCTTCTCGTCCGGCTTCTCGTCCGGTACGTACACAGCCGTCCGGCTATCGACTGTACGGCCAGGGGTGTCCTGTGGGCAGGCGCGAGCGAAGTGATGTGCAGCGCTCTGCCCCGGGTACGTGTGTGCGGTCGTGCGCCTCAGTGCTTCGCGGGCAGGAAGCCCACCCGGTCGTACGCCTGGGCGAGGGTCTCCGCGGCCACGGCACGCGCCTTCTCCGCGCCCTTGGCCAGGATCGAGTCGAGCGTCTCCGGGTCGTCCAGGTACTGCTGGGTGCGCTCCCGGAACGGCGTCACGAACTCGACCATCACCTCGGCGAGGTCCGTCTTGAGCGCACCGTAGCCCTTGCCCTCGTACTTCTCCTCCAGTTCGGAGATACCCGCACCGGTGAGCGTCGAATAGATGGTGAGCAGGTTGCTCACGCCGGGCTTGTTCTCGACGTCGTAGCGGATCACGGTGTCCGTGTCGGTGACGGCGCTCTTGACCTTCTTCGCGGAGGCCTTCGGCTCGTCCAGGAGGCTGACGACGCCCTTCGGCGTGGCCGCCGACTTGCTCATCTTGACGGACGGTTCCTGGAGGTCGTAGATCTTCGCCGTCTCCCTGAGGATGTACGGCTTCGGGACGACGAAGGTCTGGCCGAACCGGCCGTTGAAGCGCTCGGCGAGGTCACGGGTGAGCTCGACGTGCTGGCGCTGGTCCTCGCCGACCGGCACCTCGTTCGCCTGGTACAGCAGGATGTCGGCGACCTGGAGGACCGGGTACGTGAACAGGCCGACGGAGGCGCGGTCGGCGCCCTGCCTGGCCGCCTTGTCCTTGAACTGGGTCATGCGGGAGGCCTCGCCGAAGCCGGTGAGGCAGTTCATGACCCAGGCGAGCTGGGCGTGCTCGGGGACGTGGCTCTGCACGAAGAGGGTGCAGCGGTCGGGGTCGAGCCCGGCCGCCAGCAGCTGGGCGGCGGCGAGACGGGTGTTCGCGCGCAGGTCGGCGGGGTCCTGCGGGACCGTGATCGCGTGCAGGTCGACGACCATGTAGAACGCGTCGTGGGTCTCCTGAAGGGCCACCCACTGGCGGACGGCGCCCAGGTAGTTGCCGAGGTGGAACGAGCCTGCGGTGGGCTGGATTCCGGAGAGCACGCGGGGTCGGTCAGAAGCCATGCTCACCATTCTCTCAGGTGTTGGGGACCGCCATGACGGGAGCGCCGCGAAAGGGCGCTCCCGCCGGGGCCGGCCGTCAGCCGAGGTCGATCTCCGGGTACAGCGGGAAGCCCGCGACCAGGTCCGTCGCCCGCTGGGAGATCTCCTCCGCCACCTTCGGGTCCAGGATGTGCGCGGCCTTGGAGGTGGCGCCCGACTTGGTGGTGCCCGGCTCGGTGGTGGTCAGGACGCGGTCGATCAGGCCCGCCACCTCGTCCATCTCCGCGGTGCCGAGGCCGCGCGTGGTCAGCGCGGGGGTGCCGATGCGGATGCCGGAGGTGTACCAGGCGCCGTTGGGGTCGGCGGGGATGGCGTTGCGGTTGGTGACGATGCCCGAGTCGAGGAGGGCCGCCTCGGCCTGCCGGCCGGTGAGGCCGTAGGAGGTGGCGACGTCGATCAGGTTGAGGTGGTTGTCCGTGCCACCGGTGACGAGGGTGGCGCCGCGGCGCGTCAGGCCCTCGGCCAGCGCGCGGGAGTTGTCCACGATCCGCTGGGCGTAGTCCTGGAAGGAGGGCAGGCGGGCCTCCGCCAGTGCCACCGCCTTGGCGGCCATGACGTGCGGGAGCGGGCCGCCGAGGACCATCGGGCAGCCTCGGTCGACCTGGTCCTTGAGGGAGTCGTCGCACAGGACCATGCCGCCGCGCGGGCCGCGCAGGGACTTGTGGGTGGTCGTGGTGACGATCTGGGCGTGCGGCACCGGGTCGAAGTCGCCGGTGAGGACCTTGCCCGCGACCAGGCCGGCGAAGTGGGCCATGTCGACCATGAGCGTGGCGCCGACCTCGTCGGCGATCTCGCGCATGATCCGGAAGTTCACCAGGCGGGGGTAGGCCGAGTAGCCCGCCACGATGATCAGCGGCTTGAACTCGCGGGCCTGGACGCGCAGGGCGTCGTAGTCGATCAGGCCGGTCGCCGGGTCGGTGCCGTAGGAGCGCTGGTCGAACATCTTGCCGGAGATGTTCGGGCGGAAGCCGTGGGTGAGGTGGCCGCCGGCGTCCAGGGACATGCCGAGCATGCGCTGGTTGCCGAAGGCCTGGCGCAGCTCGGCCCAGTCCGCCTCGGAGAGGTCGTTGACCTGGCGGGCGCCGGCCTTCTCCAGGAAGGGGACCTCGACGCGGTCGGCGAGGACGGCCCAGAAGGCGACGAGGTTGGCGTCGATGCCGGAGTGCGGCTGGACGTAGGCGTGGCGGGCGCCGAAGAGTTCGCGGGCGTGTTCGGCGGCCAGCGACTCCACCGTGTCGACGTTGCGGCAGCCCGCGTAGAAGCGGCGGCCGACGGTGCCCTCGGCGTACTTGTCGCTGAACCAGTTGCCCATGGCCAGGAGCGTGGCCGGGGAGGCGTAGTTCTCGGAGGCGATCAGCTTGAGCATCTCGCGCTGGTCGTGGACCTCCTGGCCGATGGCGTCGGCGACCCGCGGCTCGACGGCGCGGATCACGTCGAGGGCGGCGCGGAAGGCGGTGGACTCGGTGGACTGCTGCTCTGGCATGTCGGCCTCCGGACGGCGTGTTAGTACAGCGTTCGCGTTCACGGCTCGGCCCAGGCGCACGGCACTCGTTCCCGACCGGGCCGCTCCCTGATGGTCGGTCCCATCCCAGCGCGCCAGTCACGGCCCGTCGATCAGCCTACCGGGCGGGTCGAAGGGCGCCGTTCCCGCGTCCACCATGCGAGCGACGGTAGGAAGGGGGGTGACCTGGGGGGGCCACCCTCGTCCTCGGGAGCTGCCGTGCCCCTTACGGAAGACCTCATCGCCGCCGCCGACGCCCACAGCGCGCACACCTATCACCCGCTGCCGGTGGTGGTCGCCACCGCGGAGGGCTCCTGGGTGACGGATGTCGAGGGGCGCCGCTACCTCGACCTGCTGGCCGGGTACTCCGCGCTGAACTTCGGGCACCGCAACCCGCGGCTGGTCGAAGCGGTGAAGGCGCAGCTGGAGCGGGTGACGCTGACCTCGCGGGCGTTCCATCACGACCGGTACGGCGCGTTCTGCAAGCAGCTGGCCGAGCTGTGCGGCATGGAGATGGTGCTGCCGATGAACACGGGAGTGGAGGCGGTGGAGACCGCGGTGAAGACGGCCCGGAAGTGGGGCTACCGGGTGAAGGGGGTGCCCGCGGAGATGGCGAAGGTCGTCGTCGCGGGCGGCAACTTCCACGGGCGTACGACGACGGTGATCAGCTTCTCCACGGACCCGGAGGCGCGGGCGGACTTCGGGCCGTACACGCCGGGCTTCGAGATCGTGCCGTACGGGGATCTGACCGCGCTGCGGGCGGCGCTGACCGAGAACACGGTGGCGGTGCTGCTGGAGCCGATCCAGGGCGAGTCGGGGGTGATCGTGCCGCCGGCCGGCTATCTGCCGTCGGTGCGGGAGCTGACCCGGGAGCGAAACGTGCTGTTCGTGGCGGACGAGGTCCAGTCGGGGCTGGGGCGGACCGGGCGGACGTTCGCGTGCGAGCACGAGGGCGTCGTACCGGATGTGTACGTGCTGGGGAAGGCGCTGGGCGGCGGGATCCTGCCGGTGTCCGCGGTGGTGGCGAGCGCGGCGGTGCTCGGGGTGTTCCGGCCCGGTGAGCACGGGTCGACGTTCGGCGGGAATCCGCTGGCGTGCGCGGTGGCCCTGGAGGTGATCGCGATGCTGCGGTCGGGCGAGTACCAGGCGCGGGCCGCGGAGCTGGGCGAGCGCATGCTGCGCGAGCTGAGCACACTGACCGGTACCGGGAGGGTGACGGCGGTGCGCGGACGCGGACTGTGGGCGGGGATCGACGTCGCCCCGGCGGTCGGCACGGGCCGCGAGGTGTGCGAGCGGCTGATGGACCGGGGCGTACTGGTGAAGGACGCCCACCGCGCCACCGTCCGGATCGCGCCGCCGCTGGTCATCGGCGAGGAGGACCTGGACTGGGCGCTGGAGCAGCTGCGGGCGGTGTTGCACGTCTGAAGCACGGCCCCGAGCCGTCCTGCGGGCTGAGTCACCTCATGGCGACAGTTCGTGGCAGCAGTAGAAACGTTGTCGCCGCGAACAAGGTCAAGCAGTACGAGGGCACAGCGACCTTGGCCCCTCAGCGGATCACATGCGGCACGAAGCGGGCGTACTCGTCCGTGATCAGGCCGGAGGACTCGCGGATGCCGAGGCCCGCCGACTCGCCGTCGACGACCCAGGTGCCGAGGACGGTGTGGTTGCCGTCGAAGGTGGGGAGGGGGGCCAACTGCTGGTAGCAGCAAGGGCCTTCGCGGATCACGGGGGCGGCGCCCGGCTCGTGGACCGTGACCCCGTCGCCCTCGCGGCCGAGGAGCGGCTTGGCGACGTAGCCGTTCGTGGCCGCCAGCTCGCGTGGGCCGTCCAGGTAGGCGGGCAGGAGGTTGGGGTGGCCGGGGTACAGCTCCCAGAGGATCGCCAGGAGTGCCTTGTTGCTCAGGAGCATCTTCCAGGCCGGCTCGATCCACAGGGTGCTGCCGGTGCCGCCGCCGTTGTCGAGGGTGTCGAGGACGTGGCCGGCGAAGCGGTCGGCGGTGAGCCACTCCCAGGGGTAGAGCTTGAAGATGCCGCGGATGAACCGGAGGTTGTTGTCCACGAAGCGGCCGGAGAGGGTGTCCCAGCCGATCTCCTCCATGGAGATCCAGTCGGTGTCCAGGCCGGCCTGTTCGGCGGTCTCCTTGAGGTAGGCGACCGTCATCAGGTCCTCGCCGAGTTCGTCGGCCGAGGAGTGCGCGAAGTACAGGGGGGTGCCGGGCGGGAGGAGGGTGGCCTGCTTCCTCCAGGCGGCGACCAGGCGTTCGTGGAGGGAGTTCCACTGGTCGGCACCGGGGAAGCGGTCCTCCATCCAGAACCACTGCGCGGAGGCGGCCTCGACCAGGGAGGTGGGGGTGTCGGCGTTGTACTCCAGGAGCTTGGCCGGGCCGGTGCCGTCGTGACGGAGGTCGAAGCGGCCGTAGACGGAGGGGAGTTCGGCGCGCCGGTGCCAGGCCTCGGCGACCGCCTCCGCGACGCGGGGGTCGGTGATGCCGAGGTCGGCGAAGCGGCCGGCGGTGACGATGTGGTCGGCCGCCGCCAGGCACATGCGGTGCAGTTCCTCGACGACCTCCTCCAGGGCCTCGACCTCGTCGAGCGTGAAGGCGTAGTAGGCGCCTTCGTCCCAGTAGGGGCGCAGGGAGCCGTCGGGGTGGCGGGTGAGCGGGTAGATCAGGCCCTGTTCCTCGACGGTCTGCTGCCAGCCGGGGCGGGGTGTGATGGTGTGGCGTCGCATCGTGGGGTGAGGGTCCTGGTTCAGCCGCCGGAGCTGCCCTTGCCGCTGCCGAAGCCGCCGCGGTGGACTCCGGAGCCGTGGCTGTCGTCGTCCGAGGAGCCGCCCGAGCCCTTGCCGGGCTTGGTGAAGGAACCGCTGTCGACCCAGCCGCTCTTCTTCTTGCCGCCGTAGTACCAGGCGCCGTTGACGGAGGTCTTGGCGCTGGTGGACTTGCAATTCTTGTCGGAGACGACCTTGTAGCCCTTGGTGAGGTTGTAGCTGTCGCGGTCGACGCAGCGCTTGTCGGGGTCGGAGGAGCAGGCGGTGAGGGCGGCGGCGAGGACGCCCATGCCGCCGAGGACGACCGTGGTGGAGCGGAGTTGCCTGTGAGTGTTCGCCATGTTTCGTGTCGCCCCCGTTGTTGCTCGCGTTGCTGTTCGCGTTGCTGTCCGCGTTGTTGGCGCGTGCTGTCCGCGTTGTTGTCCGATATCGCCCTCAGCCTAGAGATCGGTGAGAGCTCGTTCGAACGGGGGTCCGGGCTTCGCCGCTCCCCTACAGTCACTTTGTGCTCTTTGGAATGGTGTGCGCGCTCGGCGCGGCGGTCTGCTTCGGTACGGCGACGGTGTGGCAGGCGATGGCCGCGCGGGCGGCGAGCACGGACGGGGGTGGCGGGGACGCGGCGCTGCTGCTGCGGGCCCTGCGGCAGTGGCGGTACCTGGCCGGGCTGGCGCTGGACGGACTGGGGTTCCTGTTGCAGGTCGCGGCGCTGCGGTCGGTGCCCATCTACGCGGTGGGCGCGGCGCTCGCCTCCAGCCTGGCGGTGACCGCGGTGGTCGCGGCCCGGCTGCTGCGGGTGCGGCTGACCGGCGCGGAGTGGGCGGCCGTGGGGGTCGTGTGCGCGGGGCTGGCGATGCTGGGGCTGGCGTCGGGGGCGGAGGGCGACCGGGGCGGGCCGGCGGCGCTGAAGTGGGTGATGCTCGCGACCGGCATGGGGGTGTTGCTGCTGGGCGGGGTCGGCGGGCGGCTGCCGGAGCGGGGGCGGGCGCTGCTGCTGGGGCTGGGGGCCGGGTTCGGGTTCGGGGTGGTGGAGGTGGCGGTGCGGCTGATCGACTCGCTGCGGCCGGCGGCCCTGCTCGCCAACCCGGCGACGTACGCCCTGCTGCTCGGCGGGGGTGCCGCGTTCCTGCTGCTGACGTCGGCCCTCCAGCGGGGCTCGGTGACGGCGGCCACCGCCGGGATGGTCATCGGGGAGACGCTCGGTCCGGCGGCCGTGGGCGTGGTGTGGCTCGGCGACCGTACGCGGGAGGGGCTGGCGTGGCTGGCCGTGCTGGGATTCCTGGTGGCGGTGGCGGGCGCGCTGGCGCTGGCGCGGTTCGGGGAGGCGCCGGCGGAGACGGTGTGACCATCTGCGAACGTCACCGCACTTCCCCTTGACTTTTCATCGTCAAATGCTTTTCCCGTCTTTCCGGCAAGCGCTTCCAAAGAGTTACGTTCCGGACAGTCGAAAAACTTCGTTGAAGGTTGAACGCGGGGCGGTTTCGTTCCGTACTCAATCGCGTGACCAGTAATCCCGTCACCATCACCGTGGCGTATCACGTGGTGCCGGGCCACGAGGCCGACTTCCATTCCTGGGGGTGGGCCATGCTGGGCGCCAGCGCGCGTCAGCCGGGCTTTATGGGGGGTGGTGTTCTTGTCGACCAAGGCTCGGAGTGGCATGTCGTCTACCGCTTCGCCAGCGAGAGCACGGCCCGGGCCTGGGAGGTCTCGCCCGACCGGTGGCAATGGGACACCCGGGTGGCGGGGTTCGGGCAGGAGACGGGGCGCCGCAGCGTGCGGGGCGCGAAAGCGTGGTTCGACGCCCAGGACGCCCGGCCCGCCACGCCCGCCACGCCGGCGGCTCCGACTCCGCCGGCGAAATGGAAGCTGTGGTTCATAAACATGAGCGCGGTATTTCCACCGGTGCTTCTGTTCAATCTCATCGTGATCCCCTATCTCGGCGGACTCAATCCGATCGTTCGTACGTTGTTGTTGTGCCTGTGCGTGACGGCACTCGTCACCTGGATTCTCATGCCGCGCCTTCAGCGTTTCTTCAAGAAATGGCTGTACCCACCGCTTCAGGCGCTCCGTGGACGGCACAAACGACGGACCGCGTAGACCCGGGAACGACCCAAGGGAGGTGGGCGGGTGAAGACCCTGCTCATCGACAATTACGACTCGTACACGTATAACCTGTTCCAGCTGATCGCCGAGGTCAACGGCGAGGAGCCGGTGGTGATCCGCAACGACACCCCCGCCGACTCGATCCCGGACCTCGCGGAATTCGCCAACGTGGTGGTGTCACCGGGGCCGGGACATCCGGCCGAGTCCCGCGACTTCGGTATCAGCGCACGGGTGATCGCGGAGTCGCCGCTTCCGGTGCTCGGCGTCTGCCTGGGCCACCAGGGCATAGGCCTCGGGGAAAGCGCCCGGGTGCTGCCCGCCCCGGAGCCCCGGCACGGGCATCTGTCCACGGTCCGGCACGACGGGCAGGACCTGTTCCGGGGGCTGCCGCAGAACTTCACCGCGGTCCGCTACCACTCGCTGTCCGTGCACGAGCCGCTGCCCGAGACCCTCGAGGCCACCGCCTGGTCCGAGGACGGCGTGCTGATGGGTCTGCGGCACCGCAGCCGGCCCCTGTGGGGTGTGCAGTTCCACCCGGAGTCCGTCCTGACCGAGTACGGCCACCGGATGCTGGTGAACTTCCGCAACCTCACGGCCGAGCTCGCCCGCAAGCCCCGTACGAAGAACACCGCGGTCACGTCGATCAGCCGCCACTCGCTCACCCCGCCGGTCGCGGCCGTCCCCCGCCCACGGCGCGCCGGCCGCCCCGCCTACCGCCTGCACACCCGGCGCATCGCCACCGCGGTGGACGCCGAGGCCGCCTTCACCCGGATGTACGCCGACTCCGCGCGGTCGTTCTGGCTGGACAGCTCCCTGGTCGAGCCGGGGCTCTCCCGTTTCTCGTTCTTCGGTGACGACAGCGGCCCGCTCGCCGAGTTCGTGCGGTACGACGTCACGGCCGGCCGCTGCGAGATCGAGCGGGCCGGACGGCCCCCGCGCAAGGTCACGGCGACCGTCTTCGACTACCTCAGGCGGCAGTTGACGAATCGCCAGGTGGACGCCACCGGGCTGCCCTTCGACTTCACCGGCGGCTACGTCGGCTACTTCGGCTACGAGACGAAGGCCGACTGCGGCTCGCCGAACCGGCACATGGCCAAGACCCCGGACGCCTGCTGGCTGTTCGCCGACCGGCTGATCGTGGTGGACCACGAGGAAGGGTTCACCTACGCGGTCTGCCTGGCGGAGGACACCCCGCAGGCCACCCTGGAGGCCGCGGACTGGCTGGAGAGCGCGGTGGCCCAGCTCACCTTCGTGGCCCCGGACGGGGACCCGCGGCCACTGCCCGACCCCGTCGCGCCGGGCCCAGGGCCTGTTGCGGAGCCGTGGCTGGTCCGCGACCGGGAGACGTACCTCGCGGACATCGAGGCCTGCCAGACAGAGCTGCGGGCGGGCACCAGTTATGAGGTCTGCCTGACCAACGCCGCCCGGCTGCCCGCGCCGGCCGACGCGTACGGCCTCTACCGGGTCCTGCGCCGCGTCAACCCGGCGCCGTACGGGGCCTTCCTGAGGTTCGGGGACCTCGATGTGGCCGGCTCCTCCCCCGAGCGGTTCCTGCGGATCACCCGGGACGGGATCGCCGAGGCCAGACCGATCAAGGGCACCGCGCCCCGGGGCGACACCCCGGCGGAGGACGCCCGGCTGCGGGACGCGCTCGCGGCGGACGCCAAGACCCGCGCCGAGAACCTGATGATCGTCGACCTGCTCCGCAACGACCTGGGCCAGGTCTGCCGGACCGGGACGGTACGGGTCTCCCGGCTCATGGCCACCGAGACCTACGCCACCGTCCACCAGCTCGTCTCCACCGTCGAGGGACGGCTGCGCGAGGACACCCACGCCGTGGACTGCGTACGCGCCTGTTTCCCCGGCGGGTCGATGACCGGCGCGCCGAAACTCCGCACGCTGGAGATCATCGACTCCCTGGAGACCGAGGCCCGCGGCGTCTACTCCGGAGCCCTCGGCTACCTCGGGTGCAGCGGCGGCGCGGACCTGAGCATCGTCATCCGTACGGCCGTCCTCGCCGACGGTCTGCTGCACCTCGGCGCCGGCGGGGCGATCGTCCTCGACTCCGATCCGGTCGCCGAGTACGAGGAGATGCTGCTGAAGACGGCGGCCCAGATGCGGGCCCTGCACGTCCTGCGGGAGCAGACGGCGGCGGGGGCACCCCGGGAGGCGGTACGGGTCACGACCCTCCAGGACATGGGAGCGGGAGCGGCCACCGCACCGGCGGGGGCGCCCCCGGTGGCGGCCTCGGCGCGCCAGGCCTCGGCCCGCCAGACCTCCGGGACGGTGGCATCAGGTCTCCGCACCCCCGTTCCGGCCCCGGCCCGCACCCGCCCCCGCCGCGAGCCGGCCGCGCTCCCGGCCGTCGTGGAAGAGCCCGCCCGGTGACCGCCCCGCAACCCACCGCGGTCCCGGCGGACACCCACGGCCGACGCGAGCCCGCGACCACCCCCGCGGCACCCGGCGCCCGCCACCAGGCCGCCACCCTCCCGGCCGTGACAGAGGAGCCCACCCGATGACCGCCCCGCATACCCCGGCGGCTCCGCCCGCCCGCACCGCCCCCGTCACGCGCCCCGTCGCGTCGGCCCCGGCCGACGCCGACGCCCCCGGCAACCTCGCGGCCCACCTCGCCGCGCTGGCCGAGCGGCGCGGGTGGGCCGGGCGGGTCGCCTTCCACCAGGGGCACCGGATCTGGACCCACGGTGAGGTGCACGGACTCGCGGCCCGCGCGGCGAGCGTGCTCGCCGGTGAGGGGGTGCGGCCCGGCGACCGGGTGCTGCTGGCGCTGCCCGACGGCATCGCCTGGGTGACGGCGTTCCTGGCCACCGCCCGCCTCGGGGCCGTGGCCGTGCTGGTCAACCCCGAACTCCCGGCGGCCGAGCACGCGTTCATGGCCGAGGACACCGACGCCGTGCTGTGCGTGACCGGGCCGGGCCTGGAGGACCGGTTCCCCGGCCGGGCCCGGATCGGCGCCGACCAGCTGGTCGCGTTCACCCCGGCCGCCGAGCCGGCCGCCGCCCATCCGGTCGACGCGCACACCCCGCTGTACGTGCAGTACACCTCCGGCACGACGGGCCGCCCCAAGGGAGTGGTGCACGTGCACGGCGACCCGAAGACGTACCACGACCTCATCGGACGGCGGCTGCTGCGGATCACCGAGGACGACGTCACCCTGTCGGTGTCGAAGCTGTACTTCGCCTACGGATTCGGCAACGCCTTCGTCTTCCCGCTGTTCTCCGGCTCGTCCGCCGTGCTGGTGGACGGACGCCCGACCCCGGCCGCCGTGGACGGGCTGGTCGCCCGGCACCGGGTGACCCTGCTCTACTCCGTGCCGTCCGCGTACGCCACGCTCGTTGCCGACCGGGGCAACGGGCACGAGGCCTGCTTCGCCTCGGTGCGGGCCGCGGTGTCGGCCGGCGAGGGCATGCCCGAGGGCCTCGGCCGGCAGGTGACCGAACTCCTCGGCGCGCCCGTGCTGGAGCAGATCGGCTCCACCGAGGCCGGGCACGCCTTCTGCGCCAACGGCTTCGACCACAACCACCCGGGCACCGTCGGCCGTCCCGTACCCGGCTTCGAGGTGGAGCTGCGCGACCATGCCGGGCACCCGGTGCCGGACGGCGCGGAGGGCGAGATGTGGGTGCGCGGGCCGACGGTCACGCCCGGCTACCTGAACCGGCCCGGGGAGACGGCGCGCACCCTGTCCGGCGGCTGGCTGGCCACCCACGACCGGGCGCGCCGCGAACCGGACGGCACCTTCCGGCATCTGGGCCGCACCGACGACATGGAGATGGTCGGCGGCATCACCGTCTCCCCGCTGGAGGTGGAGGCCGCGCTGCGGACCCATCCGGCGGTGCGGGAGGTCGCGGTGGTGGCCGTCACCGACGGGCCCGGCGCCAGCAGGCTGCGCGCCTTCGTGGTGCCCGCCGCCACGCCGCCGCCGGGCCTCCAGGACGACCTGATCCGGCTGGCCCGGGCGCGCCTGGCCGCCTTCAAGGTCCCCAGAAGCGTCAGCTTCGTCCCGTCGCTCCCGCGCACGTCCACCGGCAAGCTCCGCCGCCATCTGGTCCGCCAGGGCGCGTGGTGAGCATGGCAGAAAGGAACGGCCTCATGGCCCGTCAGCCCCTACTGGCCGACCGCGCGTTCTATCTGGGTCCCGTCTTCCGGGACGCCGCCGACCGCCACGGAGCCGTGTTCGTCACCCTGGACCGGCCGCTGGACGTCAGCCCCGGCCTCGGCGTCGACCTCAGCTACCGGGTGCTGGCCGATGTCGTCGACGAGTTGTCCGGCCGGCTGTGGCAGGCCGGGGTACGGCCCTCGGAGCAGGTGGTCGTCCACAAGACGGACAACGTCGACATCGTGCTGCTGACCTGCGCCGTCTCCCGTATCGGCGCCGTCCCCGTGCTGCTCTCGCCGACTCTGGCCGGTCCCGTCGCCGGACAGCTGCTCCAGCGGCTGCGCCGGCCCTGGCTGATCACGGACCGGGCGAAGCTCGAGGGCCCGCTGCGGGAGGTCGACGACCTGGCCACGCTGGTACGGCGGACGCTGTCCGTGGACGACGCGCCCGGCGCGGAGCCGCTGGAGAAGTACGCCGGCGCCCAGCCTCCCGCGCCGGTACGGCTCCACCCCCGCGAACCCGTCCTCATCACCCACAGCTCGGGCACCACCGGCGTCCCCAAGCTCGCCGTGCACTGCGCGGGCGCCATGTGGAACCGGCTGGTCCCGCAGAAGGCGATGGGCTGGCCCACGCGCGGCGAGACCGCGGCGCTCCACATGTCCTTCGTGCACTCGCGCTTCTACCATCTGCTCGGCGTCCTGCTGCGCTTCGGCAGCCCGCTGGTGCTGATCACCGATCCGGACCCGGCCGCGGTGGGACCGCTGCTGGCCCGGCACCGGCCCGGGATCGTCGAGACCCACCCCAACACGTTCGTGCTGTGGGAGGAGCTGGCCGACGCGCCGGGGGCTCCGCTGTCCCGGGTCCGCTCGTACGGCTCGACGTTCGACGCCATCCATCCGCGGACCGTACGACGGCTGCTGGGCGCCTCCAGACGCCGTACGCCCTGGCTGATCCAGCTGTACGGGCAGAGCGAGACGGGCCCGGTCGCCTTCCAGTGGTTCACCCGGGGCAGCGCGTCCCGCGCGGACGGCCGCCGGGTCGGGACCGGGATACCGGGCTTCACCCGGGTCCGGGTCACCGCCGCCGACGGCAGCCGGGCCAGGCCCGGCGAGCCCGGCCGGATCGAGGCCCGCACCAGGGGCCGCATCCTCACCTATCTCGGCGCCCGGGAGCAGTACGAGCGCCAGCTGGACGGCGAGTGGTGGCAGATGGGCGACATCGGCTACCGGAGCCGTCTGGGCGCCCTGTACCTGATCGACCGGGAGGTCGATCAGATCGACGCGGTGCACAGCAACCTGGAGGTCGAGGACACGCTGATGGACCGTCTGGAGGAGTTGCGTGAGGTCGTCATCGTGCCCGGCGTGGACCGCGAGCCGGTACCGGTGGTGTGTGTCCGGGACGAGCGGCCGCTGGACCCGGAGCGCTGGCGGGAGGCCACGGCCGACCTGCCCGCGATGGCCGAGCCGAGGCAGTGGCGGTTCGAGGAGCTGCCGATGACGGCGACGTGGAAGGTGAAACGGGTGGAGATCACCCGCATGCTGGCCGAGGGCGCCCGCGCGTGATCCCGGTCGTCGTGGTGGGTGCCGGCCCCGTGGGCCTGTCGGCGGCGCTGGCCCTGCGCGCCCACGGCCTGCCGGTCGTCCTTCTGGAAGCCGACCCGGAGGGCCGTCGGCGCCCCGGCAGCCGTGCGCTGTTCGTGCACCGGGAGACGCTGCGGCTGCTCGACGGGATGCGTCCGGGGCTGGCCGCCGAGATCACCGCGTACGGGCGTACCTGGCACACCCGCCGGACCCTGTACCGGGGCCGTGAGGTGTACTCCCGCACGTTCCCGCCGCCGTCCGGGCTTCCGCCCTTCACCAGCCTGCGCCAGGTGGACACCGAGCGGTTCCTGCTCGCCGCCTGCGAGGAGGCCGGGGTGGAGTTCGTCTGGGACGCGGAGGTGACGGGCGTACGGGCCGGCCCGGAGGAGGCCGTGCTGACGACCGCGGACGGGCGGGCCTTCAGCACCCGGTACGTCATCGCCGCGGACGGGGCCCGGTCGGCGGTCCGGGCGGCGCTGGGCATCCGGATGGAAGGCACGCACGGGGACGGTTTCCACGTCGTGGTGGACGTGTCCGACGTGCCGGGTGCCGAGCTGCCGCTGGAGCGGGTCTTCCACTACGAGCATCCCGGGCTCGGCGGGCGCAGCGTGATGCGCGTGCCGTTCACCGGCGGCTTCCAGGTCGACCTCCAGTGCCGGGACGACGACGAACGGGAGGAGTTCGGCACCGAGGAGGCGGTACGGCGGTGGCTGCCCGCGGTCGTCGGGGAGGGGTACGGCGAGCGGATCCTGTGGGTGTCGACGTACCGGTTCCTGCGCAAGGTGGCGGCCTCCTTCACCGATCCGCACGGGCGCGTGCTGCTCGTCGGCGAGGCGGCGCACCTCTTCCCGCCGTTCGGGGCGCGCGGCATGAACAGTGGTGTCGCCGACGCGGCGGCGGCGGCAGAGGCGGTCGCGGCGGCGGAGGCGGTCGCTTCGAAGACCGTGGACGCGGTGGCCGGTTTCGCCGCGGTCCGGCGGGCCGCGGGCCTGTTCAACAGTGCCGCCGCCGGGGCCGCACTGGACCATCTGCGGCCGCGGCGGCGGATCGTGCGGGTCAAGCAGCGTGCCGCGGCGGCCCTCGCGCCGGTGCTGCCGTGGTGCGGGTCGTGGCTGGAGCACGCTCCGTACGGTCCGCGGCACGGGGCACCGGTGACCGCCGGCGGCAAGTACTGAGGAGGCGAGCGGCTGTGACACAACCGGCGACCATGGAAGGTCTGTTGACGTGGACGCCCCGTGGTGGGCTGACGGCCGGTCCGGCGGACGGCGGGCGGCTGCTCGTCGCGGACTCCTGGCTGGTGCGCGACGGCCGGGTGCGCGGCCTCGACCGGCACCGGGAGCGCTTCCTGCGGGCCTGCGGCGAGTGCGACGGGCCGCCGCTGCGCCGGCTCCTGGAGTTCTGGCAGGACATGACGGCGGCGCTGCCGCGCACGGGTGAGTGGTTCCCCCGGGTGGAACTCGCGGCGGGCTCCGGGGAGTTGCGGCTGCTGCTGCGGCACGCCCCGCCGCTCGGCAGCGAGATCAGGGTGTGGGCGGCGGGGCAGTCCGATCCGCGGACCCTCCCCCGCCGCAAGGGCCCGGACCTGGACGCCCTGGCCCGGGTCCGGCGGCGGGCGACCGGCGAGGGCGCCGAGGAAGCGGTGCTGGTGACGCCGACCGGTGTGGTGCTGGAGGCGGCCACCGCGAGCGTGCTGTGGTGGGAGGAGGACACCCTGTGCCTGCCCGAGCCGCGGCTGCCCGTGCTGCCCGGGGTGACCGTGGGCCTCATCCAGGAACGGGCCCTGCGCAGCGGCGTCCGTGTCGCACACCGAGAGCGGACCGTGGAGGAATTGGACGGCCGTGAGGTGTGGCTGGTCAACGCGCTGCACGGCATCCGGCCGGTGACGGGCTGGACGGGCGGGCCGGTACGGGCTGCCGTTCCGGTGCGTGCGCCGGAATGGCGGGAATGGCTGGACGGCGTCATGGAGCCGCTGCCGGAGAAATAGACAAACAAAAAATACGGGCATCGGCGATTGGCGCCGATGCCCGTATTCCGCGTTTATTTTTGAGCCGGCTGATAACCCCCCGGAACCATCCGGGTCGCGATCGCGATCCGGTTGTAGGCGTTGATGACGGTGGCCGCCCAGATCAGTGCCGCGATCTGGTTCTCGTCGAAGACCTCGGCGGCCTCGGCGTAGACCGCGTCCGGCACATGGCCGTCGTGCACCAGCGTCACGGCCTCGGTCAACGCCAGTGCGGCACGCTCGCGTCCGGTGAAGAAGGGCGTCTCCCGCCAGGCGTTCAGGGCGTAGATCCGCTGCTCGGTCTCGCCCTGGGCGCGGGCGTCCTTGGTGTGCATGTCGAGGCAGAAGGCGCAGCCGTTGATCTGCGAGGCGCGGATCCGGATCAGCTCCAGGATTTCCGGTTCCACCTTCGCGTCCTGGGCGGCGGAAACGGCGGCGCCGTGCAGTGCACCCATGGCCGCGGACACGTCGGGGGTGATTTTCTTCAGGGCCACGCGGGATATGGAATCGCTAGTGCTCGAATCGCTAGTGCTCATGGGGAGACTCTAATACCTCTGTCCGCCGAAATGAATTCTGGACAGGAAAACACGTCCGATTATTCGGGCAGCGCCGCGCACAGCGCGTCCAGTGCCCCGGACCACGCGTGGTCCGGGGGTGTCCCGTACCCCACGACGAGCGCGTCCGGCTGCTCGGTGGTCGACTCCGGATGCCGGTAGCGGCTCAGGCCGTGCACCGCGACGCCGTGCCAGGCCGCCGCCCGCAGCGTCGCCTGTTCGGTGCCCGGCGGGAGCCGCAGCACCACGTGCAGGCCCGCCGCGATGCCGGTGGCGCGGACCGCGGGGGCCCTCCTGGCGAGTTCGGCCACCAGGGCGTCCCGGCGCCGCCGGTAGCGCAGGCGGGAGGCGCGGACGTGGCGGTCGTAGGCGCCGGAGGTGAGGAACTCGGCGAGGGTCAGCTGGTCCATCACCCCGCAGGTGTCGATGCCGCCCTTGGCCGCCGTGACCTCCGTGACCAGCGCCGACGGCAGCACCATCCAGGCCAGCCGGAGGCCGGGGGCGAGGGACTTGCTGGCGGTGCCCAGGTGGACCACGTGGTCGGGGTCGAGTCCCTGGAGGGCGCCGACCGGCTGGCGGTCGTAGCGGAACTCCCCGTCGTAGTCGTCCTCCAGGACCAGCCCGCCGGTGTGCCGGGCCCAGTCCACGACGGCCGCCCGCCGGTCGGGGTGCAGTGCCACGCCCATCGGGAACTGGTGGGCGGGGGTGAGCAGCACGGCCTCGGCGGAGCCCAGTCCGTGGGGGTCGGTGCCGAGTTCGTCGTACGGCAGTGGGCGCGTGGTCAGTCCCGTGTCGGTCAGCAGCTTCCAGTGGATGTCGAGGCCGTACGACTCCACCGCCACCGTCCGCACGCCGCGCGCCCGCAGCACCCGGGCGAGGATCCGCAGACCGTGCGCGAACCCGGCGCAGACGACGATGGCGTCCGGGTCGGCGCGTACGCCCCGGGAGCGGGAGAGGTAGGCGGCGAGGGCGGTGCGCAGCTCGGGACGGCCCCGTGGGTCGCCGTAGTCGAGGGCGTGGCTGGGGGCGGCGGTCAGGGCGCGGCGGGCGGCCTTGAGCCATTCGGCGCGGGGGAAGGCGGCGAGGTCGGGGGTGCCGGGGACGAGGTTGTAGGCCGGGCGGGGCGGTTCACGGCGGCGGGGTGCCGTGCTGCCGGCCGCCGGGACCACGGTCCGGTCCGCGACTCGCGTGCCCGAGCCCTGCCGGGCGGTGAGCCAGCCCTCGGCGACCAGGTCGCCGTAGGCGTCGGCGACCGTGTTGCGGGCGATGCCCAGGTCGGCGGCGAGAGTGCGGGAGGAGGGCAGCCGGGTGCCGGGGGCGAGGCGGCCGGTGCGGACGGCGTCCCGCAGGGCGTCGGTGAGGCCCCGGCGCAGGCCGCCCGAGCGGGCCGGTTCCAGGTGCAGGTCGATACCCAAAGTGGCCCAGTTTTCTGCCATGGAAATGGACCATACTCCTGGGCTGCATCGCTCCTAGGGTCGAGGGCATGAGCACACAGGAAACCGTCGAAACCATCGAATACGCACCCGAACAGGCTCCGCGCCTCCGCTGGGCCCAGCTGGCCCCCGAGGTCTACAAGGCGATGGTCCGGCTGGACACGGCCGCCAGGAAGGGCCTGGAACCCAAGCTGTACGAGCTGGTGAAGATCCGCGCCTCGCAGATCAACCACTGCGCCTTCTGCATCGACATGCACACCAAGGACGCCCTCGCGGCCGGCGAGAGCGTCGAGCGGATCGTGCAGCTCAACGCGTGGGACGAGTCGAGGCACTTCTACACGGAGAAGGAACTCGCGGCGATCGAGCTGACCGAGGCGGTCACCGTCCTGACGGACGGGTTCGTGCCGGACGAGGTGTACGACCGGGCCGCCAAGCAGTTCGACGAGGCCGAACTGGCCCAACTGATCGCCGCGATCACGACGATCAACGCGTGGAACCGGTTCGGCGTGACCACCCGGATGACCCCGGGCCACTACCAGCCGGGGCAGCACCAGTGAGCCGTACGCAGCTGCTGGACCGGGAAGTCGGCACGGCCATGTCCGCGCTCAGCGCGGCCGCGAAGAAGGGGCTCGGCGACCCGGCCCTCGCCGAACTGGTCATGATCCGCGCCTCACAGCTCAACCACTGTGCGTTCTGCCTCGACATGCACCTCCAGGTGGCCCGCAAGAACGGGGAGTCGGAGGAGCGTATCCAGCTGCTGAACGCCTGGGAGGAGGCGGAGGACCTCCACAGCGAGCGGGAGCGGGCGGCGCTGGCGCTGACCGAGGCGGTGACCGTGCTGACTGGGGGCACCTCCCGGACGAAGTCTGGGGGAGGCTTCGTCCCGGACGAGGTGTACGCCACGGCCGCCAAGCACTTCACCGAGCCCGAACTCGCCCACCTCATCGCCCTGATCACCGCCATCAACAGCTGGAACCGGCTGATGGTGAGCCGACGCGTCCCGCCGGGGGGTTACCGGCCGTGAGCGGGGCGCAGGCCCCCACGCCGCCTTGTTGTACATTCGTTGGACAGTTGCTGAACATCACGCTAGCCTCGAAGCATGGCGAGCACCATAGGGTTCCGGCCCACCGAAGAGGACGAGCGCATCATCAAGGCCGCCATGAAGAGCGGCGACAGTACCAGTGACGTGATCCGGCGCGCGCTGCGGTTGCTGGAGCGCGAGGTGTGGCTGACCGAGGCCCGGGCGGCGGCCGAACGGCTCGCGGACGAGGACCTCTCCGAGGAAGAGGAGGCCTGGTGATCCGGGGCGCCGTCTACCGGGTGGATCTGGGCGACGCCAAGCGGGGACACGAGCGGCGCGGCAAGCGGTATGGCCTGGTCATGAGCCCTTCCTCAATGCCGTGGAACGTCGCGACCATCATCCCGACGTCCACTGGGGCGCAGCCCGCGGTGTTCCGTCCGGAGCTGGAGATCGCCGGCACACGGACCCGGCTGCTCGTCGACCAGATCCGCACCGTCGATGTGCAGTACGTCCACGGCGACCCCGTCCACTACCTCGACCGCGACGAAATGGCCGAAGTGGAGCACGCGCTCAGCCGCTACCTCGGGCTCTGATCCGCCGGGCGCCCGCTACAGGCGCCCGGCGGTTGCACCGGCCGTCAGGACAGCCACGCCTTCCACGTGGAGGGGTGACTGTCCACCCACTTCTTCGCCGCCTCCTCCGGGGTCAGCTTCTGGTCGGCGATCATCAGGGACACCTCGTTCTGGTCCTCGGTGGTCCAGTTGAACTTCTTCAGGAAGGCGGCCGCCTTGCCGCCCGACTTGGCGAAGTCGGCGTTGAGGTACTTCTGAAGCGGGGTGTGCGGGTAGGAGCAGGCGACCTTGGCCGCGTCCGCGTCGCAGCCCTCCTTGTACGGCGGCAGCTTCACCTCGGTCATCGGGACCTTCTTGAACAGCCACTGGGGCGAGTACCAGTACGTCAGGAAGGGCTTCTTCTCCTTGGCGAACTGCCGCATCTGGGTGATCTGGGCGGCCTCGGAGCCGGCGAAGACGACCTGGTAGTCCAGCTTGAGGTTGTTCACCAGCGCCTTGTCGTTGGTGACGTACGACGGGGAGCCGTCCAGGAGCTGGCCCTTGCCGCCGCTCTCCGCGGTGCGGAAGAGGGAGGAGTACTTGTTGAGGTTCCTCCAGTCGGTGATGTCCGGGTGCTGCTTGGCGAGGTAGGTCGGGACGAACCAGCCGATGTGGCCGGTCACCCCCAGTCCGCCGCCGCGCGCGATCGTCTTCTTGTCGTCGACGTACCGCTTCTCCTGGTCGGGGTGGCCCCAGTCCTCCAGGATGGCGTCGACCCGGCCCTGGCTGAGCGCGTCCCAGGCGGGGACCTCGTCGACCTGGACGGTGTCCACGCGGTAGCCGAGCTTGTGCTTCAGCAGGTACTGGGCGACGGCCACGTTGGACTGGGCGCCGACCCAGGACTGCACGGACAGGGTGACCGTCTTCGACCCCTGCGCGTTGGCGAACGGCGAGGCCTGCTTGGTCATGTCGGCGGCGCCGCATCCGGTGAGCAGCGACAGGGTCGCCGCGCCCGAGGCGATCAGGGCCGCCCTGCGGTTGAGGCTCATGTCACGCTCCCTTCGTCGCGCGGCGTTCGGTGGGCTGGGTCACCCGGTCCAGGACCAGGCCGAGGCAGACGATCGCCGCGCCGGCCACCAGACCGGTCGCGAGGTCGCCCTGGGCGAGTCCGAAGGCCACGTTGTAGCCGAGGGCGCCGCCGCCGACCAGGCCGCCGATGATGACGACGGCCAGGACCAGGACCACGCCCTGGTTGAGGGCCAGCAGCAGCGACCGGCGGGCGAGCGGGAGCTGCACCTGCCAGAGCTGCTGGCGGCCGGTGGCGCCGAGCGAGCGGGCCGACTCCAGCGCGGCCGGGTCGACCTGGCGCAGGCCCTGCGCGGTGATCCGTACGACGGCCGGGAGGGCGTAGACGACGGCCGCGGCGACGGCGGGGGCGCGGCCGACGCCGAACAGGGCGACGACCGGGATCAGGTACACGAACTGCGGCATGGTCTGGAAGACGTCCAGGACCGGGCGCAGCGCCCGTTCGAAGCGGTCGCTGCGGGCGGCGGCGATACCGGTGGCGAAGCCGAGGACGAGGGTGACGGCGACGGCCGCGAGGACCTGCGAAAGGGTGTCCAGGGACGGCTCCCACACGCCGAGCACACCGATCGCGGCCATCGCGAGCACGGCGGTCAGCGCGGTGCGCCAGGTGCCGATCACCCAGGCCAGCGCGGCCACGATCAGCAGCACCGACCACCAGGGCAGCCACTGGAGACCGGAGCGCAGCGGGTCGAGGACCCAGGTGGTGAAGTGGCCGGCCCAGTCCGCGGTGCCGCCGACGACCGGAACGCCGGTGTACAGGTGCGCGGTCATCCAGTCGACGGCCCGGTTGACGGGTTCGGCGATGTCCAGGGTCCAGGCGTCGGGCCAGTCGGCACGGCCCAGGAGGCGGGCGGCCAGGGCGACGGCCACGGTGCCGGCCGCCGCGTACAGCCGGCCGGTGGTCCGGGGACGGGAGGTGCCGTCCCCGGCCGCGCAGGTGACCCGGTCCAGGACGACGGCGAGGAGCACGATCGGGATGCCCGCCGACAGGGCCGCGCCCACGTCGACGGAGGCCAGCGCCTGGTAGACGCGGTCACCGAGGCCGCCGGCGCCGATGACCGAGGCGATGACCGCCATGGACAGCGCCATCATGATCGTCTGGTTGAGGCCGAGGAGGAGTTCCTTGCGGGCCAGCGGGATGCGCGCGGTCAGCAGCCGCTGCCGGGCCGTCGCGCCGAGCGAGTCCACCGCCTCCAGCACCTCGGGGTCGGCGCCGCGCAGGCCGAGCGCGGTGAGGCGGGCCATGGGCGGGGCGGCGTAGACGACGGTGGCGAGGACCGCCGCCGGGACGCCGATGCCGAAGACCAGGACGACCGGGAGCAGGTAGGCGAAGGCCGGGAGCACCTGCATGGTGTCCAGGACCGGGCGCAGGGCGCGGTTCAGGCGGTCGGAGAGCCCGGCGCCCAGGCCGAGCACGAAGCCGACGGCCACGGAGACCAGGACGGCGACCACCATCAGCGCGAGGGTCTGCATGGTCGGCACCCACATGCCGAGCACACCGCAGGCGAGGAACGCGACGGCCGTGCCCAGCGCGAGCCGGACCCCGGCGGCCCGCCAGGCGACGAGCGCGCCGAACGCGGTGACGCCGGCCCAGCCCGCGGCGAGCAGGGTGAGGTACACGGCGCGTACGGCGAGTACGACCGCGTTGCTGATGTAGCCGAAGAAGTACAGGAACAGCGGGTGGCTGTCCCGGTTGTCGATGACCCAGTCGCTGGCGCTGGAGAGCGGCTTGGCCAGGTCGACGGTCAGCGTGTGCGGCCATGCGGCGCTCGGCCAGCGGGCATCGGCCAGAGGGACGAGGACCGCGGCGGCGAGGGCGAGCAGGAGGAGTTTGTGGGTGGCGCGGTGTTTGAGGATGCCGGGGAGGGCGAGACGCGGGGCGCTCGCGGTGACGGTGGCCATCAGACGACCTCCGCGCCGGTGCCGGCGGGCGGCGTCTGCGGCCGGCGCTTCGGGAGGGCCGCCCTCTCCCGAGCCCGTGCGGCCACTCGGGCGGCACGGCTGCTCGCGGCCGCGGGGTTGCCGGCCACGAACCCGAGCAGTGCGTCCGCGTCCACCACCCCGAGGCACCGCCCCCGGTCCACCACGCACGTCGTCCTGCCGTCGGCCGCCACGGCCTTGATCGCGTCGGCGACGACCATGTCCGGCCGGAGCGCGCCCGGGTGGTCCGGGCCGCCGCAGTCGCCGGGACGCATGGCCGAGCGGACGGTCATGACCTGTTCGCGCGGCACGTCCCGGACGAACTCGCGGACGTAGTCGTCGGCCGGGGAGCCGACGATCTCCTCCGGCGTGCCGAGCTGCACCACGCCGCCGTCGCGCATGAGGGCGATGCGGTCGCCGAGTTTGAGGGCCTCGGTGAGGTCGTGGGTGATGAAGACCATCGTGCGGCCCTCCTCGCGGTGCAGGCGGACCACCTCGTCCTGCATGTCGCGCCGGATCAGCGGGTCGAGGGCGCTGAACGGCTCGTCGAAGAGCAGCACCTCGGGGTCGACGGCGAGCGCGCGGGCGAGGCCGACGCGCTGCCGCTGGCCGCCGGAGAGCTGGGCGGGCCGGCGCTTTTCCATGCCCTTCAGGCCGACCTTGTCGACGACCTCCTTCGCCCGGGCCCGGCGCTCGGCGCGGCCGACGCCCTGGATCTCCAGTCCGTAGGCCACGTTGTCGAGGACCGTGCGGTGCGGGAGCAGGCCGAAGTGCTGGAAAACCATGGCGGCGCGGTGGCGGCGCAGTTCACGCAGCCGGGTGCGGTCCATGGAGCGGACGTCCTCGCCGTCGATGGCGATGGTGCCCGAGGTCGGTTCGATCAGCCGGGTCAGACAGCGCACCAGGGTGGACTTGCCGGAGCCGGACAGGCCCATGACGACGAAGACCTCGCCCTTGCGGACGTCGAAGGAAACGTCGCGGACAGCGGCCGTGCAGCCGGTGCGGGAGCGCAGTTCGGCGGGCGGGAGGCCGGTCAGCTCGGGGTCGGCCGGGACGCGGTCGGCCTTGGGGCCGAACACCTTCCACAGGCCGTTCACCGCGAAGACGGGGGCGTCGTCGGTGGGCGGTTTACGCGTAGCGGGTGTGGTGGGTGTGGCGGTCATCGCACACCACCTCCGATCAGGTCGACGGCTTTCTCACCGACCATCAGCACCCCGATCATCGGGTTGACGGCGGTCATGGTCGGGAACACGGACGCGTCGGCGATGCGGATGCCGTCGAGGCCGCGGATCTTCAGTTCGGGGTCGACGACGGCGAGTTCGTCGTCGACGGCACCCATGCGGCAGGTGCCCGCCGGGTGGTAGACGGTGTGCGCGACCTTGCGGGCGTACTCGCTGAGCTCGGCGTCGCCGAGGATCTCCGGACCCGGGCAGACCTCGCGCTTCAGCCAGCCGGCGAGCGGTTCGGTCTTCGCGATCTCGCGGGCGATGCGGATGCCGTCGACGAGGGTGCGGGCGTCGTAGTCGTCCTCGTCGGTGAAGTAGCGGAAGTCCAGGGCGGGCTTGACCGACGGGTCGGCGCTGGTCAGGTACAGGCGGCCGCGGCTCTTCGGCTTGGGGATGTTCGGGGTCATCGAGACGCCGAACTCCGGCCGCCGGTAGCCCAGGCGTTCGGGGTTGTCCGTGAAGGGGACCTGGTAGAAGTGGAACATCAGGTCGGGGCCCGCGTGTTGGGGGTCGCGGCGCACGAACAGGCCGGCGTCGGAGTCCATCGCGGAGTTCTCGGGGATCGGGCCGTTCGTCTCCCAGACGATCACCGACTCGGGGTGGTCCAGGAGGTTCTCGCCGACGCCCGGCAGGTCGTGGGAGACCGGTATGCCGAGCCGTTCCAGGTCGGCCTTCGGACCGATGCCGGAGTGCAGCAGCAGGCGGGGCGAGTCGACCGCGCCGGCGCACAGCAGGACCTCGGTGCGGGCCCGTACGAGGATCTCCTCGCCGTCCTTGGTGCGGACGTGCACGCCGCGGGCGTGGTTGCCGTCCAGCTCCAGCTTGTACGCCCAGGTCTCCAGCAGGACGGTGAGGTTGGGGCGCTCGTCCATCACCGGGTGCAGATAGGCCACGGAGGCGCTGGAGCGCTTGTTGTCCTCGGGGTGGTAGGCGAGGTCGAAGAATCCGGTGCCCTCGGTGAAGGGTTTGCGGTTGAAGCCTTCGACCCGGGGTACCCCGAGTGCGGACTGGGCGGCGTCGACGAAGTCGCGGGCGATGGCGTTCCGGTCCTTCTCGTCGACCGGGACGATGTTGTTGAGGAGGCGGGCGTAGTAGGCCTCCATGGGGACGGGGCCCCAGCCCTTGGCGCCGGCGGCCTCCCACTCGTCCCAGTCGGACGGCAGGGGCTTGAAGGCGATGAGGGTGTTGTGGGAGGAGCAGCCGCCGAGGACGCGGGCGCGGCTGTGCCGGATGTGGGAGTTGCCGCGCGGCTGTTCGGTGGTGGGGTAGTCGTAGTCGAGGTCGCCGCCGAGGAGGCCCATCCAGCGGCGCAGGGTGAGGACGTCGTCGCGGCCGACGTCGCTGGGACCGCCCTCGATGACGGCGACGGTGACGTCCGGGTTCTCGGTGAGGCGGGAGGCGATGACGGAGCCTGCCGTGCCGCCACCGATCACGACGTAGTCGTAGACGTGGGGACTGTCGGACATGGGGCTGCTCACTCCAGGGTGGGGGAACGCTCGGGGGAGTCGGGGGGACGGGGGTGACGGGGTGTTCCGCGGGTGCGGGCGGCCGCGGTGGGGCGTGGTGGGGAGGGCGTGCTGGTGGGGAAGCCGGCCCGGGACGCCGGAGGTCAGCCGGCGAACCAGCGCACCGGCTTCGGCGCCAGGTTCTGGTAGACGTGCTTGGTCTCGCGGTACTCGGCGAGTCCGGCGGGGCCCAGTTCGCGTCCCACGCCGCTCTTGCCGAAGCCGCCCCACTCCGCCTGCGGCAGATAGGGGTGGAAGTCGTTGATCCAGACGGTGCCGTGCCGCAGCCGTCCGGCGACGCGCCGGGCGCGGCCGGCGTCGGCGGTCCAGACGGCGCCCGCGAGGCCGTACTCGGTGTCGTTGGCGAGGAACACGGCCTCGTCCTCCGTGCGGAAGACCTCGACGGTGAGGACCGGGCCGAAGACCTCCTCCCGGACGACCTTCATCTCGCGGTGGCAGCGGTCGAGGACGGTCGGCTCGTAGAAGTAGCCGGCCTCGGGGCGGGTGTCGCCGGGCCGGGGCCGCTTGCCGCCGGAGCGCAGCACGGCGCCTTCTGAGAGGGCGGATTCGACGTAGGCCTCCACCTTGTCGCGCTGCTGCTCGGAGACGAGCGGGCCGCACTCCACACCGTCGTCGGTGCCCCGGCCGAGGCGGATCTTCTCGGCGCGGCGGGCGAGTTCGGCGACGAAGCGGTCCCGGACGGACTCCTCGACGATGAGGCGGGCGCCGGCCGAGCAGACCTGGCCGCTGTGGATGAAGGCGGCGTTGAGGGCCTGGTCGACGGCGGTGTCGAAGCCCTCGTCGGTGGCGCAGGCGTCGGCGAAGACGACGTTGGGGTTCTTGCCGCCGAGTTCGAGGGCGACCTTCTTGACAGTCGGGGCGGCGGCCTGGGCGACCTTGGTGCCGCTGACCAGGCCGCCGGTGAAGGAGACCAGGTCGACATCGGGGTGCTCGGCGAGGCGGGCGCCGACGGTGTGGCCGGGGCCGGTGACGATGTTGGCCACGCCGGCCGGGAGCCCGGCCTCCGCCAGCAGCTCGATCAGGGCGATGGTGGTCAGCGGGGTGATCTCGCTGGGCTTGACGACGAAGGTGTTGCCCGCGGCGAGAGCCGGGGCGATCTTCCAACTGGCCTGGAGGAGGGGGTAGTTCCAGGGGGTTATCAGCGCGCAGACGCCGATGGGCTCGTGCACGACGACGCTGTGGACGTCGGGCGAGCCCGCGTCGACGACCCGGCCGGGGGCCTCGCCGGCGACGAGGTCGGCGAAGTAGCGGAAGGCGTCGGCGACACAGTCGATGTCGACGCGGCCCTCCTCGACGGTCTTGCCCGCGTCCCGGCTCTCCAGCAGGCCGAGTTCCTCGCGGTCGCGCACGAGGAGGCCGGCCACCCGGCGCAGCAGGGCCGCGCGCTCGGCGACCGGCGTACGCGGCCACGGCCCCTCGTCGAAGGCACGGCGGGCGGCGGCCACCGCGACCTCCGCGTCCTTCTCGTCACCCTCCGCGACCACGGCGAAGGGCAGGGCGTCCGCGGGGTCGAGGATCTCGCGGGTCGCGCCGGAGACCGCTTCCAGCCACTCGCCCCCGGCATGGATCGTCGCCCTTGCCTGTCGTTCCGTTGTCGTCGCCATGCTCGCTGTTGCCTTCCGTTCCTGTTCAACTCCGGTGTGTCACACACGTGTCACTCTCGGGGACCGTGTCCGCCTGCCCGGGCCTCGGGATTGCATGCGCAATCGGTGGCCGAAAGTGTGCTGCGTCACTGAAAATGCGGGCAAATTGACACAAGACGGTCCGTGGAACGGCGTGGCAGCCGCAGCCGGGTGACTCCGCTACGGCTGGTGTACGCGCACGGCAGTCGGCGCCCGCCTCGGCGCCCGCCTCCCGGACGTGCAGGCGGCCGAGCGCCGCATTCAGTCGGGGTCGGCGCCCCGGTCCACCGCGTCCCACGGCGCGCGAGCTCGCGTCCCGGCAGCCGCCGGGACCAGGGCCGCCGGCCACTGACGCATCAGATCCCGTACGCGGGCGCGCAGCCAGGCGTGGGCCGGGTCGGCGTCGTGGCGGGGGTGCCAGGCCAGGCCCAGCCGCAGCACCGGGAGGGGAAGCGGTACCTCGAAGGTGACCAGGCCGAGGGCGGAGGCCAGGGGCAGGCCCCAGGAGCTGACCAGGCCGACCAGGTCGGTGTCGCGGAGGACGAAGAGCGAGGCCGGGAAGGTGCCGACGGTGCCCACCACCCGGCGCTCCAGGCCGAGTTCGGCCAGCGCGGCGTCGATCGGGCCGTGCAGCCTGCCGCGCCGCGAGACGTTGAGGTGATCGGCCTCCATGGCGTACCGCTGAGGGGACAACTCGCCGGTGAGGAGCGGGTGTCCGGCCCGTACGACCCCGACCATCCGGTCCTCGCACAGGGTTTCCACGTGCACCTCGGGTGTGGCCGTGTCGATCACGCCGACCTCCAGGTCGGCCGTGCCCTGGCGCAGGAACGGCGCGTCCATGTGGCTCTCGGCGAGGAAGCGGATGCGGATGCCGGGGGCCTCCTCGGCGGCGCGGGCGAACAGCGCCACGCCGAGCGCGGCGGCGATCGCGTCGGGGCCGAGGATCGTGAAGGTGCGGGAGACCGTACGCAGATCGGTGTCGCGGCCCGGCGCGAACAGGGCGCGGGCCCGCTCCACCACCGCGCTCACCTCGGCGCGTACGGCCAGGGCGTGCGGCGTGGGCACCATCCGGCGGCCGGCGCGGACCAGCACCGGATCCCCGAGCGCCTTGCGGATGCGGCCCAGGGTGCGGCTCATCGCCGGTTCGGAGAGGTGCAGGCGACGGGCGGCGCCCTGGACGCTCTGTTCCTCGAGGAGGACGTCCAGCGCGAGGAGCAGATTCAGATCGATCCCGGCCGGTGAGCCCGCGGATTCCGCGGATTGCGTCATACGCAATTGTTCCTTGCGAAGGTTGCACTGGAAAGCAGGTCACGGCCGAGCCTACGGTGACAAGGCAATCCACACCACCCACCGAGCTCCCGGGAGGAGCCGTGCCCGCGCACGCCCTGAAACGCCCGACCCTGCTGGCACTGTGCGCCTGCGTACTCGTCGCGCAGAGCATGGTCGCCGCCATCAACCTCCTCATCCCGCAGCTGGGTTCCTCCTCGCTGCATCCTTCGCACAGCGAGATCCTGTGGACGGTCGACGCCTACGTCATCGCCTTCGCCGGACTCCTCATCCCGGCGGGCGCGCTGGGCGACCGGTACGGCCGCAAGGGCGCCCTGCTCACCGGGCTCGCCCTGTTCGCGGCGGGCGCCGGCACCAGCGCGCTCGCCACCGACCCGGCCGTGCTGATCGCCGGCCGCGGCCTGTCCGGCGCCGGGGCGGCGCTGATCACCCCGGCCACCCTGTCGATCCTGGTGCACCTGGCCGCCCCGGAGCACCGCGCCCGCACGATGGCCTCCTGGACCCTGGCCGTGGGCCTGGGCGGCGCCGCGGGCAACCTCGGCGGCGGCCTGGTCGGCCAGTTCCTGTCCTGGCGGGCCCTGTTCGCCGCGATGGTCCCGCTGGCCGCGCTCCTCGCCCTCGCGGTGGCCGTCACCACCCCGCGCACGGACCGCGCCGCGCGCAGCAACCTCGACCCCCTCGGCACCCTCCTGCTCACGGCGGGCCTGGTCGCGCTCCTCTTCGGCATCATCGAGGGCCCGGCCCACGGCTGGACCTCCGCGCGCATCCTGGGTGCCTTCGCCGCGGGCGCACTGCTGGTCGCCGCCTTCACCGCCCACGCCCTGCGCTCGCCCGCGCCGCTCTTCGACCCTCGCGTCTTCGTCTCGCCCCGGCTGCGCTCGGCCACGCTCGGTACGGCCACCGGCTTCTTCGGTCTGTTCTCCCTCTTCTACGTCAACTCCCAGTACCTGCAAGAGGTCCACGGCTTCGGCGCCGCCCTCACCGGCGTCGCGATCATGCCGCTGACCGTCGGCATGGCACTCGTCCCCAAGCTCGCCGCCCGCTGGGCGGCCCGCCCCCGCCCGGTCGTCGGCACCGGTCTCGCCCTCATCGGCCTCGGACTGCTCGGCGCGTCCACCGCCGACGCGGGCACGCCGTACTGGACGTGGGCCTGCTGGCTGCTGGTCATCTCGGTCGGCACCGGGCTGTCCATGCCCGCCCTGACACTCGGCGTCGTCTCCTCGCTCCCGCCCCACCAGGCGGGCCTCGGCTCCGGGCTCGGCACCTCGGCCCGGGAGATCGGCGCGGCCCTGGGCGTCGCGGTCACCGGCACGGTCCTCTCCTCCCACGCCGACCTGGCCGACGGCATGGGCCCGGCCCTGCGCACGGTCGCCCTGGTGGTGCTGGCGGCGACGGCGGTCGTGGTGGCCGGGTACGACGGACGGAGCGGCTCGCGCACTATCGCGTCCGGCCCGGAACGCGTACTGTCGCGTTCCGGTCGGTCCTGAGCCCCTGTTCGCCGTCCGGTCGCCTTCCCTCCTGGAGCCTCCATGCCCGCCCTGCTGAACCCCGTCCTCGATCTGCTGATGCTGCGCGGGACCGTCACGGCCACCGACCCGATCGCCGCCCGTATGCGCCGGCTGCGTATCGAGGGCGACGGGCTCGCCGGTCTCGAGGTGCGGCCCGGACAGCAGGTGCGGGTGCTGGTCGGCGGCGGGCTGACCCGTCGTACGTACTCGGTGTGGCGCTACAAGCCCGCCGGCGCCGTCGAGTTGTGCGTGCTGGACCATCCGGGGGCGGGGCCCGGCGCGCGGTGGGGGCGGACCGCCGGGGTGGGCGACCAGGTGCGGCTGGGCAGACCGGAGGGCTCCTTCGTACTGCGCCCGGACGCCACGCACCACGTCTTCGTCGGGGAGGAGACGGCCTCCGTCGCCTTCGGGGCGATGCTGGCGGCGCTCCCCGAGGACGCACGGATCACGGGCTGCGTCGAGACGGAGACGGCGGCGGGCCGGCTGCCGCCGGCCCATGCCGACAGACTCGAGTGGCTGGAGAGGGGCGGTACTTCGCTGCCGGAGGCGGTACGGCGGCTCGCTCCCGAACCCGGCGGCGTCGCGTACGTCGCCGGCGAGGCGCGGACCGCACAGGCGGTACGGCAGGTGCTCGTGCGGGAGGCGGGCTGGGACCGGCGGGCGGTCCTCACCAAACCGTTCTGGGCGCCGGGCAGGCGCGGGCTGGAGTGACGGCTACGCGCAGGAGGCGCCGGTCGGGCAGAAGGACGACACGGCCGTGGTGAGCGGCGCGCGGACCAGGCCGGAGGACAGGCTCTCCGGGCCGCTGGAGCGGATCGCGAACAGTGTGCCGTCGGCGGCCCGGAAGCGGTGGTCGATGACCTGGCGGGCGCCCTTGTCCTTGTCGTCGTAGCGGTACGTCAGCTCGGACCAGGTGTCCCCGGACGTGCGGTCGTGGGCCTCGTAGCCGGGCTGGTGCGAGTAGCCGTAGACGGAGTCGTTCTCGGCCAGGTCCAGGGACTCGGCGGGGCTGGACTCGGACAGTTCGAAGATCTGCAACTGACGGCCGTCGGACGGGGAGTCGTAGAACACCACCATGGCCTTCTCGCCCTGCTTCTGCCTGCGTTTCCAGCCCTCGGGGACGTCGAGGGTGTAGCCGACCGGGTCGTGGGCGAGGCGGTAGCCCTCGGGCACCGACGGGGACTCAAGCGTCGAGCCCGAGGCGGTCGACGCGGGCGGCGAGGTCCTGGGGGCCGACTCGGAGACGCCGGCGTCGGGCCCGGGGCCGGACTGCGCGCCGGTTCCGTCGCCGCCGTGATCGCGGCCGAGGTACCAGACCCCCAGGAAGGAGCCTGCCGCGACCAGGACCAACACGGTGACCAGGACGGCCAGGCGGCCGGTGGCACGCCGGGGTGCGGAGGGCGGGGCATAGGCGGGCGGGGCATAGACGGGCGTGGCCGGCGGTGGCGTCCAGGCCGGCGGCACGGGTGGCTGGGCCGGCGGCTGGACCGGGGACGCGGGGACGCCGGCGTAGGGGCCGGACGATGCCCACGGGTGCGGCGGCGGGGGCACGTCACCGTCCTGGTACCGCTGCCGGTCGGTGGCCGGGGGCGCGGGGTCCTCGCGGCGGCGGTCGGCCGCTGCCCGGTCCGCCCACGGCGGGGGCGACTGGGCGGTCTGGGTCTGCGCCGACGCCCACGGCGGCGCGGGGTCCGGCTCACCGGCGGCCCAGGGCGCCTGGCCTCTCTCCTCGCCCGGCTCGCGCTCGGGCCCGTCCTGACTGCTGCGTCCGCTCATCGCGAACCCCCCGAATCACCGTACTGTGCACTGCTCTTGACGGTAGCGGTGAAAACGGGCGCGGGCCCCCTTCCGGAAGAAACCGGAAGGGGGCCCGTACGGAAAGACGCGCGCGGCTCAGATGAGGCCGAGGCCGCGGACCGCCTCGCGCTCCTCCTCGAGCTCCTTGACGGAGGCGTCGATGCGGCCGCGGGAGAACTCGTTGATGTCCAGGCCCTGGACGATCTCGTACTTGCCGTCCTTGGTGGTGACCGGGAAGGAGGAGATCAGGCCCTCCGGGACGCCGTAGGAGCCGTCCGAGGGGATGCCCATGGAGGTCCAGTCGCCCTCGGCGGTGCCGTTGACCCAGGTGTACACGTGGTCGATGGCGGCATTGGCGGCGGAGGCGGCCGACGAGGCACCGCGGGCCTCGATGATCGCTGCACCGCGCTTGGCGACGGTCGGGATGAAGTCCTCGGCCAGCCACTTCTCGTCGTTGACGACCTCGGCGGCGTTCTTGCCGGCGACCGTGGCGTGGAAGATGTCCGGGTACTGGGTGGCGGAGTGGTTGCCCCAGATCGTCAGGCGCTTGATGTCGGCGACCGTGGTGCCCGTCTTCTTCGCGAGCTGGGTCAGCGCGCGGTTGTGGTCGAGGCGGGTCATCGCGGTGAAGCGCTCCGCCGGTACGTCCGGGGCGGCGGCCTGCGCGATCAGCGCGTTGGTGTTGGCCGGGTTGCCGACGACGAGGACCTTGATGTCGTCCGCGGCGTGGTCGTTGATGGCCTTGCCCTGCGGCTTGAAGATGCCGCCGTTGGCGGAGAGCAGGTCGCCGCGCTCCATGCCCTTGGTACGGGGCCGGGCGCCGACGAGCAGAGCCACGTTGGCACCGTCGAAGGCCACGTTCGGGTCGTCCGTGATGTCGATGCCCTGAAGGAGCGGGAACGCGCAGTCGTCCAGCTCCATGGCCGTGCCCTCGGCGGCCTTGAGCGCCGGGGTGATCTCCAGCAGACGCAGCTTGACCGGCACGTCCGCGCCGAGCAGCTGGCCGGAGGCGATGCGGAAGAGCAGGGCGTAACCGATCTGGCCGGCCGCGCCGGTGACGGTGACGTTCACGGGAGTGCGGGTCATGGCGTTCTCCGTATGACAGCTGGCGGTGGGGCGTCCCTGCCCCGGGTGGGACGTGCAAATGATCGATCTCTTGGTATCAAGAGAGATCCAGCGGTCAGGCTATCGCGCATCCGGGATCACGAACGGCCGGGGCTCGTGTGGCCCACCCCACAAGGGCCGCGCCGCGCGCCGCTGCCGCCGCGACCGAACCGAAAAGGCGGCCGCCTGTCCGGGAGAGGAGGAACAGAGACGGCCGCCGATCGGGGGACCGTGGCCGGACTCCCGTGGGGGTAACGTTCGCGTGCCCAGAATTCCGGCGGCCATGCGTGCCACCCTGAATCTTTTCTCCCGGACAGGTGAGCACCCGGGTGCCGGACGCTCCGGCCGCCGCGCGACACCGCTACTTCGTGCACCCCCGCCGCCCCGAGGCCAGCGTCACGCACGCCTTCACCGCGGAGGCGTCGCGTACGGCCGTCATCGGGGTGTAGGCGATCGTGTCCCCGTTCTGTGTGACGGACCCGGTCTCCTTGTGCGCCCCCGCGCTCACCTGCACCGTGTCCCCCGGTGCGGCCCCGGTGATGCGCCCCCACGCCGCCCGGCACGTCCTGCTGTAGCGGACCTCGACGACGGTGGTGCCCACGGCGGCGGTCCTGACGGTGCTGACGAGGTCGCCGCTGCACCCCATGCTCTCCGCGTCCTTGCCGGTGCAGTCGCCGCCCGCGCACTTCACGCCCGCGGGCAGATCGTGGTGGGTGGTGGCGGACGGGGAGGACGACCCGGCCGCGCCCTTGCCGCCCTTGCCGCCACCGTCGGTGAGGAAGAAGACGGCGGCGATGACGGCGAGCGCGGCGAGGGCGCCCGCGAGGAACATCGTCAGCCGTCGTCTGCCCTCCGAAGGACCGTCGGGCTGCCGTGGGGGCTCACCGGGCGAATCGTACGAGCCCGGCGCCGCCCTGCCGTTCGGGACGCGGCCGTTCCCGGCGGCCTCCCGCGCGTCCGCGTCCGGCGCCGTCGGCTGGGGCGGGATCGTGGGCGACACGCCCGCGGGACCCGCGATGCCCGGGGTCACGGTCGCGCTGCCGCCGAAGCGGGCGGCCCTGGCCCCGCCGCCCCCGGTCGCCGCGGGCGGCCCGAACTCCCCTAGCGCGGCCCGCGCCTGGGAGATCCGGCTCGCCTCCATGGTCATGTCGTGGCGCATCTCCGAGCGGCTCCAGGCGCGCTCGGCCAGCTCCCACATGGTGGTCAGATGAACAAGATCGGTGCCCGTCGCCTCGGCGAGCGCGACGACCGCTCCCTTGGGCGCGAGGAGCCGGCCACCCAGGTAACGCTCCCAGGACGTCTTGCTGTAGCCCGTGCGGTCGGCCAAGGCAGCGATGCCCAGTCCACTGCGGTCCACCAGCCGCCGCAACTGCCCGGTGAACTCCTTCACCTGCGGATCGATCTCGTCCGGCAAGGCTTTCCAACGAGGCATCGGTTCCCCCCTCTTCCCCAGTCGGTGCCGCTGGTCCCACGCCGCCCCCACGGGCGCGGGCCCCCTCCAGTCCCCGTTCTGGCTACCCACAGGGATGCGCTCACTCCGGGGCGCAGTTCCCGGGCGGGGGGCGCACGGGTGCATCGACCCGTCGGGCCCACACCGCCGCACGCCGTGGGCAGCACAGCCCGCCGGACCGTCCGATTGGACACGTTAGCCCGGTTGTATGACTACTTCGCGGCATATCCCCGAAGTGGTCACCCGAAATAGGGAAACGACGTACGGCGTGGCCTAGTGGGTCATCGTGAAGTGCAGCGTGTCCTTCAGGAAGGGGATCTCCAGCCACGGCTTGGGCTGGGCCATCATCGCCAGGAGGACGATCGCGAGGCCGAGCACGCCGTAGGTGACTATGTCGGTGAAGCGGGAGCGGACCGCGAGCATGCCGACGCCGGGCAGGACCCAGCGCAGGGCGGCGCCCGCGAGCAGGGCCGAGCCGACCATCAGGGTGCCCAGCCGGAACAGGTCGAACGCGGTCAGCAGCAGACCGAGCGCGACCAGGGCGGTGACGGCGATCATCGGCCACTGCCGGGCCGGCGCCGGCGCGTCACCGGAGGCGGCCCGGCCGCCGCCCTCGGGCCGCGCGGTGTCCCGGGTGAACAGCGGGAAGCGGCGCGTGACCCGCTTCGGCCGCCCCTCGGCGTCGGGTGCGCTGATCGCGTCCCGGACGGTCGGCTCCGCGCTCTCGCGGGTGTCGTGGGTGTCGCGGGTGTCGCGGGTGTCGTGGGTGTCCTCAGCCGGCACTGCGCTCCGCCGCCTCGACCACGTTGACGAGCAGCTGCGCGCGGGTCATCGGGCCCACGCCGCCCGGGTTCGGGGAGATCCAGCCGGCCACCTCGGCGACGCCGGGGTGCACATCGCCGACGATCTTCCCCTGAGCGTCGCGGGAGACACCGACGTCGAGGACGGCCGCGCCCGGCTTGACGTCCTCGGGCCGGATCAGGTGGCCCACGCCGGCGGCCGCGATGATGATGTCCGCCCGCTTCAGGTGGGCCGACAGGTCCCGCGTGCCCGTGTGGCACTGGGTCACCGTGGCGTTCTCGCTGCGCCGGGTGAGCAGCAGCGGCATCGGGCGGCCGATGGTCACGCCGCGGCCGACGACCACGACCTCGGCGCCCTTGATCTCCACGCCGTGGCGGCGCAGCAGGGTGAGGATGCCGTTGGGGGTGCAGGGCAGCGGGGCCGGCTCGTTGAGAACGAGACGGCCGAGGTTCATCGGGTGCAGGCCGTCCGCGTCCTTGCCCGGGTCCATCAGCTCCAGGACGCGGTTCTCGTCGATGCCCTTGGGCAGCGGCAGCTGGACGATGTAGCCGGTGCACGCGGGGTCCTCGTTCAGCTCCCGGACGACCGCCTCGATCTCCTCCTGCGTCGCCGTGCCGGGCAGCTCGCGCTGGATGGAGGCGATGCCGACCTGGGCGCAGTCGCGGTGCTTGCCGGCTACGTACTTCTGGCTGCCGGGGTCGTCCCCGACCAGGATCGTGCCGAGGCCGGGCGTGACGCCCTTCTCCTTCAGCGCCGCCACGCGGGCGGTCAGATCGGACTTGATCGCGGCTGCGGTGGCCTTGCCATCGAGAATCTGGGCGGTCATGGTCCCATCCTCGCGGATGACGGCCTCCCTGTTCCAATCCGGGTGCCGATCCGGGGGTCCCGGGGACGCTTCAGGTCACCGCCACCCATGTCCGACCTTGATCGATGATGTTGCACTTGCACAACACATCGCGAATGCGGCTGGACAAGTAAGAGTCCGCTAAAGAACGATGAGTACACAGTGCCGCGGGCAGTACCGGGGGGACGGACCGCATCTGTAGAACTCTCCTCCGAACCGTGCAGCTCGTCGTCTCCGCACTTGGACATCGGAGGAAAAGACGCCATGAGTTTCGGCGACCCGAACAACCCCTACGGCCCGCCGCCTCCGCAGCCGCCAGCGCCGCCCCAGGGTAACGGCTACCCGCAGCAGCCCGGCGTCCCGCCCCAGGGTTACGGCTACCCGCAGCAGCCCGGCGTCCCGCCGCAGGGCTACGGCTACCCGCAGCAGCCCCCGTACGGTGCCTACCCCGGCGGCTACTCGATGCCGCAGACGATGCCGGGTCTGGTGATGACCGCACGTGTTCTGCTCTTCGTCGTGGCCGGCGGGCAGGTTCTCAGCGGCATCGGCTGCTTCGCCGCAGCCAGCGAACTCCGCGACAAGTACGGAACGAGCGCTTACTGGCTCCCCAGTTCCTCCAGCATGACCGTCTCCGACGTGATCCACATGTTTGAGTTCTTCGGTGTGCTCTTCCTCGCTCTCGTTCCACTGTCCATCACGCTGGGTGTCAAGATGTCCAGCGGGCGCCAGGGCATCCGCATCACGACGATGGTCTACGGCATTCTCGGCGCCGTTGCCGGCGTCCTCGTTCTGCTCAGCGGGGCCAACAACGGCGCCCCCGCCGGTGTGCTCTACGGGCTGCTGTGGATCGCCGTCGCCTGCCTGATGGCCGCGGCCATGATGGCCTCGAGCGGCGCGGCTTGGTTCAACCGCCAGCGCTACTGAGCCCCATACAGCCCCGAGGGCCGCGTCTCCCCGCGAGTTGGGGGGGGATACGCGGCCCTCAGGCGTTTCCGGCTCAGTGGAAGAAGTGCCGCGTCCCCGTGAAGTACATCGTGACGCCCGCCTTCTTCGCGGCCTCCACGACCAGCTCGTCGCGGACCGAACCGCCGGGCTGGACGATGGCCTTCACGCCCGCGGCGATGAGGATCTCCGGCCCGTCGGGGAAGGGGAAGAAGGCGTCCGAGGCCGCGTAGGAGCCGCGGGCCCGCTCCTCGCCCGCCCGCTCGACGGCCAGCTTGCAGGAGTCGACCCGGTTGACCTGACCCATGCCGACACCGACCGAGGCGCCGTCCTTGGCGAGCAGGATGGCGTTGGACTTCACGGCCCGGCACGCCTTCCAGGCGAAGGCGAGTTCCTTCAGCTCCTCGGCGTCGAGGGCCTCACCGGTCGCGAGCGTCCAGTTGGCCGGGTCGTCGCCGTCGGCCTGGAGGCGGTCCGTCACCTGGAGCAGCGCGCCGCCGTCGATGGGCTTGACCTCGGCGGGGTGGGAGGGCGCGGCCGGGGCCTTGAGCACCCGGATGTTCTTCTTCTTGGCGAGGGCTTCGAGGGCCCCCTCCTCGTAGTCCGGCGCGACGATGACCTCGGTGAAGATCTCGGCGACCTGCTCCGCCAGCTCCTTCGACACCGGGCGGTTGACCGCGATCACACCACCGAACGCGGACAGCGGGTCGCAGGCGTGCGCCTTGCGGTGCGCCTCGGCGACGTCCGTGCCGATCGCGATGCCACAGGGGTTGGCGTGCTTGATGATCGCGACGCAGGGCTCGTCGTGGTCGTACGCGGCACGGCGGGCGGCGTCCGTGTCCGTGTAGTTGTTGTACGACATCTCCTTGCCGTGCAGCTGCTCGGCCTCGGCGAGACCGACGCCCGTGCCGTCGACGTAGAGCGCGGCGGGCTGGTGCGGGTTCTCGCCGTAGCGGAGGGTGCTCTTGCGCTCCAGGGTGGCGCCGAGGAAGTCGGGGAACTCCGAGTCGTCGAGGGGCGCGTAGGAGCTCGCGAACCAGCTCGCGACCGCGATGTCGTACTCGGCCGTGTGCCGGAAGGCCTCGGCGGCCAGCCGCTTGCGGGTGGCCAGGTCGAAGCCGCCGTCCGCGGCCGCGGCGAGGACGTCCGCGTACCGCGCGGGGCTGGTGACCACGGCGACCGACGGGTGGTTCTTGGCGGCGGCGCGGACCATCGAGGGGCCGCCGATGTCGATCTGCTCGACGCACTCGTCGGGCGAGGCGCCCGAGGCGACGGTCTCGCGGAAGGGGTAGAGGTTGACGACGACGAGGTCGAACGGCTCCACGCCCAGCTCGGCGAGCTGCTCGCGGTGGCTGTCGAGGCGCAGGTCGGCGAGGATGCCCGCGTGGACCTTGGGGTGCAGGGTCTTGACCCGGCCGTCGAGGCACTCGGGGAAGCCGGTGAGCTCCTCGACCTTGGTGACGGGGACTCCGGCGCCGGCGATGCGGCCGGCGGTGGAACCGGTGGACACCAGCTCGACACCGGCCTCGTGCAGCCCGCGGGCCAGCTCCTCCAGGCCGGTCTTGTCGTAGACGCTGACGAGCGCCCTGCGAAGGGGCCGCTTGTTGCTCTCGGCGGTCACTGGATAACTACCTTTCGTCCCTCGATGCGATAGCCGTTGCGGGCGATCCGCCCCACGACCTCGACGAGCAGCCTTCGCTCGACTTCTTTGATGCGCTCGTGCAGAGCGCTCTCGTCGTCCTCGTCCCGGACCTCGACCACGCCCTGGGCGATGATCGGTCCGGTGTCGACGCCGTCGTCGACGAAGTGGACGGTGCAGCCGGTGACCCTGGCGCCGTACGCGAGCGCGTCCCGCACGCCGTGGGCTCCCGGGAAACTGGGCAGCAGGGCGGGATGGGTGTTCACGAACCGCCCGCCGTACCGCGCGAGGAACTCCTTCCCCACGATCTTCATGAACCCGGCGGAGACGACGAGGTCGGGCCGGTGCGCGGCGACGGCCTCGGTGAGGGCCGCGTCCCACTCGGCCCGGTTCGCGTGGTCCTTGACCTTGCACACGAAGGTGGGGAGCCCGGCCCGCTCGGCGCGAGCGAGCCCTTCGACGCCCTCCCGGTCCGCACCGACGGCCACGACCTCGGCGCCGTAGGCCTCGGCGCCGACGCGGTCGATCTCGTCCAGCAGCGCCTGGAGATTGGTGCCGGATCCGGAGACCAGCACGACGAGGCGCTTGGCCACGGGCTTGGCGGCCACGGTGGGGCCCTTTCTCGAAGAAGCGGTTGTACGGCGGCTTGTCCATTCATACGAATGCTTCGCGCCCCGTGATACGGGGAAGTCTACGAACCGGCCGGCCGCCAGCAACGATACCGGCACCCGGGACAGCCCCCACGGGACGGGGGCGTGGCCGGAAGGTAGCGTCTGGGGGGAGCTGGTCGGGAACGCGGCCGTCGCGCGGCGCGTTCCCTTCAGTGAAGCCCACGTCGGACAGCCGTATTCATCTAGGGGAAGACGCTCACTTGATGCCGGACCGCAGTCTGCGACTCCTCACGTTCCCCCCGCAGCCGGACCAGGGAAGGGAGCGGGGTTCCGTGCTGCTGCGGGAGCGGCCCGCCTCACCACCCGACGCGCCCTCGGGCCGGCCGGACGGCGAAGGCCAGGACGACGCGCCGACGGACGACAACCCCTTCGCCCCACCGCCGGAGGGCACACCGGACCGGCCCTGGCGGCCCCGCCACCCCTCGGGCTCCGAGGGCTCGCCGGACTCCGGTGACGGGGGCCGCTCCCCGTGGGGCAGCCAGTGGAGCGACCGCCAGCCCGGCCGCTCCCCCGACGGTTTCGGCGAACGCCCCGGCGGCCGCCCCGAGGGTCCGGACGGCGGCCCCGGCCCCAACCTGCGCTGGGACCCCACCGACCCCGCCCAGCGCCGCGCCCGTTACGCGCTGCTGTGCGGCATGTGGGCCTTCTTCTTCGCCCTGTTCAGCTGGCCGTACGTGGCGCTGCTGCTCGGCGCCCTCGCCCTCTACTGGGGCATCAGCGCCCTGCGCGCCAAGCCCCGCAGGCCCGACCCGGACACCCCGGCCCCGCAGGCCGGCGGCCGTCCCCAGACCACGGCGGCGATCAGCGGCCTGGTCACCGGCTCCCTGGCGCTGGCCCTCGTGGCGGCCACCTTCACGGCCCAGCTGGCCTACCGCGACTACTACGCGTGCGTGAACGACTCCCTCACCAACGAGGCCAAGCAGACCTGCCAGCAGTTGCTGCCGCAGGAGCTGCGGGGGCTGCTGGGGAACAACGGCTGACTGCTCGCACGGGCGGACGGGCGATGCACGGGGGTCACTCGTCGTCCGGTCGGGTCGGCTGAGCCGGCGGGGTGGACGGGGGTGCCGTGGTGGACGCGGTCGGGTTCGGCGAGGCAGCCGGGGTCGACTCGGCGTTGAAGGCCGACGGGATGGACGCGGCCGGCGCGGCTGTCGGGGCCGACGGGACGGACGTGGTCGGCGCAGGCGGCATCGACTCGGTCGGCATGGCAGCCGAGGCCGGCGTGGTGGTCGGGGCCGGCGGAGCGGGTCGGCTCGGTGCCTCGGCCGGCAGTACGTCGTAGGCGTCCAGGGCGCCGTCGTAGACGGACGGCTCGGGCGCCGGTGCCGGCGTCGCCTCCCACGCCTTCGATGCCTCCTCCCACTGCTTCTGGGCCTCCGTCGCCCCCGCCTTGGCCGGTCCCTCGGGCTCCCCTTCCGCCACCCCTCGCGAAGCCCGTCCCCGACACCATCGCACCACCACCGCCACCGGCACCGCCACCGCCCCGAGCCACGCCGGCACCGCGCCGCCCACCTGCCACCACACCGGCCCGAACCGGGCCAGCGCCGCCACCCCGAGCGGGCCGCCCGCCAGCTTCGCCAGGGCGGCGAAGACGGCCCCGCACAACACGGCCGCCAGCAGGGCCGTCCCGGCGGCCCGCGCGGGAGTCCAGCGCGCCCGGCGCTCCCCGGCCCGCGCCGCGAAGCAGGCGACCGTCACCCCCGCCGCCACCGGCACCGCCCTGGCGGCCCAGTTCCACGGCATCGGGAGACCCGCGTCCGGTACCGCCGCGAGCAGCGGGAAGGGCGGCAGCAGCGGCGCGGGATGGGAGGCGAACGGGTCGACCGGGTGTCCGGCACCGAGCGCGAACCCGGGGCCGAGGGCGTAGGCCACCGACCACACCGCCGCGTTGGGCGTCAGCGCGAGGCACAGCACGAGCACGGCGAACCGTCCCGTCCAGCCCTCCGTCATCTGGAGGAAGGAGGCGCGGGCCGCCTCGCCGTGGCCCACCAGCGACACCCCGAGCAGCAGCGTCCCGCCCCCGAGGAGCACCGCCGTCCCGGCCAGCGCCGCCCGCACGGCCGCCCGGAGCCCGGCCCGCCCGCCCGGCGCCAGGGCCCGGCGGCGCAGGAACCCCGGCAGCAGCGCCAGCACGCTCAGCAGGGGCTCGCGCGGACGGCCGTACGCCGACCACACGCCCGCGCCCGCCGCGGCCACCGCGACGAGCGGCAGACACACCGCCGCCCACTCCCAGACTGGCCGCAGCGCACCGCCCGAGGCGTACAGCACGGCGGCGGCGCCGACCCCGAGGTAGCCGAGGACGACGCCCGTCCACGCCGTGTGCGCGGCGACCGGTGGCGGGCCGTCGGCGTCGGCCGGCGCGTCCGTCGCGTCCCGCGCCGCCCGGTACAGCAGCCAGGCCGGCAGCAGGAGCAGCAGCAGCGGGGTGACTCCGACGGGCGCGGGGACGCCGGAGAGCGTCTCGGTGCGGACCAGCTGGACGCCGTGCGCCAGCAGCCACAGCGCGGCGGCGACGTGCAGCGCGCCGCCCGGTCCGCTGTCGGGGTACGGGGAGCTGACCCACAGCACCATCACGAGCACGGCGAAGCAGCCGAGGCCGAGCCCGGCCGCGACCGCGCCACCCAGGAGGCTCGCGGCCAGTCCGGGCGATCGGTCACGCAGCCGGGTGAGCAAGAGCGACAACGACGGTCGGCGAGCGGTCATCTGCGTCACGCCGCCATGCTCCCAACGACACGCGCTTTACGGGCGTAACAGGCGAACCACCGAAGTGTCGCTCAATATATGTTTATGTGTTTTTTCCTCTGGAGGGCTGACCGGTGACGCTCCGTCAGACCGATGTCGCCCTGACACCCGCTCAGGCTTTCGACGCGCTGTACGAGTTCTGCGCCCCCGCCCTCGTACGGCAGACGTACTTGCTCACCGGGCGGCGCGAGTCGGCCCGCGCCGCCGTGGAGCGGGCCTTCGAGCTCGCCTGGCAGCGCTGGCCGGAGGTGGCCCGGGACCGGGACCCGGCGGGCTGGGTACGGGCCACGGCGTACGAGTGCGCACTCTCCCCCTGGCACCGCTTCCACCTGCTCCGCCGCCCCGACCCGCCCCCGGCCGACGCCGCCGACCGCGCTCTGCTGGACGCCCTGCTGAAGCTCCCGCCGCCCTACCGCCGCACGCTCCTGCTGTACGACGGTGTCGGCCTCGACCTGCCGGAGACCGCGGCGGAGACCGAGGCGAGCACACCGGCGGCGGCGCGCCGGCTGACGCGCGCCCGCGCCGCGGTGGCCGCGCGGATCCCGGAACTGGCGGACTGTCACCTGCTGCACCGGCGGCTGGCCGAACTGGCCTCCACCGATCTGCTGCGGGCCGCCGGGCCGACGGTGGTGCGATCGCTCGGCGAACGCCGGGTCCGCCGCTGGACCCGGGCCGCGATCGCCCTCACGGCCTCGGTCGTCGGCGCGACCGCACTCACGCTGCGGACCGCCCCGACCCACTTCGACAAACCCCCCGGTCCGGCCCAGGCGGTGCGGGGCGTACCGCCGAGAGCAGCCCTGGGCCCGCTGTCGGCCAAGGAACTGGCCCTGCGGGCCAAACTGCGGCAGGAGTCGGCGCACGGGCCGGAGAGGCTGCTGCCGGTGCCGCGGTGATCCCGCGGAGTGAAACGTTTCCGCAGAGCAAAGCGACCCCGAGGAGCAAAGCGACCCCGAGGAGCAAAGCGACCCCGCAGAGCAAAGCGATTCCACGGCGCAAAAGGCGGTAGGCCCGCCCCCACCTCGGGGAACGGGCCTACCGGCGCTCGCTCGGCCTGCCTCAGCCGGCCAGGATCTCCCGCGCCAGCTTCGCCGTCTCGGTCGGCGTCTTGCCGACCTTGACGCCCGCGGCCTCCAGGGCCTCCTTCTTCGCCTGGGCGGTGCCCGACGAACCGGAGACGATGGCGCCCGCGTGGCCCATGGTCTTGCCCTCGGGCGCGGTGAAGCCCGCGACGTAGCCGACGACCGGCTTGGTCACGTTCTCCTTGATGAACGCGGCCGCGCGCTCCTCGGCGTCGCCGCCGATCTCACCGATCATCACGATCAGGTCGGTGTCGGGGTCGGCCTGGAACGCGGCGAGGGCGTCGATGTGCGTGGTGCCGATGATCGGGTCACCACCGATGCCGACGGCCGTCGAGAAGCCGATGTCACGCAGCTCGTACATCATCTGGTACGTCAGCGTGCCGGACTTCGAGACCAGGCCGATGCGGCCCGGCTTGGTGATGTCGCCCGGGATGATGCCGACGTTCGACTGGCCCGGGGTGATGATGCCGGGGCAGTTCGGGCCGATGATCCGGGTCTTGTTGCCCTTCTTGCCGGCGTACGCCCAGAAGGACGCCGTGTCGTGCACGGCGATGCCCTCGGTGATCACGACGGCCAGCGGGATCTCGGCGTCGATGGCCTCGACGACCGCGTCCTTGGTGAACTTCTCCGGCACGAAGATGACGGAGACGTTGGCGCCGGTCTTGTCGATGGCCTCCTTGACGGTGCCGAAGACGGGTACCTCGGTGCCGTCGAAGTCCACGGTCTGACCCGCCTTGCGCGGGTTCACGCCGCCCACGACCTGGGTGCCGTCACCGAGCATGAGCTTGGTGTGCTTCATGCCCGTGGCGCCGGTCATGCCCTGGACGATGACCTTGCTGTCCTTGTTGAGCCAGATAGCCATGGTGTGTTGGTGTCCTCGTCCTGAGTGCTTACTTGGCGGCGTGGGCCAGCTCGGCGGCCTTGTCGGCCGCGCCGTCCATGGTGTCGACGCGCTGCACCAGCGGGTGGTTGGCGTCCGTGAGGATCTGCCGGCCCAGCTCGGCGTTGTTGCCGTCGAGGCGGACGACGAGCGGCTTGGTGACGTTCTCGCCCCGGTCCTCCAGGAGCTTCAGCGCCTGGACGATGCCGTTGGCGACCTCGTCGCAGGCGGTGATGCCACCGAAGACGTTGACGAAGACGGACTTGACGTCCGGGTCGCCGAGGATGATCTCCAGACCGTTGGCCATGACCTGGGCGGAGGCGCCACCGCCGATGTCCAGGAAGTTGGCCGGCTTGACGTTGCCGTGCTTCTCACCGGCGTACGCGACGACGTCCAGGGTGCTCATGACGAGACCGGCGCCGTTGCCGATGATGCCGACCTCGCCCTCGAGCTTGACGTAGTTGAGGTTCTTCGCCTTGGCGGCGGCCTCAAGCGGGTTGGCCGCGTCCTTGTCGTGGAGCTCCTCGTACTCGGGGTGGCGGAACTCGGCGTTCTCGTCGAGCGACACCTTGCCGTCGAGGGCGATGACCTCACCGGAGGCGACCTTGGCCAGCGGGTTGACCTCGACGAGGAGGGCGTCCGACTTGATGAAGGTGTCCCACAGCTTGACGAGGACGTTCGCGACCTTGTCGGCGACCTCGGCCGGGAACTTGGCCGCGGCCACGATCTCCTGGGCCTTGGCCTCGTCCACACCGTCGATGGCGTCGATCGCGATCTTCGCGACGGCCTCGGGGCGGGTGGCCGCCACCTCCTCGATCTCCATGCCGCCCTCGACGGAGGCGATGGAGAGGAAGGTGCGGTTGGCACGGTCCAGGAGGAAGGAGACGTAGTACTCCTCGAGGATCTCCGGAGCGGTCTCGGCGATCATGACCTTGTGGACCGTGTGGCCCTTGATGTCCATGCCGAGGATGTCCGTCGCGCGGGCGACGGCCTCGTCCGCGGAGGCGGCCAGCTTGACGCCACCGGCCTTGCCGCGACCACCGACCTTCACCTGCGCCTTGACGACGGACTTGCCGCCCAGCCGCTCGGTGATCTCGCGCGCCGCCTCAGGCGTGTCGATGACTTCACCGGCCAGCACCGGTACATCGTGCTTGGCGAAGAGGTCCCTCGCCTGGTACTCGAACAGGTCCACGCGCTTCCGTCCCTATCAGTGATCTCGCGGTTCGTTGGATGCGTGGGCGTGCCGCGAAGGGCAACGTGACGTCCGCATGTGTCACTAGGGAAGCGCACACGGTGTCCGAGCGCGCGGCATGTCCGTCTCGCAGGTTATCGCCGCTTCCCGGGGCTCCCTAAATCGAGGGTCACACCTGAGCGGTGATACCTGTCACATGATGCCGCCCATGCTGGCACGGCGTGCCGGGAGGGCGAGGCCTCACCGGGCTGGGGTTGACCCGGTGAGGCCTCTGAAGTGGCCCTTCAGGGCCGTGGGCGGCTGATCCCCACCCCAATGGGGACCAGCCACCCCGGTCCGTGAGGTGTCGGCCGCACGGGCCGACGGCATTCGGCCGTCCGGGCCGTTCAACCCCACGGAGTCGGTCGGGACGGGCCTCCTCAGACGCTGTAGGTGTGCCCGTCGTGCATGTTGTGCGGGTTCTGCACGAGGTGCGCGTACCCCGTGTCATGCACATATCCCGGGAGCGCCGACTCGGCCACGCCCGTCACACCGGTGACCGCGTGCCCGGCGAGCGGACCGGCGCCGGTCCGGACGGTCCCGGTGAGGTCCTGCGCGAAGGGCGCCACCTGCCCGGCGACCTCCCGGACGAAGGGGTCGGCCTGGCCGGCCACCCCGCCCGCGAACGGAGCGACGTCTCCCGTCACCCCGTGGGCCAGCGTCGTGGCGCTGCCGGCGACCGGGTCGACCACCTGCCGGACGGCCCCGGTGATCCCGTCGGCGAATGGCGGCACCTCCCCCGCGACGCCCTGCGCGAAGGGCCCCACCTGCCCGGTCACCCCGTACGCCAGCGGCGGCACCTGACCGGCGACCCCGCCCGCGAAGGGCCGCACGTCGCCCGCGACGCCGTACGCCAGCGTCCCCGCGTCCCCGGCGGCCTCCCCGGCGACCGGCACGACCCCGCGCACGGCGGTGTTCGCGACCGGCGGCAGCACCGCGTCCGTGGCGTCGTGGGCGACGACCTGCCCGGTGACACCGGTGGCGTACGGCGGCACGTCGGCGACGACTCCGGTGGCATACGCCGGCACGTCCGCCACGGCCCCCGTGGCGACGCCCCACACCCCTGCCACCGCGCCCCCGGCGACCGGCCGGGCACCCTGCACCACACCGCCCACAACGGGCTCGACATCCGCGACCACGCCGTACGCCAGCTCCGTGGCGGCGGCAACGGCGTGATCGGCGACGGGCGTCACCCCGGTCACCGCACCGCCGGCCACTGGCGTGACGCCGTCCACCGCGCCGGTGACGGTCGGCACGGCCCCGGCGACCGCGTGCCCGGCGACGGGGCCGACGCCCGCCACGGCGTGGCCGGCCACCGGCAGGACCCCGTCCACGGCGGTCCCGGCGACCGGCGGGAGGACCGCGGCGGCCGTCTGGCCGACGACCGGGGTGACCGTTCCCGGCACCGCCCTGACCGTGCCGACGACCTGCTGCTCGACGCCGGTGACGGTGCCGGTGACGGTGCCGGTGACGTGGCCGGGGACGGCGGCGACGGCGGCTTCGGCGGCGCCGGACGCGCGCGTGGCCTCACCGCCGGCCAGAGCTGCCGCGGAAGCGGTGCGGCCCTGGGCTCCGTCGGACGTGTGCTGCGCGGCGGCGGTCACGCCGGCCGTGCTGCCGTGCACGCCCGTACGGGTGGCCGCCCCGGTGGTCTGGAGCTTGGTCTGGGCGGCGGCCAGTGCCTCTTCCAACTCGGGAGCGAAGGAGGAGAGGGGGCCGAAGAGGTAGTCGACCTCTCCCTTCGGGGAGGTGTGCGCATGGGTCGCCTCGGTGACGGCGTGCGCTGCCGTGTCCGTGACCCCGGTCGGGGCCTTCGTGGTCGCCCGGTCCGCGACAGGGGCGGTCACGGTCCGCGCGACGCGGGCGGCCTGGGCGCCCTTGATGGCCTGGGCGCCTCTGGTCTTCGCCGCACCCGGGACCTTTGCGTCCACGTGGTGGCGGGCCCGGGCGGTGGTGTCGGTGCCGGACCGGGTGTCGGTCACCGTGGTCTTCGCCTCGGCCACCGTGTCCCGCACGTCGGAGACGACTCCGTCGACCGTGGCGGTGACGGTGCTCACGGTGTCCGTGGTCGGGGTGTCGGCGGCCGTGTCCGGCGCGGAGAGGGCCGAGGCGGGCAGTTCGTCGGCGCTGGCGACGGCCGAGCCGAGCGCCCACGCGCCGGTGACACCGGCGGCTATGACGATGGAGCGGCGGATGTTCTTGTTCATGCGTGCGTCAGTTCCTTCAGGGTTCCGGGACGTCTTGAGCGGCTTCCGTCCGGAGAGCTGGGGGATGTCCGGACGGGCGGGCAGACCTGTTCCGCCCCCGCGCGGCAGGTCCACGGCGGGAGAAATGGCCGTTTCTGCCTCGGGGAGGGAGCCCTAGCCGGGGAAGACGGGGATGTCCCGGTGCCTGTCCCGGGTCCCGGGCGCGTCGACGCGCGCGATGGCACCGGGCGTCAGACGCAGCGGCGCCCGGTGGTCAGGGGTGACGGCATACGCGTCGGCATGGCGTGACATGTCGCCGCCGACCGCCGCCCGGTTGGCGAGCGCCCCGTCCGGGTCTCCGGAGGGCGCGGGGCGGGAGGGGGCGCCGACCCGGTCCGCGGTGCGCAGGCCGTCGGCGTGCGCACCGGTGACCGGTGCTCCGAAGTCCGGGGTGACGCGCGGCCCCTGGGGCCCGGTCACCGTCGTACGGGGTTCGGTACGGCGCTCGGTACGGGAGTCCGCCCGGACCTCCGTACGGTGCTCCGCGCCGACGTGTCCGGCGGACGCGGTCCCCGGGGACGACGACACCCCCTGGCCGCCCGGCTGCTGCGGCGCGGGCACCTCGACGACCGGCGGCGCGGGCAGCGAGGGCTGCGCGGGCAGCTTCGGCAGGGCGGCCGGCTTCGGCACCGACGGTGCTTTGGCCTGTGCCTCGTCCAGATCCTGGGTCACCGTGCCGGCCACGTCACCAACCGGCCGGGCGACACGAGCGCTGACGGTCCGTACGGCATCCTCGGTGGTCGCCGAGGTCACCGACGACACGGCCGACACCGAGGACACCGAGGACACCGAGGACACCGAGGACACCGAGGACACCGAAGCGTCCGGTGTCGTCCCCTCGGCCGCATGCGCCTGTTCGCCGCAGAGGAAGCCGAGTGCGAACAAGCCGCCGACCAACAGCGCCAGTTGCAGGGCACGCCGTCCGGCCGCCGTGCGCAGGACGCGCACAGCGGCACCGGACAGGGCTGCTGGCCAGGTCAAGAGCGGAGGATCCTCCGTGCGACGGAACGGGCTGACGGGTCGACGGGATGCGCGGTCGATCCTCGCACGTCCCGCCCGAGGTTGTGCAAGCCCCCCGTTACCGATGGGTAGTGATGTCCGGTATGGGCAGCGGCCGCTTCTCGATCGCCGCCGCCATCACCTCCGGGAACAGATCCGGCGTACAGGCGAACGCCGGTGCGCCCAGCGCGGCGAGCGCGGCCGCGTGCTCCCGGTCGTAGGCCGGCGTCCCCTCGTCCGACAGCGCGAGCAGCGCCACGAACTGCACCCCCGACGCCTTCATCGCCGCGACCCGCTTGAGCATCTCCTCGCGTATGCCTCCCTCGTAGAGATCGCTGATCAGCACGACCACCGTCTCCGCGGGCCGGGTGATCTGCGACTGGCAGTAGGCGAGCGCGCGGTTGATGTCCGTACCGCCGCCGAGCTGGGTGCCGAAGAGGACGTCGACCGGGTCGTCCAGCTGGTCGGTGAGGTCGACGACGGCCGTGTCGAACACGACGAGCCGCGTACTGATCGACCGCATGGAGGCGAGCACCGCCCCGAACACGGACGCGTAGACGACGGACGCCGCCATCGAACCGGACTGGTCGATGCAGAGGATCACTTCCTTCTTCACCGACTGCGAGGCGCGCCCGTAGCCGATGAGCCGCTCCGGCACGACCGTCCGGTATTCCGGCAGGTAGTGCTTGAGGTTGGCCGCGATCGTGCGGTTCCAGTCGATGTCGTGGTGGCGTGGTCTGCTGACCCGCGCGCTGCGGTCGAGGGCGCCGGTGAGAGTGGCCCGGGTGCGGGTGGCCAGCCGCTTCTCCAGGTCCTCGACGACCTTGCGCACGACCGCCCGTGCCGTCTCCCTCGTCGTCTCCGGCATGGCCTTGTTGAGCGAGAGCAGCGTGCCGACGAGGTGCACGTCGGCCTCGACCGCTTCCAGCATCTCCGGCTCGAGCAGCAGGGTCGCCAGCCCGAGCCGGTCGATGGCGTCCCGTTGCATGACCTGGACGACGGAAGAGGGGAAGTAGGTGCGGATGTCCCCGAGCCAGCGCGCCACGGACGGCGCCGACGCCCCGAGCCCCGCCGCCCGGTCCCGGCCCGCCCGCGGCCGGTCGCCCTTGCCGTAGAGCGCGGTCAGCGCCCCGTCCATCGCCGCGTCCCGCCCGGAGAGGGCGCATCCGGTGCCGTCGGCCGCGTCTCCCCCGAGCACCAGCCGCCAGCGCCGCAGCCGCTCCCGGGCCGGGTCGTCGGCATACGCCGGCTCGTTCGTCATGTGCCCACCCCCACCGGGTCGTTGTCGTCGGCGTACGCGCCGGCCGCGCCGTCTTCGTGCAGGCCCAGCAGCAGCCGCACCACCGGCAGCACCGTGTCCGCGCGGTCCGGGTCGAGGTCGGCCGCGAAGCCGGGTATGCCCGCGCCGGTGGCCGTCGCGCTCCGCGCGGCGCCCGGCCCACGCCGCACCAGTTCCCCGAGCGTCCTGCGCACGCCCGCCTCGTACGCCGAGAACGTGCGCCGCAGCAGCGGCAGTACGTCCGTGAACGCCTCCGCCGGCACCCCGGTCAGCCAGGCGTCGACCAGGCCGAGCAGCCGCTCGTCGTGCACCAGCAGCATCCCGCCCCCGCCGCCGACGAAGCCCTCGATCCACGCGGCGGCGTCCGCGGGTGGCGTCCCCGGCGACAACACGAGACCCATCAGCCGGGCCGCCGCGTCCTGCCCCAACCCGCCGTCGTCGAGCAGGATGCGCACCGCACGACCCCGTACGACCCCGGGCACGGCATCCCGCGCGGACAGCGTCCTCAGCACCGCGCGCCACCGCGGACGCAGGTCGCCGTGTCCGGGCACGGCCGCCTCCGCGAGCAGGGCCACCGCCCCGTGCACGGCGTCCACATGTCCTCGCATCTCCTCGGCCGCGTCGGCGTCCAGTGCGGCGCAGGCCGGGGGCAGGCCGACGAAGACCCGCTCGGCGAGGCCCGCGGCGACCTCGGCGAGGGCTTCGGTGCCGGTGCCGCGCACATCGCCGTAGCGCAGGGAGCGGACCAGGGCGGGCAGGGCCTGCGCCAGGTGGCCGACGTCGGTGTCCAGCGCCGCCCGGTCGGCGAGCACGCGCATCACCACCGGCAGGGCGTCCGGCAGTTCGGCGAGCAGGCAGCGCTCGGCGAGGGCGGTGACGTCGGCGAGGGACCGGGCGGCCAAGGCGTCCGCCTCCGCCTTGGCCGTCGCGGCGGCGACCACGGTCGTACCCCACACCCCGGCCTCGGCGACCCGCACGGACAGCTCCGGCTCCCAGCGCAGCCGCCAGGTCTCCCGGAACGTGCCCGTGCTGCCACGGGAGGCCACCGGCTCGCCCCAGTCGACGCCGAGCAGCCGCAGCCGGTGCAGCAGCCGGCTCCGTCCGGCGTCGGTCTCCTTGCGCAGGTCGAGCTCCAGCTCCCGCTCCAGCGCCTCGGGTTTGAGCCGCAGCCGGCGCTGCTCCCGGGCCAGGTCGCGCTGCAACGGCACCGCGGGCGCCCCCTCGGGCACCTCGCCCAGCACATCCCCGACCACCAGCCGGTCGTGCACCAGCGCCAGCGGCACGTCCGAGCCCTCGCACATCACCGCGCGCACCGCGTCGGTGGTCTCGCTCAGGCCGGCCAGCGGGCGGCCGCGCATCGCGGCGAGCGTCTCGGCCAGCCGCACCGCCTCGATGACATGGGCCGAGGAGACGATCCGGTCCTCCTCGCGCAACAGCCCCGCGACCTTGGTCAGCCACCGCTCCACGGGCCGGTCGGGCGCGGTGAACAGGTGCCCGTACCAGCCCGGCGAGTCGATGCCCGCGCCGTACCCGCCGGCCCGGGCCAGCCTGCGGTGCGTCCACGGCACCCAGGTCATGTCCGTCTTGACCTTGGGCAGCCCCTTCAGCAGCGCCCGGTCCGCGGTGACGGCGGCCTTCTCCCGCAGTGCGGGCACATGCCACGCCCCACAGACCACGGCCACCTCGTCCCCGAACTCCCGCTGGGCGGCCCGCACCTGGAGGCGCATGTACGCCTCCCGCACGGGGTCCCGGGCGCGCCCGCCGGTGCCGTACCGCTCCCGCAGCGCCCCCATGGCCTCCTCGAGCGCGGCGAACGGCGCGAACGGGTCCCGGTCGACCCCGCCCCGGTGCTCGACGGCGTCCTCCCACCAGCGCTCGGGGTCGTCGTAGCCGCCGGCCTCGGCGAGGACGGCGAGGGGATCGAGGCGGACGTCATCCGCCTCTCCTTCGTCTCCCCCTTCGTCTCCCCCTCCTCCTCTTCCTCCTCTTCCTTCTTCTTTTCCTTCTCCTCTTCCTTCTTCTCTCTCCCACGCCAGCGTGTGGGCGGCGGGCAGGTCGATGAAGCGGGCATGTGCCCCGTGTGCCAGGGCCCAGCGGATCGCCACCCACTCCGGGGAGAACTCGGCCAGCGGCCAGAACGCCGAGCGGCCGGGCTCGTCCACGGCGTGGGCGAGGAGCGCGACCGGGGGCCGCATGCGGTCGTCGGCGGCCAGCGGAACCAGGTCGTCGGCCTCGGGCGGCCCCTCGATCAGCACCACCTCCGGCCGGGCCGCCTCCAGCGCGGCCCGCACCGCCCGCGCCGAGCCCGGCCCGTGGTGCCGCACGCCGAGCAGCAGCGGTCCGGCGGCCGATGACCTCGGCCATGGGGTGTCGTTCACGCGCTCACCTCCCGGCAGGCCCGGTAGAAGTCCTTCCAGCCGTCCCGCTCGCGGACGACCGTCTCCAGGTACTCCTGCCAGATGACGCGGTCGGCCGCCGGGTCGCGGACGACGGCGCCGAGGATGCCCGCGGCCACGTCGGCCGGCCGCAGCACGCCGTCGCCGAAGTGCGCGGCCAGCGCGAGGCCGTTGGTGACGACCGAGATGGCCTCGGCGGTGGACAGGGTGCCGCTGGGCGACTTCAGCTTCGTCCGGCCGTCGGCGGTGATCCCGTCGCGCAGTTCGCGGAAGACGGTCACGACGCGGCGGATCTCGTCGATGCCGTCGGGCACGGCCGGCAGGTCGAGGGAGCGGCCGAGCTGGTCGACGCGGCGGGAGACGATGTCGACCTCGGCGTCGGCGCTCTCCGGCAGCGGCAGCACCACCGTGTTGAAACGGCGGCGCAGGGCGCTGGACAGGTCGTTGACCCCTCGGTCGCGGTCGTTGGCCGTGGCGATGAGGTTGAACCCGCGGACCGCCTGCACCTCCTGCCCCAGCTCCGGTATCGGCAGTGTCTTCTCCGACAGGATCGTGATCAGCGTGTCCTGCACATCGGCCGGGATGCGGGTCAGCTCCTCGACGCGGGCCGTCATGCCCTCGGCCATGGCGCGCATGACCGGGCTGGGCACGAGCGCGTTCCGGCTGGGGCCGTGGGCGAGCAGCTGCGCGTAGTTCCAGCCGTAGCGGATGGCCTCTTCCGGGGTGCCCGCCGTGCCCTGCACCAGCAGGGTCGAGTCGCCGCTGACGGCGGCGGCCAGATGCTCGGACACCCAGGTCTTGGCGGTGCCGGGCACGCCGAGCAGCAGCAGCGCGCGGTCGGTGGCGAGCGTGGTGACGGCGACCTCGACGATGCGGCGCGGACCCACGTACTTCGGCGTGATCACCGTGCCGTCCGGCAGCGTGCCGCCGAGCAGATACGTGGCGACCGCCCACGGCGACAGCTTCCAGCGGGCCGGGCGAGGGCGGTCGTCCTGCGCGGCCAGCGCGGTGAGTTCGGCCGCGAAGGCGTCCTCGGCGTGCGGCCTGAGCACCTCGGCCGGCTGCTTCCCATGCGCCTGCACGGACGTCGGTTCCACGGACACAGACATGGCTGAGGCCCCCTCCAGCTCGGCCGGTTCGGATCTGTCACCAACCCTGCACCACACCACTGACAATCGCACTGACCTGCGCAGACGGGCTCGCCGGGCCGATTGTCAGTGGCGGGATCTACCGTCGGTGGCATGACTGAGCAGGGGGTGCGCTGGACCGCGGAGCAGGTGCTGGCACTGGCGCCTGACGCCGCGTCACGCAAGGCAGGGAGCAAACTCGGCGTGGCCGGGCCGTGGTCCGGGACGGGCAGTGCCGACGAGGGGACGGTGTGGGGGCTGTGCAAAGGCAGTGGCAGCAGGCCGTATCAGACGGTCGTCGACATCGCGGACACGGCCGGGCCCGCGTACAAGTGCAGTTGCCCGAGCCGGAAGTTCCCGTGCAAGCACGCGCTCGGCCTGCTGCTGCTGTGGGCGAGCGGGGACGGCGCGGTGCCGGGGGCGGCGCAGGCTCCGGACTGGGCGGAGCAGTGGATCTCGGGCAGGCGTAACCACCGGGAGGACAAACGGGCTGGTGACGGCGGTGGTTCCAGTTCGGGGGCCCCCGATCCGGAGGCGGCCCGGCGCCGGGCGGAGCGCCGGGCCGAGCGGGTCACCGCGGGCGCGACGGAGCTGGAGCAGCGGCTGGCGGATCTGCTGCGCGGCGGCCTGGCCTCGGCGGAGTCGGCGGGGTACGGGCTGTGGGAGGAGACCGCGGCCCGCATGGTCGACGCCCAGGCGCCGGGACTGGCCGCCCGGGTGCGCGAGTTGGGGGCGATACCGGCGTCCGGGCCGGGCTGGCCGGTGCGGCTGCTGGAGGAGTGCGCGCTGCTGCACCTGCTCGACCAGGGCTGGCTGCGCCGCGAGCGGCTCCCGGACGGCCTCGCGGCGACGGTCCGCTCCCGCGTCGGCCTGCCCGCCTCCGCGGACGGCCCGCCGGTGCGCGACCGCTGGCTCGTCCTCGCCCAGTACGACACGTCCGACCCGAAGCTGACCACGCGCCGGATATGGCTGTACGGCGCCGAGTCGGGCCGTACGGCTCTGCTGCTGTCGTACGGCGCGGCCGGCCGCGCCCCTGAACTGGCGCTGCCGGTCGGGCTGGTCCTCGACGCCGAGGTGTCCGCGTATCCGGGCGCCGGGCAGTCGCGGGCGGCGCTGGGCGAGCGGTTCGCCGCGCCCGCGCCCGCGGGGATCCGGCCGCCGGGTCTGACCACGGCCGAGGCGGCCGCGCGGTACGGCGAGGCCCTGCGGGCCGATCCCTGGCTGGACGCGGTTCCGGTCACGCTGGAGCGGGTCGTACCGGCCCCGGCCGGTGATTCCTGGCAACTGGCGGACGCCGACACCGACTCGGCGCTCCCCCTCACTCCCACCGCCCACTCCCGACCGGGCCTGTGGCGCCTCGTCGCCCTCTCCGGCGGCGCTCCCGTCAAGGTCTTCGGCGAGTGCGGCCACCGGGGCTTCACTCCCCTGACGGCCTGGCCGGCGGGAGCGGGGGAGGCGGTGGTGCTTTGTTGACCGGGCGAGGGCACGCATATCGCCCGCCCCGAGGGACACCCGACGTGGGTAACCGTTCAACCACTTCGCCGGACCGCCCACCGACCGAGAGGCAGTCATGAACAGCACCCCCGCTTCGGCGGACGCGCCCGTCGCGGGTGTCTGGGAGGAGCTCGTCACCGCGGCCCTGCTCGGTACCGACCGGCGTCCGCCGGCCGGGGGCACGCCGGGGCGGGAGGCTCCAGTGGCGCTGTTGGACTCGGCGGCCGTGGAGACCGTACGGCGGCGGGCCGGGCTGCGTCCGGCGCCGGCGGCCCGGCGGCCGGAACCGGCGCCCGAGGACCCGCGCCCCGTGCTGCCCGCCCCGGCGGCGCGCAGGCTGGCGATGCTGCTGGCCAGCCGCCCCGGCACGGGCGGGGGCGGCCGCCGGGGCACCTCGCCCGATCTCATGGAGCTGCTGCCCCAGTGGCTCGCGGCGGCGAACGCGCGCGGATACGCTCCGCCCCCGCAGGCGCTGCCCGTGCTGCTGGACGCGGCCCGGGGCCGTACGGACCTGCGCCCGGCGGTGCTGGAGTTCGCGGGGGCGCGGGCGCTGTGGCTGGCCCGGCTGAACCCGGACTGGCGGTTCGCCCTGCGCGCGGCGCCCGGTGGCGGCGCGGCGCTGCCGGACCCCGACGACTCCGACGAGGTGCGCCAGCTCTGGGAGGAGGGGCTGTTCGCCGAGCGGGTCGCACTGCTCGCGGCGGTCCGGGCGCACGGACCCGCGGTCGCGCGCGAGCTGCTGGCGGGCACATGGGCGACGGAGCGCGCGGAGGACCGGCTGATGTTCCTCGACTCGCTGCGCACGGGGCTCACCGCGGAGGACGAGCCCTTCCTGGAACAGGCGCTAGCCGACCGCAGCCGCAACGTACGGGCGACGGCCGCCGAGTTGCTGTCCGCGCTGCCCGGATCGGCGCTCGCCGCACGGATGGCGGTGCGGGCCGGGGCCTGTGTGGCCATCGATCACACACGGGACAGGGCGACGATCGTGGTGGAAGCACCACTTGAGTGCGACACGAGGATGGAGAGAGACGGTGTAGTGCCCAAACCTCCTACGGGTAGAGGAGAAAGGTCGTGGTGGCTGGGCCAGTTGGTGGAAGCGGCACCGCTCGGGACCTGGCCGGCACGGCTCGGCGGGCGCACGCCTCAGGAGATCGTGGCGCTGCCGGTCGCGGACGACTGGCTGGGCGAGTTGCACGCGGCCTGGTGTCGCGCGGCGGTGCGGCAGCGGGACGCCGAGTGGTCCCGGGCGCTGCTCGGCCCGCCATCGGCGCCCGAGGCGGGTGGCCCGGGGGCGGTCTCGCTGGCCGAGCGGGCCAAGCTGCTGGGCACGCTGGGCGCGGAGGAACGCGCCGCGTGGGTAGCGGGATTCATCGCGACGCACGGACTGTCGGAGGCGTTCCAGCTGCTCGGGATGTGCACGGTGCCGTGGGCTGCTCCGCTCGGGCGGGCGGTCGTGGACGCCCTGGACATCGCTCGGGACGCGGGGAGTTATCCATGGAGTTTCAGTGGCGTGATGGGCCTGGCCGAGCGGTGCCTGGACCCGGCGGAGGCCTCACGGCTGGACGGGCTGCTGGCGGTGCCGGACGAGCGGGAGGACGCGTCGCCGGGGGCCGGAGGGTACTGGGCGGAGGCGTTCCAGCGGCTCGTCACGACGTTGCGCCTGCGCGCGGCGATGACGGACGAGCTGGGTGCGGCCTAGTGCCCCAGCCGGGCGTCGCGACGGGGCGAATGTTGCCTGCCGGTGCGCCAGGTCCTCTGACCGGCGCGCCGCCCCTCCCGGGTGTGCCGTCCGAGGCGCTACGCCTCCGCGGGCTGGCGCACGTTCTCCCGCACCCACTCCACGATCGACGCCGTGGTGGCGCCGGGCGTGAAGATCTCCGCGACGCCCTTCTCCTTCAGGGGTGCGATGTCCGCCTCGGGGATGATGCCGCCGCCGAAGACCAGGATGTCCTCGGCGTCGCGCTCCTTGAGGAGGTCGATGACCGCCGCGAAGAGGGTGTTGTGGGCGCCGGAGAGGATGGACAGGCCGATCGCGTCGGCGTCCTCCTGGATCGCGGTGTCGACGATCTGCTCCGGTGTCTGGTGGAGGCCGGTGTAGATGACCTCCATGCCCGCATCGCGCAGCGCCCGCGCGATCACCTTGGCGCCGCGGTCGTGGCCGTCGAGGCCCGGCTTGGCGACCACCACGCGGATCGGACCGGCTGCCACACCCATGACTGCCTCCATGAAGCGAGAAGTGAACGAACGTTATCTACAGGATCCCGCAACCGCCAGTTTCACGGCGCGGACCGAGGGGGAAATCACACGGTGGGACACGTTCGGGAGCCGCGGCGTGGTCCACGGGGTCACGAAAGGCACGTCGGGCAGGCAGGGCAGGACGCCGCGGGCGCCGCACGCCCCACGTCTCTCACGCGGGCCACTCGTGCCCCGTCGACCGCGCTTCTCGTGGCATCCCATGAGGGCACACGGGGGGCGGAGCCGTCCTCCGGCGTGCCGACAGGAGGCCGGCCATGATGGTCACCAGGGCACTGGACCCCATACTCCCGCTCTGCCGCCGCCTCGTGCCGGACAGAATCGCCGGCCTGTCCCTGGCGCTCCTGAAGGCGACCGCCCTGGAAGCCGCGATCCTCGCGGGGCATGTGCTGCTGTATCCGACCGGCATCCTCCCGGAGCGCCGCTCCCCCGTCGTGGCGGTGCCGGACGGCGGCGCCAAGCTGCCGGTCCAGGAGCGGCCGCCGGTCGTCCTGCTGCACGGCTTCGTCGACAACCGCTCGGTCTTCCTGCTGCTTCGCCGCAATCTCCTCCAGCACGGCAGGCAGCGGATCGAGTCGCTCAACTACTCGCCGCTGACCCGGGACATCCGTGCCGCGGCGGAGCTGCTGGGCCGGCACATAGAGGAGGTCTGCGAGCGGACCGGCAGTCCGCACGTCGACGTGGTGGGCCACAGCCTCGGCGGGCTGATAGCGCGCTACTACGTGCAGCGGCTCGGCGGTGACCGCCGGGTCCGTACGCTCGTGACGCTGGGCAGCCCGCACGGCGGCACCCGGGTCGTGCCGCTGGCGAACGCGCACCCGATCGTGCGCCAGATGCGCCCCGACTCAGAGCTGATCGAGGAGCTCACCCGCCCCGCGCCCGGCTGTCGCACCTACTTCGTGAGCTTCTGGAGCGACCTGGACTCCCTGATGGACCCGCTGGAAACCGCCCGTATCGACCATCCCGACCTGATGGCGCTGAATGTGCCGGTAACGGGGGTCGGGCATCTCGCCCTGCCGGTGCATCCGGCCGTCGCGTCCGGGATACGGCAGGCCCTCGACAGCGAGCGGCCGGCGGCGCGGACCGTGAAACGCCGGAACGGACTCACGGTCGCGTCCTGACCCCGGCTCGACCACGGGCGTGCCGGGCGGCGCAACAGCCGCCCGGGACGGCCCGTTTGCTGGGCGGACACCCATCCGGCTTCGAACGTCCTTCGAACACAAAGCCAAACCCACGTCCATCGTCCCCCGAAACACGGCCGAATGCCCGTTTCCTGCGAACGTGAAACCGGCCGAAGATTGTCGCGCCCGCGTACCGCCGGGTACAGTCGCCGCACTGCTCTGCCAGCCCCTGTTGTCGAGGCGAAAGAGAAGTTGGTGAACGACCGTCACCCGTCGGGGACCATGACCACCCCGACTCCGGCTTCCGACGCCGCCTCCGCGCACTACGCGACCCACGGCGGCCAGGAAGCCCAGTACGGCGACTTCACCACGTACGACGGGTACGGTGCCACCGGTTTCGAGACCGGCGCCCACGCCACCACGACCTTCGATTCCGACCCGCTCTTCGGCAACCTCCCGGGCGAGGGCCACACCACCGGCACGTACGACGCCACGCAGTGGACGACCGGCGTCGGCCAGAGCGCGCACTACGACCCGTACGCGGCCCAGCACCACGCCGCTTACGACTCCGGCGCCTACGACGCCACCGCATGGACGACCGGCCAGCAGCAGTTCGTCGGCATCCCGCACCAGGCGACGTCCCCGGACGTCAGTGGCCAGTGGGAAGCGAACGCCTGGCTCCAGCACGACCAGTCCGGGGGCGCGGCCGACCTCACCCAGCAGTGGGAGTGGGGCACGCAGGCCTTCGACACCGGCGCGTACGACGCCACGCAGTGGAACTCCGACGGCACCGCCACGGCCACCGAGCCCGAGCGCTTCGATCAGCAGGGGACCGCCACCTTCGAGCAGGTCTCCTACGAGGGGTACGAGGAACAGGTCTCCTACGAGGGGTACGAGGAGAACGCCGAGGAGGAACCCGTCGCGGACGGCGACGAGTTGGCCGCGACCGGCGAGATGTCCGCCGTCGCTCCCCTGCTCGACGACCAGGAAGAGGTCACCCCGGCGCCGCCCCGGCCGGGCTCCCGCGGCGCGGCCCGCTCCCGGCGCCGTACGCCCCCCAAGCGCTCCGCCCTGCTGACCGTCGCCGTGCCCTCGGTCTGTGTGATGGGGGTCGCCGGAATCGCCGCCGCCTCCGTCGGCAGCCTGACCGACGACAGCGGCAAGGACACCACGGCCACCGCTTCGGACACACATGCGGTGAAACCGTCCATCGCCAACAGCAAGCTGGACTCCCAGCTCAAGACCCTCTCCGCCGGCGCCGACGACTTCGCCGACCGGGCCAGCCGCACGCAGGAGCGCATCGACCTCAAGGCCCAGCAGGCGGCCGACAAGAAGGCGGCGGCCGCGGAGGCGGCCCGCAAGGAGCGGCTGCGCCCCAAGTACGTCCTTCCGGTCACGCAGAAAGGGCTCAGCGCCTATTTCGGCCAGGCGGGCGTGAACTGGATGTCGGTGCACACCGGCATCGACTTCCCCGTCTCGTACGGCACGACGGTGATGGCGGCGACCGACGGTACCGTCTCGACGAAGTGGAACAGCGCCTACGGCAACATGCTGATCCTGACGGCGAAGGACGGCACGCAGACCTGGTACTGCCACCTCTCCAGTTACCGGGTTCCCTCCGGCACGACCGTCAAAGCCGGGACGCCGATCGCGTACTCCGGGAACTCCGGCAACTCCACCGGCCCGCACCTGCACTTCGAGGTCCGGCCGGGCGGCGGAGCGGCCATAGACCCGCTGCCGTGGCTGCGCAGCCACGGGCTCGACCCGGCGTAGGCTCCCGGGGGCGCCGAGCCCCCGGAACCCCGACGCCTCCTACAGCTTCTCCACCGGCGCGTACCGCAGCAGCAGCCGCTTCGGCTTGGTGTCGCCGAAGTCGATCGTCGCCTCGGCGTTCGCGCCCGTGCCCTTCACCCCGACGACCGTGCCGAGCCCGAACTGGTCGTGCGTCACCCGGTCCCCGACGGCCAGCGCAGCCACCGGCTTCTCCGAGGTCCTGCGGGTGGCGAAGCCGGAGGCGCCCGACGCCGAGGAGCGCGAGCGGGTGGAGGACAGCGAGGCGGCCACCCCGGACGCCGGTCCGGAGGGCATCGGGGCCGCCGCTCCCTTCCGCTTCCACTCCACATGGGCGGGCGGGATCTCCTCCAGGAAACGGGAGGGCGGGTTGTATGAGGGCTGGCCCCACGCGCTGCGCAGCGCCGACCGGGTCAGATACAGCCGCTCCCGCGCGCGTGTGATGCCGACGTACGCCAGGCGCCGCTCCTCCTCCAGTTCCTTGGTCTGGCCGAGGGCGCGCATGTGCGGGAAGACCCCGTCCTCCATGCCGGTGAGGAAGACCACCGGGAACTCCAGGCCCTTGGCGGTGTGCAGGGTCATCAGCGTGATGACGCCGTCGCCGTCCTCTTCGTCGGGGATCTGGTCGGAGTCGGCGACCAGCGCGACCTGCTCCAGGAAGTCGGACAGGCCCACCGACTCGCCCTCGCCACGCTCCTGCTCGAACTCCAGTGCCACTGCCGCGAGTTCCTGGAGGTTCTCGATGCGGGTCTCGTCCTGCGGGTCGGTGGAGGCCTGCAACTCGGCCAGGTATCCGGTGCGTTCGAGTATGGCTTCCAGGACGGTGGCCGGACCCGCGCCGGACTCGACGATCGTACGGAGCTCCTCCATCAGCACGTTGAACCGCTTGACCGCGTTCGTCGACCGCGCCGCCATGCCGTACGCCTCGTCGACCCGCTTCAGCGCCTGCGGGAAGCTGATCTTCTCCCGCTGGGCCAGGGCGTCGATCATCGCTTCGGCGCGCTCGCCGATGCCGCGCTTGGGCACGTTGAGGATGCGGCGCAGCGGGACGGAGTCCTCGGGGTTGGCGAGGACGCGCAGGTAGGCCAGGACGTCCCGGACCTCCTTGCGCTCGTAGAAGCGGACACCGCCGACGACCTTGTAGGGCAGGCCGACGCGGATGAAGACCTCTTCGAAGACACGGGACTGGGCGTTGGTGCGGTAGAAGACGGCGACGTCTGAGGCCTTCGCCTCGCCCGCGTCCGTGAGGCGGTCTATCTCGTCGGCGACGAACTGCGCCTCGTCGTGCTCGGTGTCGGCGACATAGCCCGTGATGCGGGCGCCCGCGCCCGCGTTGGTCCACAGGTTCTTGGGGCGGCGGGACTCGTTGCGCTCGATGACCGCGTTGGCCGCGGAGAGGATCGTCTGGGTGGAGCGGTAGTTCTGCTCCAGCAGGATCGTCGTCGCGTCCGGGTAGTCCTCCTCGAACTGGAGGATGTTGCGGATGGTCGCGCCGCGGAAGGCGTAGATCGACTGGTCGGCGTCGCCCACCACGCACAGCTCGGCGGGCGTCAGGTCGTCCGGGCCGGGCGGCACGTCCGCCGGGTGCTCCGAGGTGCCGACGAGCTCCCGTACGAGGGCGTACTGGGCGTGGTTGGTGTCCTGGTACTCGTCGACCAGGACGTGGCGGAAGCGGCGGCGGTAGTGCTCGGCGACGTCCGGGAAGGCGCGGAGCAGGTTGACCGTCGTCATGATCAGGTCGTCGAAGTCGAGGGCGTTGGCCTCGCGCAGCCGCGACTGGTACAGGGCGTAGGCCTGGGCGAGGGTCTTCTCGAAGCCGTCGGCGGCCTGGGCGGCGAAGTCCTCCTCGTCGATCAGCTCGTTCTTCAGGTTGGAGATCTTGGCGCTGAAGGACTTCGGCGGGTAGCGCTTGGGATCGAGTTCCAGGTCGCGGCAGACCAGGGCCATCAGGCGCTTGGAGTCGGCGGCGTCGTAGATCGAGAACGACGACGTGAAGCCGAGCTTCTTGCTCTCCCGGCGCAGGATCCGCACGCACGCGCTGTGGAAGGTCATCACCCACATAGCGTTCGCGCGCGGGCCGACGAGCTGCTCGACGCGCTCCTTCATCTCGCCGGCGGCCTTGTTGGTGAAGGTGATCGCCAGGATCTGGCCCGGGTGGACGCCCCGCTCGCCGAGCAGGTGGGCGATGCGGTGGGTGAGCACACGGGTCTTGCCGGAGCCGGCGCCGGCCACGATGAGCAGCGGGGAGCCGGCGTGGACGACGGCCGCGCGCTGGTTGTCGTTCAGCCCCTCCAGGAGCGCGGCGGCGTCGATCGCCGGGCGCGGGGCGCCGTCGCGGTAATACTCGTCCCGGTCCGGCGGCACGTCGAACTTCCCGCCGAACAGATCGTCCGGAACCGGCTCCGGAGCGTGATCGTCCTCGGGCGGCGGCGGTGACTCCTCGTCGTGCCCGCGAGGGGCCTGGAGGTCCGCCAGGAAGCTGTCGTCAAAGAGGCTGCTCATCGCTCTCCGAGTCTAGGGCGCCCCACCGACAACCGGCCGCCACCCTCGGAACTTGGCCGACGGACGATCTCCTCACCCTGTGAAAGCACATGGTCACGACAACGACACACCCGTCTCGGGTCACGAAAATGTATCGGACATATCGTGCACCAACCTTCACATGAGTCACACGAGTTGGCTAGCGTTCCGCCAGGCCGTACGACCCCCACCGGCGAACCTCGCCGGGCCGCGCGGCCTCCGCCGAGTCCGGTGCGCCCCTCACGGCAGCCGGAGCCGGGGACCCACCGAGACCTTGGGGTGAATCGGCCCGCCCTCCCCACCGGGGACGACGGCCGTAGGGCAACCCTTCCGAACCACCCGCCCGAACCCGACAGCTAACCCGGTAGGCGGAACATTGGAAGGAGTCGCCTCCCTTGGCGTCGCACCGCAAGCGCCCCTCGGGTGTGGCAGGCATACGCAAGCCCGCCCTCGCCACCGCCGCCCTCACCTCCGTCGCCCTGCTCTCCCAGACGGCCGACGCCACCCCCTCCACCGACCACAAGCCGAGCATGGAGGAGGTCGAGAAGAAGGTCGACGACCTGTACCGGCAGGCGGAGTCGGCGACCGAGAAGTACAACGCGGCCAAGGAGACGACCGGCAAGCAGCGCCGGCGCGTCGACTCGCTCCTCGACGAGGTGGCCAAGCGCACGGAGAAGCTCAACAAGGCGCGCGAGAAGCTGGGTTCCTTCGCGGCCGCCCAGTACCGGACCGGGGCCGCCGCCCCCGACACCGCCACCTTCCTGCTCGCGGACACCCCGCAGGACTACTTCGACCAGGCCCAGCTGATGAGCCGGCTGACCAAGCGGCAGAAGAACGCGGTCGACGACTACGTCACCGAGCAGTCCGCGACCATGAAGAAGCGGCAGGAGGCCACCGAGAGCCTCGAGACGCTGACCGACTCCCAGCACGATCTTCAGGCCGCCAAGTCGACCGTCCAGAAGAAGCTCACCACCGCGCGCGAGCTGCTGTCCACGCTGACGGCGCAGGAGAAGGCGCGGCTCGCGGCGATCGAGAAGCAGAAGCGGGAGGAGGCCGCGCGCAAGGCCGCTGAGCTCGCGAAGGAGCAGGCGGCGGCGCAGGCGGAGGCGCAGCAGCAGAACAGCGGCTCGTCGGACGCGTCGACCTCGACGGGCTCCTCGTCGGACTCGTCCACGTCGACCTCATCGACCTCGCCGTCCTCCTCGTCCTCCACCAAGGCCGAGAAGGCGATCGCCTTCGCCCGCGCCCAGATCGGCAAGCCGTACGTCTGGGGCGCCACCGGCCCTGGCTCCTACGACTGCTCCGGCCTCACCCAGGCCGCCTGGAAGGCCGCCGGCGTCAGCCTGCCGCGCACCACCTACGACCAGGTCAACGCCGGCACCACGGTCTCCCTCGCCGACGCCCGGCCCGGTGATCTGGTCTTCTTCTACGACGATGTGAGCCACGTCGGCGTCTACATCGGCAACGGCATGATGATCCACGCTCCCAAGCCCGGCGCCTATGTCCGGGAGGAGTCGATCTACTACGGCGGCGAATCGATCATCCACAGCGTGGTGCGTCCGGCCTGAGCCGGCGGGCCCCTAGCATCGGGCCCATGCCCGGCCCCTTCTCACCCCTGCGCGTCTGGTGGGCCCGGCGTTCACCGGCGGCCGGTGCCGCCGTCATGGCGACCGGGATCGTGTCGGTGGGCTTGCAGCTGGCCGGTCGCGAAGTGCTGTCCCGGGTCGCCCTGGGGCTGGCCTGCGCCGCCTGGCTGGGGTTCGCGGCCGGTTTCACCCTGCGGCTGCTGCGCGAGCGGGAGCGGTGGGCGGCGGAGGCGGAGACGCCGAGCGCGCTCACCGCGGTGGCCGCCACGGCGGTGCTGGGCACCCGGTTCTCGCTGCTGGACCGGACGGTCCTGGCCGAGGCGCTGCTCGCGCTGGCGGTCGTGCTCTGGCCGGTGCTGCTCGTCCACGTCTTCCGGCGGTGGGAGCGGCGCATGTCTGGGGCGGTGTTCCTGGGCTGTGTGGCCACGGAGTCGATCGCCGTGCTGGGGGCCGTGCTGGCCGGGGCGACGGCCACGGCGTGGCTCGCGCACACGGCGCTCGTACTGTTCTGGCTGGGACTGGTGTTCTACGGGTTCGCCCTGGCCCGGTTCGATCCGCGGCAGCTGCTCGAGGGCGCCGGGGACCAGTGGATCGGCGGCGGCGCGCTCGCCGTCTCGGCGCTGGCCGGGGCGCGGCTGGTCGCCGCCGACAGCGGGCGCCTGTCCCTGTGGAGCGGCGACGACCAGGGCGTCCTGCGCGCCGCGACCGTAGCGCTGCTCGTGCTGGACGGGGCCTGGTACGCCGTCCTGCTGGTCACGGAGGCGGTGCGGCCGCGGCCGGGCTACGACGTGCGCCGCTGGTCGACGGTGTTCCCGATGGGGATGACCGCGGCGGCCACGCTGTCGGCCGGCGCGGCCCTGGGGATCCCGTGGCTGCGGGGGCCGGGGGTGGTGCTGGTGTGGATCTCGGTGGCGGCGTGGCTCGTGGTCGCCGTGGGCGCGGTCAGGTCCACAGCACGGCGATGAAGATGTTCGCCGTGGTCAGCAGGCCGACCAGTCCGAAGAGGTTCTTGTCGACCCGCTCTTCGTCCCGCTTCACGTAGACCAGCCCGAGGATCACGATCAGCAGGGCCAGCTTCATGCCGATCTTGATGGTGTTGACGTGGTGGTCGTCGGCCTCGTTGAGCCCGACCAGGATCACGCCGGTCGCCAGCATGGTGAAGGCGCCGTGCAGCATGGCCGGGACGAAGCGGGCCTCGCCGCGTCCCATCGCCTTCATCTGGGTCAGGAAGCCGCCGAGGAGCGCGGCGATGCCGACGATGTGCAGGCCGACGAAGAGATGGATGAGTACGTCCATGAGGCCGGAGCCTAACCGGCCGCATATATGCGCCCCATAGCACCCCGTGGTCGGCACATGCACGGGAAACCGCCGCATCGGTCAGCGCACCACCCGAAGGCGGCGGCTGTGGGCCGGAGACGCGGTCATGCCCGGACATCAGGCGGTCCTGTGAGGTCAGTTGCGTACATCGCGTTACCGGGCCGTCACAGCCGGGTTTAGCGTCCTCCACCAGGTGACCGGCTCCCCACCGCCGCCCGGGCCAGGGGCGGCAGTCGGACACCACCGCCAAGAAGGTCCGGCGACGGCCCGTTTCCCCTGTGCGGGCCGCCGCCGGACGCGTGAACCGCTCCCCACGGCGGTCCTACGAGAGGACGTGACGGTCCAGGTGGCAGCGCACCGCAAGCCCAGACAGCGCCCGCTCAGCGGCAACACCGCCCGGACGGCGGTCACCATCGCCCTGGCGGGCGCGGCGACCGCGACGGGCTTCGACGGGACCGGGCACGCCGCGCCGCGGCTCTCACCGGCCGAGGTCAAGGCCAAGGTCGACAAGCTGTACCAGGAGGCGGAAGCCGCCACCGAGAAGTACAACGGCGCGCAGGAGAAGGCGGACACGGCCCAGCGGCGGCTGAACACGCTGCGGGACCAGGCCGCCCGCAAACAGGAGAAGCTGAACTCGGCCCGTGACGCGCTGGGATCCATCGCCACGGCGCAGTACCGCAGCGGCGGGATCGACCCGGCGCTGCAACTGGCGCTGTCCGACGACCCCGACCAGTACCTGGACGGGGCCGCGTTCGCCGAACGGGCCGGCGACCGGCAGGCACACGCCGTGGCGCGGGTACGGAAGCGGCTGCGGGAGATCGAGCAGCTGCGGGGCGCCGCCCACGTCGAGCTGACGTCGCTCAGGTCCAGGCAGGCGGAGCTGAAGCGGCAGAAGAAGTCCGTCACCGGGAAGCTGGCCGAGGCTCGACGTCTGCTGTCCCAACTGCCCTCGCAGGCCCGCGCGTCGACCCCTCCGCCCGCAGACGAGGCCACCCCGGCGGCGGCCCCCAACTCACGCGCCGCGGCGGCCGTCGCCTACGCCTACCGGGCACTCGGCAGCCCCTACGTCTGGGGCGCCACCGGCCCCAACGCCTTCGACTGCTCGGGCCTGGCCCAGGCCGCGTACCGCTCCGCGGGCATCTCCCTGCCCCGCACGACCTACGCCCAGATCAACGCGGGCCGCCGCGTCTCCCGTTCCGAACTCGCTCCGGGTGACCTGGTGTTCTTCTACTCCGGCATCAGCCACGTCGGCATCTACGTGGGCAACGGCCAGATGATCCACGCCCCGAACCCGTCTGCGCCGGTGCGTCTGGCACCGATCGACGAGATGCCGTTCGCGGGGGCTACGCGGGTGGCGTGAGCGACCCGACGAAGGCGGCCCAGGCGGGTCCGGCGACCGTGAAGCGAGGGCTGTCGGGGCCGAGCTTCGAGTCCCGGACGTGGATGGCGTGGGGGCAGGGGGCGACTTCGAGGCAGTTGCCGCCTTGGCTGTCGCTGTGACTGGACTTGCGCCAGTCGAGGGCGACTTCGAGGCAGTTGCCGCCTTCGGTGCCGCTGTAGCTTGACTTGAACCATTGCAGGTCCATGCTCATTGCCCCTCCGCCACCTTGCCGATGAATCGCGCGGATTCCGAAAGACTCAGCGCCTGCCGAAGGATCATCGCATGGCGCTGTGTGGCGACGCTGACGCGATCCGGGTCCGAGTAGAGCACGCCGGTCGTCTGCCCCTCTTCGTATCCAAGGTGCTCGTGTTCCGACGTCTCCAGCAACACGAGCGGCCCGTTGAGGCCCGGATGCGCACCGACGATCGGCAGCACCTGCACGGTCACGTTCCGCTGCTCGGCCACGGCCAGCAGGTGACGCAACTGACGCGAGTGCGCATCGGCTCCTCCGACCTTGTTCCGCAGCGCCGACTCGCCGATGACAAAGCTGAAAGACCGCGTCTGCTTCGCCAGAAGATCCTGCCGCTTGAGCCGGGCCGTCACGCGCTCCTCGACGGTTTCGTCATCCAGGGGCGGCCAGTGGGCCTTGAGCAGGGAGCGGGCGGTCTCCTCCGTCTGTAGAAGCCCGGGAATGAGCAACGGCTCGTACGAGCTCAGCGAGATGGCCTCGGACTCGTACCGGATGAAGTCCTGCGAGAACGTCGGAAACGGCTCCGGCTTCAGGTACTCCTGCGCGGCAACGAGCTTCCCACCCGCCCCGCACACCTGATCGGCGATCTGCAACAGCCGCAGCGTGGGTCGACGTCGGCCGTTCTCCATCGACTTGACGTACTCATAGTCGTAACCGGCCTCCTTGGCCAGCGCCTCCCGCCCGACGCCTGCCTCCGCACGCCACAGCTTGATCTGGCTGCCGCAGTACCGCCAGGCGATCGGCGGCTGGGAGTTCACCTCTGTCGACACGCACACCTCCGCCGGGTCCACGCCGGGTACGGAACTCCCCGTACCCATGCCGTTACTCGTGAGGCTAAACACAACCCGGCACCGTGATCTGGCACAACGTCAGAACTTCCACGCAAGGGATGAACAGCGCATGCAGACCCCGTGGCCCCCACTGCCCACCACGGCCGCCCCGATGGACATCGAGTGGCGCCTGCCGCGTCACGCCCGAAGCGTGGGCAGGGCACGCGCGCTGTTCCGCGAGCAGGCGGCGTCTTGGGAACTACCGCAGGACGTCACGGACACGGCGGAACTCCTCCTGAGCGAGCTGATGACGAACGCGTACCGCCACGCGAGGGTCCCGGCCGGCCGTGAGATCTGGGCCCGCTGCGTGGTCACGGAGGACCGCCTCCGCGTAACGGTGACGGACGCGAACGACACCTTCCCGACGCCGGGCGCCCCGTCCCCGGACGACGAGTCGGGCCGGGGGCTCACGCTGGTGGCGGCGCTGGCGGACGACTGGGGCGCAGGGGGCAGGGAGTGCGGCCTCGGCAAGGAGGTGTGGTTCGAACTCGCCATCGCCACCTACCCGACGCTCACACCAGCCGACGCGCCGTCGCCCAGCGGGTCAGCTCGTGGCGGTTGGACAGCTGGAGTTTCCTCAGTACCGCCGACACATGGGACTCGACCGTCTTGACGGAGATGAAGAGCTGCTTGGCGATCTCCTTGTAGGCGTAGCCGCGGGCGATGAGGCGGAGGACCTCCCGTTCGCGCTGGGTGAGGCGGTCGAGGTCCTCGTCGACGGGCGGGGCATCGGTGGAGGCGAAGGCGTCGAGGACGAAGCCGGCCAGCCGCGGGGAGAAGACCGCGTCGCCCTCCTGGACGCGGAAGACGGAGGCGATAAGGTCCGTGCCGGTGATCGTCTTGGTGACGTAGCCCCGGGCGCCGCCGCGGATCACGCCGATCACGTCCTCGGCCGCGTCCGAGACGGACAGGGCGAGGAAGCGGACCGGCTGCTCGGCGTCGGCCATCAACGCGGCGCAGCGGCGCAGCACTTCTACCCCACCGCCGCCGGGGAGGTGGACGTCGAGGAGGACCACCTCGGGCCGGGTCGCGGTGATCACCGTGACCGCCTGATCGACGTCGGCGGCCTCGCCGACGACCTCGACGCCGGTCTCCTCGGTCCGGCCGATCTCGGCCTGGACGCCCGTACGGAACATACGGTGGTCGTCGACGAGGACCACACGCACTCGGCGCTCCGCCGCCGCCCCTGTCGCCCCCGCCGTGCCGTTCGCCTCGGTCGCGTCGCTCATGACGTCTTCTCCGCCCTCTCCATCTCCAGTTCGACCTCCGTGCCGCCGTCCGGCACCGCCCGCAGCCGGGCTGTGCCGCCGTTGCGCTCCATACGGCCGATGATCGATTCTCTGACACCCATGCGGTCGGCGGGTATCGAGTCGAGGTCGAAGCCCGGGCCGCGGTCGCGGACGGACACGAAGACCGTCCTGCCCTCGACTTCGGCGTAGACCTGCACGGCGCCGCCGTCGCCACCGTACTTGGCGGCGTTCACCATCGCTTCGCGCGCGGCCTGCATCTGTGGGCCGATCCGTTCGTCGAGCGGGCAGTCGCCGACCACGACGACCTCGATGGGGACGCCGTGCTTGTCCTCCACCTCGGCGGCGTTGCGCTTCACCGCCTCGGCGAGGGTGGCCGGTTCGTCGGCCTCGTCCTTGCCGTTGCCCTCGGGCTTGTAGAGCCAGGCGCGCAGGTCGCGCTCCTGGGCGCGGGCCAGGCGGCGCACCTCGCCCGCGTTCTCCGCGTTGCGCTGGATCAGGGTCAGGGTGTGCAGCACGGAGTCGTGGACGTGCGCGGCGACCTCGGCGCGCTCCTGGGCCCGGATACGCATCAGGCGCTCCTCGGAGAGGTCCTGCGTCATGCGGACGAGGTAGGGGCCGGCGAGCAGCGTTATGCCGACGAGGACCGCGAGGGCGGCCTGGAGGACGGAACCGAGGTGGGCGGCGGAACCCTGGAGCACGAACATGCCGGAGACACCGGCGGTGACGAGCAGGACACCGGCGACCGCGCGCAGGAGTGTGAGGGTGCGGCGGCGTCTTCCGACCTCGACCCAGCGGGCCCGGCGGGCGTTGTCCGCCTGGCGCCAGACGAGGGCGACACCCCCGCCGACCAGGACGGCGGGGATGAGATACGCCTTGGCCGCGCTGCCGAGGTTGACGCTGCCCACGAAGACCACGGCCACGGCGACCATGAGGAGCAGGGCGACGATCTGCCCCCGGTCCGGTCTGCGGGCGACGAGCCTGCGGCGGCCGTCCGGCGCGATCTCCGTACTGACCAGGGACGGTGGCTTCTGGTCTCCGACGCCGCCGACACCGAGCGGGACGAAGAACCAGAACGCCGCGTACAGCAGCGCACCGAGGCCGTCGGCCAGGAACAGGCCCGCGAACACGAGCCGCACCCAGATCACGGGCAGCCCGAGGTGCCCGGCGAGGCCCCGTGCCACACCACCGAGCCAGCGGCCGTCGCTGCTGCGGTAGAGCTTGCGCAGGGGCCGCGGGTCGTCGTGGGTCACTGCTGCGGCTTCCGGCATGCCAACGATGGTCACACGGCCGCAGCAGCGGGGCATCAGGGTCCAGCCCCGAGACAGCCCTGATCTTCGGAAAACCGGACGTCGAACACCTCACGGGCGCCGTCTCAGGGCCGATATCAGGGTTCGTCCAGGGTCGTACCGACTGCCGCCGCGGCGGCCCGGCCGTCACCATGGACGCATGACGGATCACCACCACGCCGCGACGGGTCCGGGACCCGGCCCCGGCCCGAGCCCCACCCAGGGCACCGGGCCGACGGATGCCGCGCCCGCCGCGGCCGAGGCGCCCCGCAGGTTCCGGCGGGACCGGCGGCACAAGTTGATCTCGGGTGTGTGCGCGGGGCTCGGCCGGCACACCGGCATGGATCCCGTGATCTTCCGGATCACGCTCGCGGTGCTGGCCGCGTCCGGCGGGATCGGGCTCATCTTCTACGGCTTCGCCTGGCTCTTCGTGCCGTACGAGGACGACGAGGAGAACGAGGTCCGCAAGCTGCTGACCGGCCGGGTGGACGGACAGGCGCTGGCGGCCGTGCTGTTCGCCCTGGTCGGGTGCGGGGTCTTCCTGACCATGCTGAAGAACGGCGGGGTGCTCACCTTCGCCGTGGTCCTCTCCCTGCTCCTGGCCGGCGCCGGGTACTGGTCACGGAGACGCGACGCCCCCGATCCCGATCCGCTGGCCGCGCAGGCCGTCGCCGACGCCCCTCCGGAGGCCCAGGCCCCACCGGTCGCCGCCGCCTATCCTTCGTGGTGGCGCGATCCGATCATCAAGGACGGCACGCACGTCGGCGGCACCGGCTATCTGTGGGGCCCCGGTGACGCGCGCGACCGCGATGTCGCGGCGGGGGTCTACATCGCCCGCGGCGACTCCTGGCTCGCCTACGACGGCACACGCGCTCGGCACACCCCGCCCGCCAGGCCGCGCGGCCCCCGCTGGATCGGCGGCTGGGTCTCCCTGCTGGCTCTGCTGGCCGGGGGCCTGGGCACCGGCGCGACGTGGGAGGAGCATCCGCTCGCCACCAGCCTCCAGACCGGCCTGGCCTGCGCGCTGGTCGTCTTCGGACTCGGTATCGCGGTCAGCGCCTTCCTGGGGCGGACAGGGGCAGGGTCGGTGTTCCTGGCGATCGTGACGGCGGCACTGCTGGTCGGCGCGGCGGTATTGCCCAAGAACATCACCACACACTGGATACGCACGTCGTGGACGCCCGCCACCGCGAGTGACGTGCAGCGCAAGTACGACCTCGGCACGGGCATCGGCACCCTCGACCTGAGCCGGGTGCGGCCTGGCAAGGGGCAGACGCTGGAGACGGAGGCCGAGGTCGGTGCGGGGCAGCTGAAGGTGATCGCGCCGCCGGACGCGACCGTGAGGATGCACATCGACGTGGGTGTGGGCGACATCCGGTTGCCGGGGGACGACAGGAAGGACGTGGACGTGAAGCCGGACAGGCACAAGGACGTGACGCTGTCGCCGAAGACGGGCGGCAAGAACACCGGCACGCTGGACATCGACGTCCAGGTCGGTGTGGGACAGGTGGAGGTCACCCGTGCTGCGTCATGAGTTCCAGCCGGGGAAGCTGGTCGCCGGTTTCTTCCTCACCGTCGCGGGCGCGATGTACGCCGGTGACGCGGGCGGCGCCTGGGACACCCCGTGGTTCGCGGGCATACCGGTCGTCGTGGGCGGCCTGTGCCTGGCGGGCGCGGTGGGCACACTGACCCGGGCGATACGCAGACGGCGCGGCCGGGTCAGCACGCCGGACACGGCGCAGATCCCCGGCAGCGAAGTCCCCTAGCGGAAACTGTCCGTCCGCGGTCGTCGCCTGGCGCGCAGGGCCGCGTCCAGGGAGAGGTACGGTGCGCCGGCGAGGACGAGGGGCAGCCAGGCCATCAGATAGGCGAGGTCGTTGCCGTAGTAGTAGGGGTCGGAGGACCAGCTCACCGTCAGCCACAGGCTGAGCGAGATCAGCGCGCCGCCGAGCGCGGCCAGGCGGGTGAGCAGGCCGAGCAGGGTGCCGATGCCGACGGCCAACTCGCCGAGGGCCATGCCGTAGCCGAAGCCGACGGGGTTCTTCAGGGCCAGGTCGACCAGGGCCGGGATGGCCGAGGAGTCCCGGACCGAGCGCATGGTGTCGCCGATCGAGCCGGAGCCGCCGGACTTCAGGAAGGCGCTGTCGGTGAGTTTGTTCAGCCCGGCGTAGATGAAGGTGACGCCGAGGAAGACGCGCAGCGGAAGGAGTGCGTAGTGGGCGGCGGCATCCCGCCAGTCCCGACCGCCACCGCGGTAGGAACTCTGCGTATCCGTGCGCATGCCGTGAGTCATCGCTCTAGCCGCCTCTCGCCCGCCGTGCCGAGACCCTCAACAAGACGATACGTACGGCAAGTCGACCCTGTTCAACCCTGCCCCGTACATTTTCCCGAATTTCTGCGGAGTGTCCGATGAGCCGGACCGGTCAGATGTGTGCCCGTATCTTCCGTACGGGGCGGCCCAGGACAGCGGCGCGGGCGAAGCCGCGCGGCCACGTCACTCGGTCACCTCGACCACGCACCGGTTGGTCGCCACGCCGGCCGCCGTCACCACCTGGATCTCCACCGATCCGGGCTCGACCTCGGCCGGTACGGGGACGGTCAGCGCGGTGTCCGTGGGGTTGCTGAAGCCGCCGGTGACCGGGATCAGCGGGACGTGGACGTTGACCGCGCCGATGCGGACGACCATGCGGGAGAGGCGGTCGGCGGTCTGGGCGCCGGGCGGCACGAAGCCGGTGCCGCGGATCTCGATGTCGTCGCCGGTGCGGATCGGCCCGTCCAGGTCGCCCGCCTCGCGGGCGCGGACCACGGAGTGGATCACCGGACGGCCGCCTTCCGCGTACTTGCCCGCCAGGTAGGTGGCCGCCGACACCAGCACCACCACCGCCAGCCCCCAGGGCAGGTCGGGCAGCTGGTCGGGGCGGCGGGCGAGCCGGACGGCGGCGAACAGCAGGGCAACGGCGCTGATCACGACGTACTGGATGTCGGCGAAGGTGCCCCGCCCGGCGTCGTCGGTGAGCAGGTCGGCCGCCCTCGGCCGGTGGGCGCGCACCTTCTGGAGCCGCTGCCCCGTGACCCGCGTCCCGACCACCCGCCGGACCAGCATCGCGATCCCGCAGACCACGGCGAGCACGGTCACCACGCCCGCCCCGCGCGCGAGATCGAGACCGGAGATCAGCGCGTCGCGTTCGGCGTGCCCGGAGGCGGCGGCCAGCCGGCCGGCCAGGACCAGTACCGCGTAGGCGACGAACAGCACCCAGACCGCGGCCACGGTGCGGGAGGTGGACATCCGGTTGTCCTCGCCGATGACGGGGGCCAGCGCACCGCCGCGCGCCCGGTGGAACCAGGACGCGGCGGTCAGCGCCCCGGCCGTCACCAGCGCGGCGAGCAGTCCGGCGGTGCGGGCGCTCGTCCAGCCCGTGCCGGTCGCCGTCAGCGACTGGGTCAGCAGCAGCGCGAAGACAGCAGCCCACACCGCGCACGCGGTACGCATCCACAGCCGGGCCAGCCAGGACTCGCCCTCCACCCGGCCGCGCTCGGCGACCACCTCGGCGGACTGCGTCAACTCCTCGGAGACCCACTGCCGGGACGCCGACGCGGAGTGGGCCACCGCCACCGGCAGGCCCTGCCCGGCCGCGAACTCGTCCCGTTTCAGCAGGAATTCCGCGACCGCCCGCCGGTGCCCCTCGCGCGCCCCGACCGGACAGTCCCCGCAGGCGCAGCCGCCCGCGTGGACACCCGTGTCCGCGCCCTGTCTCGCCTCCTGCACCGCCACGCCCGATGCCCGCCTTCCCCACGACCCAACGACCCACGACCCAACGACCCAACGACCCACGACCCCCGGCACGGCCGGCACCGTCTTCCGCGGGCCCCGCCGTCGCCGTGGAACTCCCCTGCGACCCCTGCGACCCCTGCGACGACGCATTGTGCCCTACACCACGCCCTCCCTGCCCGGCAGGTGTGGTCACCGCGGGTGAAGCGGGTCCCGCACTGTTGACCCTGCTGCGAGAATTCCGATATGGCCGAGATCATCCAGCGCGACGGGACCTGGGCCTTCGACGGCAGCACGGTCCGGATCACGCCGGGACTCCACCGCTCCGTGCCGCTGTTCCGGCAGACCTACGGGGAGATCACGGTTCCCCTGGAAGCTGTCTCGGGCGTCGTCTACGAGCCCGAGCGCAAGCGCGGCCGGCTGCGCATGCGGCTGCGCGAGGGCGCCGACCCGCTGCTGCACGCGACGGGCGGACGGCTGCCGGACGCGGCGGACCCCTACCGGCTGACCGTGGACGCGGACCGCTCCGGGGTGGCGGAGTACGTGGCCGAGGAGATCCGGCACGCCCTGCTGCTGGACCAGATCCCCAAGGAGCCCACCAAGGCCTACCTGCTGGCGGGGCCGCCGGTGCCGGTGTCGGTGCGGTCCTCCGACGGCACGGTCTCCTTCGACGGCGGCCAGGTCCGTATCGACTGGGCGGACACCTCCGACCGGGTCAAGCGGGCCACCGGGCCGCGGATCATCGGCATCGGCGACCTGGCCCAGGTCGAGTGGTTGCCGAACTCGGGGTACGAGGACGGCTTCCTGCGGTTCGTCACCCGCGAGACGGTGTACTCCAAGCTGCCGCCCGAGCGGGACCCCTACACCCTCGACCTGTGGGGCAACGTCCGGCGCGACCTGCTCACCGCGCTGGTCGCGGCCGCCGTCACCGCACGACTGCCCCACCCCTCCACCCGTGGCGGCGGTGAGCACACCGACGGGTGGTGGGGTGCGGGGGCGACCGTACCGGCGCCGGCCGACCGGCACGACGTACTGCTGCGCCGTCTCAGGGAGTTGGGCGAGCTGCACCGGGACGGGGTGCTGACGGACGAGGAGTTCGCGATGACCAAGGCGGCCGTGCTGCGGGGCTTCAGCTGAGCAGGTCGGGTTCGCTGCGGCTGATGTCCTGCCACAGCGGCTGGTAGTTGATCCAGCCGACCAGGTCGCCGCCCAGCTGCTCACGGGTGGCCACCGCGAGCTTGTGGTCGATGAGCAGCGGACGGCCCGCCGCCTTCGCCATCAGCTGCACCTGGCAGGACCGCTCCATGGACAGGAACCACCAGGCCGCCGCGTCCACCGAGTCGCCGACGGTCAGCAGCCCGTGGTTGCGCAGCACCAGCGCCTTGTGGCTGCCGAGCGCGGTCGCGATCCGGCGGCCCTCGTCGGCGTCCACGGCGACGCCCGTGTAGGAGTTGTACAGGGCGTGGTCCTCGTAGAAGGCGCAGCTCTCCTGGGTGATCGGGTCGAGCAGGTCGCCGAGCGCGGACAGGGCCCGGCCGTGCACCGAGTGGCAGTGGGCGACGGCGACGACGTCCGGGCGGGCGGCGTGCACCTGGGCGTGCACGGTGAACGCGGCCTGGTTGACGTGGTAGCGGCCCTCGATCACCTGACCGTCCTGGTTGGCCAGGACCAGGTCGCTGACGGTGACGTGCTTGAAGGGCATCCCGAAGGGGTTCACCCAGAAGCAGTCGGTGAACTCCGGGTCGCGTGCGGTGATGTGCCCCGACACCCCGTCCTCGAAGCCGGACCGCCCGAAGATCCGCAGGGCGCCCGTGAGCCGTTCCTTGCGGTGCCGGCGTTCGTCGTCGACCGAGTCGAACATCGGCGGCATGGCGAACCGCAGCTGGTCGGTGGGCAGCGGCGGGGGCGGGGTGGGCCCGTGCATACGTCCTCCTGCACTGGGTTTGCCTTACGCGGCGGAAGTTACCGTCAGTCAGCGGAAAAGGGCAGGGCTGTTTTTGTAAAGATGAAGCCGCAACCGTTCCGGGGGCTCATGGGTCTGTGATGCGGAACCCGAAATTCAGCCACACTTTTCAGCCACCCGGAGCCCCCCATGAGCCAAGTAGAACGCCGCCTCAACAACCTCATGCGGCAGCTCGCGACCCAGCAGCACGTCGAACTGATCCATCCCTTCGCCGAGCTCGACACCTTCGGCGCGCTCGTGTACGTCGCCGAGTGCTTCGGCTTCCGCTACGCCGGCGTCCGTCTCGTCGGCCGGCACAAGCTGCTGCACGTCGATCTCGTCCGCGACCCCGAGCCGTGGGCCCAGCAGCGCGCGGCGGCGAACACGGCCACGTTCACACAGGTGGGAGCGGGCGGCCCGGTGCCGGGCATGTATCTGAACTCGCTCACCCCGGTCCCCGAGGCCCAGGCGGACGTCGACCTGATCGGCGCGCTCATCAAGTACGACGCCCTGGTCGCGGCCGGCAACCGGAAGCAGCTGCTGACCATCGGGTGGGGCTCCGCGGCGCTGTTCCTGCTGCTGGCGCTGGTGAGCGGCGTCTACGCCGTGCTGCTGCCGCTCGCCGTGCTGTCGCCGGCGTTCATGATCGGCGCGCTCCGCATCAACACGAGCCGCCGCGCGAAGCTGGCCCGGCAGCTGACGGCGGCCGGGTGCACACAGGTGCGGGACGACGCGGGGCAGGAGCGGTACGTACGGCCGGTGCCCCACGGGGTGTGACGCACGCGATAGCCGCGGATACCCGACAGAGGATGTCGGGTATCCGCGGAAGAGTGGTCCGTATGACCTGGGAATCCTTCAGCACCGCCGAGCCCGAATTCGCCAAGACCGTCGAGGAGCGCTTCGGTGCCTTCACCCACCATGTGCTTGCCACCCTGCGCGCGGACGGCTCACCCCGCACGTCCGGGCTCGAGGTCCGGTTCCTCGACGGTGAGCTGTGGCTCGGCATGATGCCGGGCTCGCTCAAGGCGCTCGATCTGCGCCGCGACCCGCGTTTCGCGCTCCAGGCCAACCCGGGCGAAGGCACGGGGCTGGGCGGCGGGGACGTACGCATCGGCGGGCGCGCGATCGAGGTCGACGACCCGGCGGTGAAGGGGGCGTACATGGAAAAGGTGGAACCGCCGGAGCCGTTCCACCTCTTCCGCACCGAGCTGACGGAGGTCGTGAGGACCTACGTCGAGGACGACACGTACCTGGTCGTCCAGGTCTGGAAGCCCGGTGAGCCCTTGCGCGTCGTCAAGCGCAAGTGATCACTCCCACTCGATGGTGCCCGGCGGCTTGGAGGTCACGTCGAGGACGACGCGGTTGACGTCGCGGACCTCGTTGGTGATCCGGGTGGAGATGCGGGAGAGCACGTCGTACGGCAGTCGCGACCAGTCGGCCGTCATGGCGTCCTCGGAGGAGACCGGGCGCAGCACGATGGGGTGGCCGTAGGTGCGGCCGTCGCCTTGGACGCCGACGCTGCGGACGTCCGCGAGCAGCACCACCGGGCACTGCCAGATGTCCCGGTCGAGGCCGGCCGCCGTCAGCTCCTCGCGGGCGATGGCGTCGGCCTCGCGCAGGAGGTCCAGGCGTTCCTTGTCGACCTCGCCGACGATCCGGATGCCGAGGCCCGGGCCGGGGAACGGCTGGCGCTGGACGATCTCCTCCGGCAGGCCGAGCTCCTGGCCGACCATCCGGACCTCGTCCTTGAACAGCTTGCGGAGCGGCTCGATGAGCTTGAACTCCAGGTCCTCGGGGAGGCCGCCGACGTTGTGGTGCGACTTGATGTTGGCGGTGCCGGTGCCGCCGCCGGACTCGACCACGTCGGGGTAGAGGGTGCCCTGGACGAGGAACTCGACCGCCGGGCCCTCGTCCGCGATGATCTCGGCCTGGGCCTGCTCGAAGACGCGGATGAACTCGCGCCCGATGATCTTCCGCTTCTCCTCGGGGTCGGAGACGCCCTTGAGTGCGGTGAGGAAGCGCTCCTCGGCGTCGACGACCTTCAGCTGCACGCCGGTGGCCGCGACGAAGTCCTTCTCGACCTGCTCGGTCTCGCCCTTGCGCATCAGGCCGTGGTCGACGTAGACGCAGGTCAGCTGGGAGCCGATGGCCTTCTGGACGAGGGCGGCGGCCACGGCGGAGTCGACGCCGCCGGACAGGCCGCAGATGGCCCGCTTGTCGCCGACCTGCTCGCGGATCGCGGCGACCTGCTCCTCGATGACGTTGCCGGTGGTCCAGTCCGGCTTGAGGCCCGCGCCCCGGTACAGGAAGTGCTCCAGCACCTGCTGGCCGTGCGTGGAGTGCATGACCTCGGGGTGGTACTGGACGCCGTACAGCTTCTTCTCGTCGTTCTCGAAGGCGGCGACCGGGACGACGTCCGTGGAGGCCGTGACGGTGAAGCCCTCGGGGGCGGCGGAGCAGGCGTCGCCGTGCGACATCCAGACCGCCTGCTCCGCCGGGGTGCCCTCGAAGAGGGTGGAGGACGACTTCGACACGTGCAGCTCGGTACGGCCGTACTCGCGGGCGCCGGTGTTGTCGACCGTGCCGCCGAGGGTCTGCGCCATCAGCTGGAAGCCGTAGCACATGCCGAAGAGGGGGACGCCGGCCTCGAAGAGCTCGCGGTCGAGGCGGGGGGCACCCTCCTCGTACACCGACGAGGGGCCGCCGGAGAGGATGATCGCCGCGGGGTTCTTGGCGAGCATCTCCTGGACCGGCATGGTGCTCGGCACGATCTCGCTGTAGACCCGCGCCTCGCGGACGCGACGGGCGATGAGCTGGGCGTACTGCGCGCCGAAGTCGACGACCAGGACGGTGTCGGGAGCGGCTGCGGGGTTCGCTGATGACACGGGGTGCCTTCCGGCGGTTGGGCGAGGGCTGTACTTCCCGAGTCTACCGGGGTGGCCGTGGACACCCTCACCGTCTCCCTGGGGGCTGCCGCCCCCAGACCCCCGCTTCGGCCTGAACGGCCTCGTCCTCAATCGCCGGACGGGCTGGATGATGCCGGACCCGTGTCATACTGGCCCCATGTTCACGCAGACGACCTTCCTCTTTACCTATGGCACCCGGCCCGCCGGCTGCCATGGTCGTGCTGCTTGAGCGAACCGCCAAGCGACTTCCCAGGCGCCCCGGGCCGACAAGGCCCGGGGCGCCTGTCGTTTCCCGGGCACTGCCGCTCCGGGGCATCCCACCCGTACACCTCTGTGAGGAGCCCCGACATGACGACCACCGCCACCACCACAGCGGAACAGACCATCGCGGACGCCCGGGAGCGAATCGACGCGCTCGACGACCGGATCATCGGCCTCATCCAGGAGCGGATGGCCGTGTCCGCCGTCGTGCAGGAGACCCGCATCACCTCCGGCGGGCGGCGCGTGCACCTGTCCCGTGAGATGGAGATCCTCGGCCGTTACCGGGACGCCCTGGGCAAGCCGGGCACCTCCCTCGCCATGACTCTCCTCGAACTGTGCCGGGGTCGCATCTGAGTTCGGTCCGCCTCTCACCCGTACGGCGCGTGACGCCCGGCCGACCGCTTCGTTGGTCCGGGTGTCCGTGCCAGCCAGGGGCGGCCCCGAAAGAACCACGCGTGGCTCGCTGGAGCGATGAGGCGTACGGATCGTGCCGTTCGCCGTGGGACCTCGCTCCGGCAAAGTGACCGGACGGCAGGGGACAGCAGACCGGTCACCCAGGAGAACGGCCGGCTCCGGGGACGCCCGGGGCCGGCCACCGGAACACCCGAGGCATACGGCGCAACCCCCGGCGCCGTTCCCAGAGCACCGGCGCCGCCCTGACGCCGGTGCCGACGAAAGAAGGGCCCCGCGGATCCGTCCCGCGGGGCCCTTCGTCATACCGTTCCCACGGCGACCCCACAGTTGTGACCCAGGCCACATAAAAATTCTGTGAGCAGCGGTGCAACCCTTCACAGGCCTCGTGGATCAAACACCACAGCAAAACCAAGGGTCACCCGCGCCCCACACGCGGAGCCGCCCTCCGCCAACCGTGCTGCCACCACAGCACCCGGGACTCCCCGAGGTCTTCATGAAGCTTCGCCGTGCCATGGCCGCAGCGGCCGCGACGGCTGCCATAGCCCCCCTCGCACTGCTGTCCGCGCCCGCTGCGTTCGCGGAGGACTCGACGCCGAACCCCACCGACACCGTGACCGCGACCGGCACGCCGGCGACCGAGACGCCGTCGACCGAGACGCCGGCCGCCCCCACGTCGCCCGCGGCCGAAACCGGCACGCCCACCAGCCCCACCCTGCCCACCGACCCCACCAGCGCGACGGGCACCCCGACCGACACCGCCACGCCCACGACCGGCACGCCCACGCCCGGCACGCCCACGCCCACCACGGCCGAGCCGAGCGAGGACCCGTCGGACCCCGACGTGCCGTACTGCGAGGACCTCGACGAGGACTTCGGTGACGCCAAGGTGTCCGCCGACATCAAGGGCCTGCCGGGCAAGATCGTCGCGGGCGACGGCTTCCACAGCTTCAAGCTGGTCGTCACCAACGAGTCGAAGACCACCGTCGACGGCGTCGCCTTCTACGCCGAGGTGGAGAACTACGAGCTCGACGAGTCCAAGTACCTGAGCCCGTACGTCGACCTGGAGTTCAAGAACCCCGAGGACGGCACCTGGGACCGCATCGGCTCCGACGACTGGGCCGGCGACTACTTCTTCTACGTGGAGAGCCTGAAGTCGGGCGCCAGCAAGTCGCTCGACCTGCGCGTCAGCATCGACGCCAAGGCCCCGGCCGGTGACGCGTACTCCTTCGGCTCCGGCGCCTACCTCGACAACGTCGAGGGCCAGGACTGCATCGCCGAGGGCTGGGCGCAGTACGACTTCGAGGTGCTGAAGGCCGGTGCCTCCAACCCCGAGCCGGGTGACGCCACCCCGAGCGACAAGGGAAGCAAGGACCCGGTGAAGAAGCCGCAGGGCAACGTCTCCGACCTGCCGACCGGCAACCTCGCCGAGACCGGCTCCAGCTCCGCCCTGCCCGTCATCGGCCTGGTCGGCGGTCTCGCCGTCGTCGCCGGTGCCGGTGCCGTGTACACGGTGCGCCGGCGCAAGGCCCAGGCCGGCGCGTAAGCGAGTACCTGGGTAACACCCCGCAAGACAAAAGAAGGACCTGCGCTCGGAGGGGGGCGCAGGTCCTTCTTTTCTCATGTGCCTACTGCTTCGGCGGTACCGCCGGCATCCCGAGGAACGGCAGCCGCAGGGCGCCGAACGCGTCGGCCGGCACCACCGGGTTCGCCGGCTCCACCGGCTTCAGCCGCTCGTACGGCCTGCCCTGTGCCGGACGCGGGTCCGCCTCGCCCTTGTTGGGCCAGTACGACATCGCCCGCTCGGCCTGCGCCGTGATGGTCAGCGAGGGGTTCACGCCCAGGTTTGCGGAGACCGCCGCGCCGTCGACGACCGAGATGCCGGGGTGGCCGTACAGCCGGTGGTACGGGTCGATCACGCCCGTCTCGCGGGAGTCGCCGATCGGGCAGCCGCCGAGGAAGTGGGCGGTGAGCGGGGTGCCCATCAGCTCGCCGATGTTGCTGCCCGCGAAGCCGTTGATCTCGGCGGCGAGCGCGGAGGCGGCCTCGGAAGCGGCCCTGATCTGCTTGGGGTTGGGCGCCCCGTGGCCCTGGCGGGCGGTCAGCAGGCCCTTGCCGACGCCGTCCGGCTTCAGGTACGTCGTCAGGGAGTTGTCCAGCGACTGCATCACCAGGCCGATGATGGTCCGCTCCGACCAGCGGCGGTTGGAGAGCGAGCGGGCGACCAGCAGCGGGTGCCGGGCCGCGTTCGACAGCCAGGCCAGGACGCGGGAGGAGCCCTCCGCGTAGGGCACCTGGAGGATGGACAGACCGCCCATCGCGTTGGAGCCCTTGCCGTAGCGGACCGGCTCGATGTGCGTGTTCTCGTCCGGGTGGACGGAGGACGTGATCGCCACGCCCCGCGTGAAGTCGGCCTTGGGCGTGCCGTGCGCCTTGCGGTAGCGCCGGTTGTCCGTCTGGGCGCCCACCAGGGCCTCGGAGTTGGTGCGGGTCAGTTCACCCAGCCGGCCGGAGAGGTACGGCAACTGGCCATGGGCCTTCATGCGGTGCAGCAGCGTCTGCGTGCCGTAGGTACCGGCGGCGAGGACGACCCGGCGGGCCGTGAAGGTGCGGCCCCTGCCCTTCTTCTGCTGGTCCGTCGGCACGGTGGCGACCGCGTACCCGCCGCGCGAGTCGTCGGTGACGGACATGACGGTCGTCATGGGGTGCACGACCGCGCCCGCCTTCTCGGCGAGGTGCAGGTAGTTCTCGTTGAGGGTGTTCTTCGCGCCGTGCCGGCAGCCCGTCATGCACTCGCCGCACTCGGTGCAGGCCTTGCGGTCCGGCCCCACTCCGCCGAAGTAGGGATCGGCGACCGGCTCCCCCGGCTTGGCCTTCGCCGTCCCGTCGGCGTCCTCGCCGTCCCCGAAGAACACCCCGACCGGCGCCAGATGGAAGGTGTCGCCGACGCCCATCCGCTGCGCCGCCGCCTTCAGGTGCACGTCGGAGGGGGTCATCGTCGGGTTGAGCCGCACGCCGAGCATGCGCCGCGCCTGGTCGTAGTACGGCTTCAGCTCCTCCTGCCAGTCGGTGATGTCCCGCCACTGGGGGTCGTCGAAGAAGGCCTTCGGCGGTACGTAGAGGGTGTTGGCGTAGTTGAGGGAGCCGCCGCCGACGCCCGCGCCCGCCAGGACCATGACGTTGCCCAGCAGGTGGATGCGCTGGATGCCGTACATGCCGAGCTTGGGGGCCCAGAGGTAGTTCTTCAGGTCCCAGGAGTTCTTGGGGAGGGAGCCGCGGGTGAAGCGGCGACCGGCTTCCAGGACACCGACGCGGTAGCCCTTCTCGGTGAGGCGGAGGGCGGTCACGGACCCGCCGAATCCCGACCCGACCACGATGACGTCGTAGTCGTACGCAGCGTCGTCCTGCGTGCGGACAGAGTTCTCCTGTGACACGTGCTCTCCTCGTTGAGAACGGGTGCTGTCGGGCTGGTCGGCTAGCGGAAACGGAACGCCTTCATCAGCTTCAGGCTGGTGCTCATGAACGCCGCGTACTTCTCGTCGTCCATGCCCAGCGACGGCGCCATCGGCAGCAGCCGCTGCTGGGCGATCGTCTGGGCCTCGGTGTACTTGAGGATGCCCTCGGAGCCGTGGCGGCGGCCGAGGCCGGAGTCCTTCATGCCGCCCATCGGGGACTGGACGCTGCCGTAGGCGGGGGCGTAGCCCTCGTTGACGTTGACGGTGCCGGTGCGCAGCCGGGCGGCGACCTCGCGGCCGCGGCGGCCGTCCTTCGTCCAGACCGAGGAGTTCAGACCGTACGGCGTGGAGTTGGCGAGTTCGACCGCCTCGTCCTCGGTCCTGAAGCGGTAGATGGAGACGACGGGGCCGAAGGTCTCCTCCGTGCACACCGACATCGGCTCGGTCACGCCGTCGAGGATCGTCGGCTCGTAGAAGTACGGGCCGATGTCCGGGCGGGCGACCCCGCCGGCGATCACCGTGACGCCCTTGGCGACGGCGTCCTCCACGTGCCGTGTGACGGCCTCCAGTTGCCGGTCGCCTACCAGCGAGCCCATGTCGGCGCCGTAGGCGAGGGACTTGCCCAGCCGCATGGCCTTGGTGCGGGCGGCGAAGCGCTCCAGGAAGGCGTCGGCGATGGACTCGTGGACGTACAGCCGCTCGATGGAGATGCACAGCTGGCCGGCGGAGGAGAAGCAGGCGCGGACGGCGCCCGCCGCGGCCTTGTCCAGGTCGGCGTCCTCGAGGACCAGCATGGCGTTCTTGCCGCCGAGTTCGAGGGAGACGCCGACCAGGCGGGCGGCGGCGCCCTGGGCGACCTCGCGGCCGGTGCGGGTGGAGCCGGTGAAGGAGACGTAGTCGGCGTGCTTGACGACCTCCGGACCGACGACGGGTCCCTCGCCGAGCACGACCTGGAAGACGTCGGCGGGCAGTCCGGCCTCGATGAGCAGGTCGCGGGCCCACAGGGCGGTCAGGCAGGTCTCCGTGTCCGGCTTCATCACCACCGCGTTGCCCGCCACGAACGCGGGCAGCGCGTCGCCGACCGACAGTTCGAGCGGGTAGTTCCAGGGGGCGATCTGGCCGACGACACCGCGCGGGTGGCGCAGTTCGGTGACCTTCGTGAGGGTCGGTACGGCGCCGGCGTGCCGCTTCGGCCTCAGGTACGCGGGTGCCTTGCGGCCGTAGTGCCGGGCCGCGACGGCGACGGCCTGGACCTCCTCGTGGGCGTGCAGACGGGCCTTGCCGGTCTCCAGCTGGATGAGGTCGAGAACCTCGGCCTGGCGTTCCAGCACCAGGTCGTGGAAGCGGAGCAGCACGGCGGCGCGCTGCCGTACCGGGGTCTGGGCCCAGACGGCCTGGGCGGCGCGGGCCCGGTCGAAGGCGTCGGCCACGTCCTCCGGGGTGGACTCGGGCAGGTCGGCCAGCTTGTCACCGGTGAAGGGGGTGTGGCTCTCGGTCTTGCCGGAGCCGACCACGCCCTTGGTGAGCTGGGCTATCAGCTCCGGGGTGACCACGTCGCCGGCGGTACGGGCGCCCTCCGGGGCGGGGGCGAGGGGGTTGGTGCCGGTCTTTTCCGGGGCCGTCTCTTCCGGGATCGTCTCTTCCGGGGCCTGCGAGTCCGTCATGAGGCGCAGGGTATGCCGGAACAACACCTTTGGGTACCCGTCGGTAACGGGGATTCACCGACTGCTCACACGACGCCAGTGACCACTGGCAGCGAATGCGCTGATCAGGGCGTTGTGGGGATGACGGTCAGCGCGGGCCGGGATTTTCCGGCGTCCTCGGCGCTCGCGGCGATCGCGTCCAGCACGGCGGCGACCTCCTCGGCCTCCGGCCGCTCGGCCGGTTCCGGCGCCAGCAGGCTTGCGAGCAGCGGGCGCAGACCTGCGGCGTCTCCGCCCGAGGCCGGCTCGTCCCACACCGGGACCGGCTCGTTTCCGCCCGGGACCGGCTCGTTTCCGACGGCGGCGCTCAGCAGCGCGCCGAGGGACCACAGGTCGGAGGCGGGCCCCGCGCCGGGCTCCGCCCTCCGCTCGGGTGCGACGAAGCCGGTGTCGGCGTCGGTGTCGGTGTCGGCCGGGGAACCGGTGCCGTGGGCGTGTCCGATGCCGAAGTCGGTGAGGACGACGCGGTCGGTGCCGGATTCGAGGAGGACGTTGGCGGGCTTGACGTCGCGGTGGACGATGCCGATCGCGTGCGCCGCGCGCAGGGCGCCGAGAACGGCGAGACCGATGCGGGCGGCCTCGGGGTCGGGCAGGGGCCCTCGTTCGAGGACCGTGTCCAGGGACTCGCCGAGGACGAACTCCATGACGATCCAGGGGAGTCCGTCCTCGAGGACGACGTCGTGGATGCGCACGGCGGCCGGATGGTCGACGCGGGCGGCGGCGCGGGCCTCGCGGTGCAGCCGGTGGGCGGCCCGCGTGTGCTCCTCGTCCTCCGGGTCACCGGGCGGCAGGGGCCGCTTGACGGCGACGTACCGACGGGTGGACTCGTCCAGCGCCCGCCATACGGTGCCCGTTCCCGTGCCGCCGGTGCCGATGCGCTCGATCAGCCGGTAGCGCCCACCGAGCAGACGCACGTCGGGCACACGTTCGCCGTCTTCGCTCATGCCCCATGAGTACCGTGCGCACCACACCCTTGTCGACGCGGAGGGGGTCAGCCCGCCCAGCGGCCCAGGGAGAACCGGCCACCCACCCGCCGCACCTCCACGGCGCCTCCCCCGCCGAAGTGCGCCGGTATCACCAACTCCCCATCCCCAGCGGCTCGTTCGAGGACCCGCTGCCTGCTCCGGGCGGCCTGCCGCGGGTCGAGGCAGAAGCAACTGCTGCACTCCGGATGAAGGATCTGCACGGGATTGTGGAGCAAGTCCCCGACGAAGACGGCGCGTTCGCCGCGCGAGGCGACCCTGAGCACGGACGAACCGGGGGTATGGCCCGGGGCGGCCTCCAGGGTGAGGTGCTCGTCGATGCGGTACTCCCCCTCCCAGCGGACGGCCAGCCCCGCGCGGTGCACGGGCGCCACGCTGTCCTCGTACACGAGCCGGTCGTCCACGCGCTCGCCCCCGCCGTAACCGCCGTCCGGCCCGAAGTGGAAGTCGTCGGCGGCCGGGAGGAGGTATCGGGCGTTGGGGAAGGTGGGCTCCCATTCGCCGCCGGCGTCGTGGGTGTTCCAGCCGACGTGGTCGGCGTGGATGTGGGTGTTGACGACGAGATCGACGTCACCCGTCCGCACCCCGGCCCGCTCCAGCCGCCCCGGCAGGTCGCCCTGCCGCTGATGGAAGAGCGGATTCCCGGGCCGCTCCCGCCCCTTGCCCACCCCCGTGTCCACGAGCACGGTCCGCCCGCCGCTGCGCAGCACCCAGGTCTGCATCGCGGCCACCGCCCGGTCGCTGCCGGGCTCCCAGTGGTCGGGGGCGAGCTGCTCCTCGTACTCCTTCCACAGCTCGGGTCCGACGCCCGGGACGAGGTCGGGCGCGGGCACGAAGGGGCCCTGCCATTCGACGATCCGGAGGACCTCGACATCACCGATCACGAATCTCTGCACGCTGTCTTCAGCCATGACTGGGAGGCTAGGAGCACGGCGTGAGCGTTCCAATGCCCGCAAGGCTCACGCCGATACGCTGACGTCTCATGGATGTGGTGAGCGACGCGATCTCCGCCGTCCGCACCGGGCGGCCGTCCTCCAACCGGCTGCGGGTGCGCGGGCGGTGGTGTGTGCGGCTGTCCGCGTACGAGGGGGCGGGCTTCCATGTGGTCCTCGGCGGCGGCTGCGTACTGCTGCCCGACGGGGGCGGCGATCCGGTGACGCTGGGCACGGGTGACGTGGTGCTGCTGCCGCACGGGGTGGGGCACGTGCTGGCGGACGGGCCGCTGTCGGCGGGGGATGTGCGGCGGGCGGTGCCGTTCGAGGAGGTGACCGAGGCGGACGTACGGCGGGCGGGGGCCGGCCCCGAGGTGGAGCTGCTGTGCGGCAAGTACCGCCTGGACCGGTCCCGGGTGCACCCGCTGATGGCGGAACTGCCCGAGGTGGTCCACCTGCGGAACCGGATCGGCGCCCACCCCGAACTCCGCGCCGCGGTGGACCTCTTGGCCCGCGAACTGACCGGCGACCGCCCGGGCGCGACCCTCGCCCTGCCGAGCCTGCTGGACCTCCTGCTGGTCTACATGGTCCGGGCGTGGCTGACGGAGGCGAGCACCGGCGCCTGGTCGGCGGCTCTGTCCGACCCGGTGACCACAGCGGCCCTGCGCGCCCTGCACGCCGCCCCGTCCGCCCCCTGGACCAACGCCCGCCTGGCCACCGAGGCGGGCGTCTCCCGTGCGACCCTGGCCCGCCGCTTCACCTCCCTGGTGGGCCGGCCGCCCATGGCCTACCTCACCTGGTGGCGCCTCACCCTGGCGGCAACCCGCCTCCGCGACACGGACGCCCCCCTGGCCACAGTGGCCCGCGATTCCGGCTACGCCAGCCCGTACGCCCTGTCACATGCGTTCAGCCGGGAGTTCGGAGTCACTCCGGGGAGGTATCGGCAGGGCGTTCGGGCTGGATGAACTCCGAGGTGTCCAACTCGAAGTCGAAGGGAGCGGGCACGTGCAGGGGCCGCCCGAAGGGAACGTTGGTCCGGGACCGGTAGCCCTTGGGACGGGCCCCAGAACGCGTTGATCTCCTGGACATGCATGTCGAGCAACAGGTACACGGGCACGACCCGCCCGTACGTCTCCAGTTTGTCGAGCCAGTCGGCGTCCTTGGTCGAGTCCGAGGTCAGCTCCGCGACAAGGGAGAGGGCGGCACCGTCGGCGTGCCGGCCTTCGGCTTCGAAGGCGGATTCGTCGGCGACGTGCAGAGCCGGTCCGTACGCACGCTCGCAGCCAGAGAAGGTGAAAAGGAAGGGCGCGGCATCGACGTCATGCCCTCCCGGGACATGGGACTCCAGCTGGAACCGCAGCGACCTCATCGCCTTCATGTAGCGCAGCTTCGGCCACGGTGACAGGACGATCTTCCCCCGGATGAGCTCGGCCTTGTAGCCGACGGGCGTGTCCAGCTCCTCGACGATCCGGAGCATGTCGCCGAACGCGCCGGTCACACCGCCCATGCCGCGTCCGCCCTTTCCTCGCCCGGCAGCCCCAGCTCGCACCACAACAGCTTCCCGCCCCGCCCGAAGAGATCGTCGCCGAGCGGGTAGCCGCCCCACGCGTCCGCGTAGTGGCACACGAGGAAGAGCCCGCGCCCACCGTCCGCGTCGACCGGGACGGGGTGGACCGGGCTGGGCTTTCTGTCGAAGGGCGGCGGGATGTGCGGGTTGGTGTCCCAGACGCTCACCCGCAGCCGGCCACCGCCCAGCCCGCGCAGACGCAAGGTCGCGGGTCCCGTGGAGTGCCGGTAGGCGTTGGTGACCAGCTCCGACGCCAAAAGCTCCGCCGGGTAGCCGAGTTGCGGGACGCCGTGCCCGGTCAGTACGGCCCGCAGGGTAACCCGGGCGATGCGCGCGGCACGCGGATCATGGGGCAGTTGGAGGGCGTACGACCACTTTGGGGCCGCTTCGCACACCGACGGGGATACGGTGACCATGAACGCCTCCTGCGTGGGGGAACTTGGTTCGCTCGACGGCCCGGCCGTGCGGTGTCATGCCGCGCGCGGTCGGGTGCGGCGCGGTGCGCTTCCGGCTTGACGGCGGGGTCGATTGAGCGGGCGTGTCTCACCGTAGAGCGTTCCATGGACTACATTCCATGGAAGCTAGGGAATGTAGTCCCTATTTCCTCCGTGCGAGTGACCCGCACGCCACGTGTACGAACGGGAACCGGAGCCATGCCGCAGCCAAGCCCCCTGCCCACCGCCCGGCGCCGCCGACTGGGTGTTGAGCTACGCAGACTGCGCGAGCGGGCCGACCTCTCCGCCACACAGGCCGCCGCGCTCGTCGGCGCCACGCAGTCACGGGTCAGCAACATCGAGGCAGGACGCTACGGTGTGAGCGCCGACCGGGTACGCGCCATCGCCCGCCACTACGACTGCACCGACGAGCCCCTGATCGAGGCCCTCGCCGCGATGACCGGCGAGCGCCGGCGCGGCTGGTGGGAGGAGTACCGGGACGTCCTTCCGCCTCGCATGCTGGACCTCACCGAGGTCGAACACCACGCTACGGCGCTGCGCGTCGCACACGTCATCAACATCCCGGGACTTCTACAGACCCCCGACCACGCCCGAGCCCTGTTCAGCCACTCGGTGCCACCACTGAAGCCCCACGAGATCGAGCACCGCGTCTCGCACCGCATCAAGCGCCAGGAGATCCTCCACCGCGAGCAACCCCCGTCCTACACGGCGATCATTCACGAAGCCGCTCTGCGCATGCGCGTCGGCGACCGCACCACCGTCAGGGCCCAGCTCGATCACCTCAATGAGATCGGCGAGCTGGACCACGTCACCATCACCGTGATCCTCTTCGACAGCGGCCCCTTCCACACCTCGGGCCAGGGCATCGACTACTTCCACGGTCCAGTGGCCCAGCTCGACACCGTCCAGCTCGACACCGACCACGGTGCCGAACTCATCGATTCGCCCGCCCAGTTGGAGCGCTACCGTCTGATCCTGGACCGCATCCAGCAAGCCGCGCTGCCTCCGGCGAAATCCCGCGACTTCATCACCCAACTGGCCCAAGACCTCTGAAGGAGAGCACTCCGTGCCCGATCGACTGCACTGGCAGAAGTCCACGTACAGCCAGGAGGCCTCCGCCTGCATCTACCTCGCCACCACCCCCGCCGGAACGATCCTCCTCCGCGAAAGCGACACCCCGGAAGCCATCCTCACCACCGGCCCTGGCCAACTCGGCGCCCTGATAGCCGCTCTCCGCGAGTCACAATGACTCACCAATTGGCAGATATGCGCCAGGACTGGCCAACAAAACCGCAGGTCACTGCGCTTGGGCCTGGCCCATATCTGCCAATCGCGTCCAGGGATCTCGATGCAGCGGGGCTCAGCAACCTACGCTGTTCGACTCGCCCTCCACACCGGACTCCGCAAGGGCGAACTCCTCGGCCTGCACTGGGAAACCTCCACCTCGACGCGGGTACCGCTGCCATCCGCCGCGCACTCCAACGCACCACCGCCAGCGGGCTCACCTCGCTGCCCTCCAAAACGAGGGCCTGGGCCGCCGACGCGCCCACCGAGCTGGAGGTCACCGGGCGGTGCACGCTCGCCGCGTACCCGGAGGGTGCCCTGGTGGTCGAGCTGACGGAACGTGAGAGCGGTGGCACCAGCAGCTTCCCCGTCCGTCAGGTCTCGCACCCCGGTGGTGACTTCGTGGTGCGTGTGCCGGTGGCCGCGCTGCCGGCCGGTGTCTGGGGCGGTGAGCTTCGGCTCGGGCCGTGGGAGTTGCCGCTTCCCGAGCTGCCCCAGGACCTCACTCCGGCCAAGTGGCGCCGGCGTGGCCTGCCCTAGTACGCCAAGCCCGTGCCCGACGGCGACGGCGACGGCGGGCAGTTCGCGCTGGAGGTGGCGAGGACCAAGCTCGTGAAGGCTCTCGCGGGACGGCTCAGGTAGCCGCTGGTCAGTCGGAGGGCGCGAACGTGTCGACCGCGACGTCGAAGTACTCCCGTGCCTCCGCGACCTTCCCCACCGGCGCCGACACCCACACGTCGTACATCCGGCCGTCCTCCTCCCAGCACAGGTCGTAGGTGTGCCTGGGGCCCTCCGCCGAGCTGAAGCCGTTCCAGGTGAACTCCCAGAGCGCGGCGGGGTTTCCGTCGTGCGTGGTCCGCGTGACCCGGCCGTCGTGGTAACCGGGGTTCGTGCTGGAGCCGTTGGCGGCGGAGCGGCGCATCACCGCAAGCGGGCCGCCGGTTTGCGGGTCGGCCGCCTTGATGCCGAGGCGGAAGGTCTCCCACGGGGACATGTAGAAGACGCGCTCGCCCTGCGGGTCCCGGGTGAAGTTCTCCGGCACCGCGAGGGAGAAGCCGGCCGGGTCCCGCACCAGGCGGTAACCGGAGGGCGCGCTGTGGGAGTTCGCGGCGGCCGGGCTGGTGGCGGCGCTCCGGGTCACGGTGACCGTGGGGGTGGGTGAGGCGGACGCACTCGTCGTGGTACCCGGCGCCGAGCTCGTCGGCGTACCGCCCCCGTCCCCGCCGCCCCGGTGCATCAGCAGCGCCGCCGCCGACACGCCCGCCCCGGCCATCGCGGCGACCAGCAGCGCCGCCACCAGCACGCCCCGCGTGGAGTGCCCGGCCGGAGGTGGCTGCGGCGGGGGCGCGGGCTGCGGTGCGTGGCGGGGGACGTCCCGCTGGGTCGGCGTGTACGGCACCGGAGGCTGCGGTGTGCGGCCGGTCTTCCGGAACGCCCGCAGCATCCGCTCCGCCTCCACCGCGCCCAGCCGCCGGTCCGGATCACGCTCCAGCAAACCCCGTACGACGGGCAGCAGCGGCTCGGCCTGCGCGGGCGGGTGGATCTCGGCGGCGACGACGGCGTGCAGGATGCCACCCAGCGAGTCCCGGCGGAACGGCGATTCGCCGCTCAGCACGGCGCACAGCAGCGCGCCCAGCGACCACAGGTCGGACGCGGGTCCGGTCCGCGCCCCGGACATCCGCTCGGGCGCGGTGTACTCGGGCGAGCCCACGAAGGAGCCGGTCTCGGTGAGCGTCGTGGCCCCGGAGACCTGCGCGATCCCGAAGTCGGTGAGGACGATACGGTCCGTGCCGGACTCGACGAGCACGTTGGCCGGCTTGATGTCCCGGTGCAGGACGCCGGCCTCGTGCGCGGTGCGCAGCGCGCTCAGCAGGTCGATGCCGATCCGGGCGGCCTCGGCCGCGTCGACCGGGCCGTGCGCCGCGATCCGGTCGGCGAGAGAACCGCCGTCGATCAACTCCATGACGATGCAGGGGCGTTCGCCGTCCTCCACGACGTCGTGCACGACGATGATGTGCGGGTGGCGCAACTGGGCGAGCGCCCGGGCCTCGCGCAGGGTGCGGTCGCGCTGCTGCCGTGCCTCGTCGTCCGAGAGGGAAGCCTCCAGGGCCAGTTCCTTGACCGCCACCCGGCGGCCCAGCAACTGGTCGGTCGCCCGCCACACAACTCCCATGCCGCCGCGCCCGATCCGCGCCTCCAGGCGGTACCGGCCCGCGATCACACGGAAGTCGTCCCCCTCGGTCCCCATGGGCCCATCATGCCCCACACGGACGCGACCGCTCCGGGCCGTACGCCCGGCTGGCCGACAACCGACGCCCGAAAGGTCAGGAGGCGGGCGGCTGCCAGCTCTGAAGCACCCACTTGAACTGCCTGCTCGTCTTCAACCAGTCCTTCTCGGGCGTGGACATGTAGATCGCGTACTCGGTGCCCTCCCGCGAGAAGTACGTCTCCTCGATGGCGTGCCGAGGCCCGGCCACGTACGGCGGGTCCTTCGCCAGCGCGTTCCAGGTGTACTCCCATTCGGAGCCCTTGAGGTCCCGGTAGATGTTGGCCCTCAGGGTGACCTGCTGGTAGTCGACCAGGTGCTGCCGGAGGTATTCCTCGAGGTTCTTCTGGTGCGAGTTGGCGTCGAGGAAGTCCGGTGAGGCGTCGATGGCGATACGGACGAAGTGCTTGCCGTCGTCGGGCGAGTAGTCGATCTGCTTGATGCCGCCGTCCAAGGTGTCCGCCGAGCGCGTCCAGCTCCCGGAGGGCACGGAGATGCTGAAGCCCAGCGGGTCGTGTTTGGTGACCCAGCCGGCCGGGATGCCGCCTGCCGGGGCCGAGGAAGAGGAGGCCGAGTCGCCGGGAGCCGGTGCGGCGCCGGAGGCGTTGTCGTCCTGCTGCTTCTCGGAGTCGTACTTCTGCCACGCCACCGCGCCGACCCCGCCGAGGACGGCGGCGAAGGCGACGACGAGGGCGAGCATACGCAGGCGGCGGCGCCGGGGACGGGCGGCCGCCGGGGGCTGGGTGACGGCCGGGGGTCCGACCGCCGTCGGCGTGGTGCCGGGGCCCTGGCTGTGGCTCTGTCCGTAGCTGTGCCCCTGGCTGTACGGGGGCGCCGCCGTCTCCGGCGGGTACGGCGTTCCCGTCCCGCTGGAGTACTGGGACCCCGACCCGCTGGAGTACTGGGACCCCGACCCGCTGGAGTACTGGGACTCCGACCCGGCGGAGTACTGGGACCCCGACCCGGCCGGGTACTCCGGCCCCGTCCCCGTGAACGAACCGTCGTGCCGCGTGGGCACGAAGGCCTGCGCAGCGCTCGGCCGCCGCCCCTCCGCCGCTTCGGCGAGCATCTGCTCCGTCTCGTCCGCGCCGGGCCGCTGCGCCGGGTCCTTGGACAGCAGAGCGGTGATGACAGGCCCGAGCGGACCGGCGTACTGCGGCTCGGTGGCCTCCTCCTCGACGACCGCCTGCATGGTGGTCAGCGGCGAGGTGCGGCGGAACGGCGAGCGGCCCTCGACCGCCGTGTACAGGGTGGCGCCGAGCGCCCACAGGTCGGAGGACGGGCCCGGGTCGTGGCCGCGCACCCGCTCGGGGGCGAGGTAGTCGACCGAGCCGACGACCTCTCCGGTACGGGTGATGGTGGTGTCGCCCTCGATCTGCGCGATGCCGAAGTCGGTGAGCAGGACCCGGCCGTCACGGCCGAGCAGGACGTTGCCCGGCTTGACGTCCCGGTGCAGCACCCCGGCGCCGTGCGCGGCACGCAGCGCGCGCAGCACCCACAGGCCTATGCGGGCCACTTCGCGCGGCTCCAGGCGCACTTGCTCCTTGACCGCGTCGGCCAGCGAGTTGCCCTCGACCAGCTCCATCACGATCCACGGGCGGCCGTCGTGCTCGAGTACGTCGTGCACGGTGACGACGGCCGAGTGGTTGATGCGCGCGGCGGCTCGGGCCTCGGCCCGGGTACGGGCGAGCAGGACGGCCTGGTCGCTCTCGGACACGTAGAGCGCGGCGGTCAACTCCTTGACGGCGACCGTCCGGTGCAGCACCTCGTCGTGGGCGCGCCACACCCGGCCCATGCCGCCGCTGCCGATGGAATCGGCGAGCCGGTAGCGGCCCGCGATGAGCAGGCCCTGCATCTGATTCACGTTGCCCCGCAATGCTCTTGACAGGGTCAGACTAAGGACCCACCTGCCGACAGGGAACAAGCGGGGGGTCATGGAGACAGCACTGTGACGGTTTTCGCTTTGTGGGACCGGAGGCAACCATGGGGCGGCGGTCCTGCGTCACCCGGTGTACCGGTAAGTAGCCGTCGCCTGCTCGTACAGCCGCGTCACCTCGTCCCGCTCCGCCTCCGGGCCTCGGACCTGCACGATGTGGTAGCGGCCGTCGATGAGGATCGCGATGTTGCGTACGAACAGGTCGCGTCCCTGGCCGTCGGTCCAGGTGAACTGCCCCTCGGCCATGGTCCGCCCGCCCACCTCGATGGTCCTGAGTCCGGTGGCCGTGGCCCAGCTGGAGTCGCGGTAGGGCTGGAGCTCGCTCTCCTTGTCCCGCTGGTACGCCATCGGGTCGCTGCCGTACTTCGCCCCGCTGTCCCGCCCCGGTACGACGATGAGCTCGAAGTTCCCGTGGGAGTAGACGACTTCTCCGCGCCCGTTCTTGGGCGTGCGGGTCCAGCCCTTGGCGACGGCGACCTGGAAGCCCTCGGAGTCCTTGCTCAGGGTGAACCCGTCGGCGACGTCCGGGTTCGTGGTGGTCTGGGTCTCGGTGGAGGGGGCCGACCGGGAGGCGCTCGGATCCGTGCTCGGCGAGGTCCCGGCCGACGACGGCGAGCCGCTGGGGGTGGGTGCCTGGCTCGCATCCCCCGCGGCTCCCGTACGGTCGCCGCTCGCCGCTCCGCCGCTGTTCTCGGACTTCGGCATGAAGAGCATGGCGTAGGCGACCGCGCCGGCCAGCAGGAGCAGTATCAGCAACAGCAGGGTGCGGCCGAGGCTGCGGGGCGAGCGCACCTCCTGCCTGGCCCGCTTGTGCCGGCCGTGCGCGCTGGTCGCGGGCAGCCCGGCGCGCCGCCTGCGCACCAGCTCGCCGCGCCGGCGCACGATCGGCAGCCGGCTCGGGTCGGGAGGCGGCGCCGCTATCACGTGCGTACCGGCCTCCGGCTCGGGCGCGGAACGCACGAGCGAGCGCAGCCAGCCGCCCAGCTCCTCGAAGTCGAGCCGCTCGGTGGGGTCCTGCCGCAGCAGCGACTCCACCACCGGCCTGAGCGGCCCGCACTCCTCCGCGAACGCGGGCGGTTCCGCGCACACCAGCTGCACCAGCTCGGCCGTGGACTCCTCCGGGTACGGCGCGTGTCCCTGCACGGCCCGGAAGAGCAGCGCGCCGAGCGCCCACAGGTCGGTGGCCGGGCCGATGGGGGCCGCCAACTGCCAGTTCTCGTGCACCGGCCCGGCCTGCTCCGGCGCCCACCGCTCGGTCACCGGCCCCACCACGGTCATCCGCACCTGCCGTGCCCGTTCGGCGGCGAGGGGAGTGGCGGGGGCGGAGGGGGTGCGGCGGGCCGGGGCGCCCCAGTGGGGCTCACCGGGGGCGGGCAGGGGCATGGCGGTGGTCTCGCCCGGGGGCAGCGCCGTGCGCGGCTGACCTCCGGTCACGGCCGGGGGCGCGGCTTCGGGGGCGCTGTGCGGGACGGCGCCGTGCCAGGACGCGGCCCGCACACCGTAGGGGTCGGCGATCTGGCCGGGGGGCGTCGTGCCGGTCCGCTGGTCGGTGCCCTGCCCCGGGACGACGTACGGCGGTTGGGCCGAGCCGTTCGCCTGGGCCGTGACGCCGGTGTCGTCCTCGGCGGGCGGGCGGGCGCCGGGCAGTGCGGCCCGTCCGTTCTGCTGGGCCTCCTGCACGCGCGCCGCGGCCCGCGCACCCGCGCGGTACGCGGCGATCGCCCCGGCCCGCGCGGCTCTGATGTCCCCGCCGCTCTCCAGCGCCCGGTGGGCCGGCGCCCCCGGGCCCGGACCGGCACCCGCCTCCTCCGCGCCGGGTGCGAGTCCCCCGGCCGCCCGGGCCTGGATCGCGGCGCGCCGGGCGGCCTCGGGATCCACCTCGCCGGCAGCCGCCCCACCGGGGGTTCCCGGGGCGACGGGACCAGCGAGGCCTTCGGTGTCATCCCCGGTCGGCTGCTCGGGGAAGCCGTCCTGGGCGGGCACCGGGTCGTACCCGGACAGTGCCTCCTCCGCCGCGCCGACCGCGAGACCGGTCAGCATCACGCGCCCGTCGTCGCATATCAGGACGGTGCGTGCGGTGATGTTGCGGTGGACCCAGCCGTGGCCGTGCAGCACCCGCAGCGCCATCAGGACGTCGGAGGCGACCTCCGCGGCCCGGTACGGCGTCAGCGGCCGCTCCGCCAGCAGCGCGGCGAGCGGACGCGCCGCCACCAGCTCGCTCACTATCCACAGCGAGCCCCCCTCGGCGAACACGTCGAAGACCTGGTCGAGCCGCGGGTGGTCGGGGATGCGGGCCGCGGCCTGCGCGGCCTCGACGGCACGCCGTACCGCCGGGTCGGCGGGCCGCCGGGTGGCGGACCGGGCCGCCGGGGGCCGCCGCGCACCGCTCTGACGTGCCGTGAAACCGTCGGGCAGCCCTTCCGCGTCGAGCACCTCGGCCTCGACGATCTCCGGCAACGGCACCTGACGGACCAGGACTTCCTGCCCGCTGTAGGTGTCGAAGGCCCGGGTCTCGGTGAGTTCGTACTCGTCGGAGGGCGGCAGCGGCAGGCGGTAGCGGTCGGCGAGTACCCGACCCGCATAGTCGTCCACAGTGCCTCCCCCGGACACCCGGTTGGTCAAATCCGCTCGCGGCGCGGCCCGTTCTGTACGCATACCTGGATGCGTACGGTCCACAACCACTCACGATACGTGCCAGAGGCAACCTGCATTGAGGGATGCCGGATTCTCCCGCCCCGAACCGGCTCCGGATCAGCTCACTTCTTCGGCTGGAAGGACGTCGTCAGCGTCTTCCAGGTGTCCTTGCGCAGCTCGCCGCCCCACTTGGCCGCCTTCGCGGTGTACATGAGCGCGTACCCCTGATGGCTGTTGACGACGAATCCGCGGTCGATCGTCCGGTACTTCGTCCCGCCCTCGGCGTAGGTGAACTCCCAGTCCGCCGTGTTCCACCCGCGGTAGCCCACGGACTCTATGCGGATCCGCTTGTACTGCGCGCGCACCATGTAGCGTTCCTGGTTCCTCCAGTCCGCCACCGGGTCGTTCTTGGGCGTGTTCGTCCAGGCCACGAGCAGCTTCTGCCCGTCGGGCCCGGTGAAACGGTCTCCCGCGGCGCTGGTGGACTGGAACTTCCAGCCCTTGGGCAACTCGATCGAGTACCCCTGACCGCCCTTGTACGTCGACACCGCCGACGCGCTCGAGCCACCGCCGGAACCCGACGACCCCTTGTCGCCCTCGCTGTCGGCAGCGCTCGCGGCCGCGCCCGAGGTCGTGGCCGTGCCGGTCGTGGTGGACGCGGAATCGTCACCGTCCGTACTCGTGCCGCCGCCCTTGTCCTCCTTGGTGTCGGCGCCCGAGCTCCGGCCGGCGCTTCCGCCGGCGCTCGCACTCGCCACGGCCTTGCCGCCGCCGCTCTTCGCGCCCTTGGAGGAGTCGCTGTCGTCACCGCCGAACATCAGGGCCAGCACCGTGCCGAGCACGGCGAGCGCCACGACGACCGCGATGATCACCAGCGTCCGCTTGGGCACCACGTCGGTGAGCGGTGCCCTGGGCACGGGCCTGGGCGGCAGATCCAGGTCCGGCGGCGGCACCACGGGCCACCCCGAACTCGGCTTCTTGGCCCCCTCACCCGACCGCTGCACCGGCACGGACGAGGATGGAGACGGGGACGGAGATGAGGATGGAGACGGGGATGAGGACGAGGGCGACGACGAAGCCCCGGACGCGGCACCGGCCGCCGCACCGGTCGACTTCCTCGCGGAGGGCTTCCCGGCAGCCGGCCCACCGGACGCCGCGGCCGCTCCGGCACCGGCACCGCTGCCGCCGTTGCCACCGCTGCTGCCGTTGCCGCTCTTCGTCCGCGACGCGGAGCCCGAAGTGGCCGTCCCCGCCGCCACGGCCTTGCGGACGGAACGCAGTGCCCCGCGCAGCTTCTCCCCGGGCTCCTTGCCCGAACCGCCGTCGCCCGCCCCGCCCTTGTCGCCGGCCCCGCCGGGCTGCGCCGGCAGCGGAACGACGCGGGTGGCGTCCATGGCGTCCGGACCGGACGCGTTGATCACCGCGTCGAGCAGTGCCCGGGCGCCCGCGTCGGCGAGCCGCTTGTCCGGGTCCTTGTTGAGCAGCCCGTAGATGACGTCCTTGAGCGGGCCGGCATTCTTGGGCTCTTCCAGCGGCTCGGTCATCACGGCGGTGAGCGTGGCGATGGCCGACCCCTTGTCGTAGGGCGGTGCGCCCTCGACCGCCGCGTAGAGCAGGCCGCCGAGCGACCACAGGTCCGCCGCGGGGCCCGGCTTGTGGCCGCGGGCACGCTCCGGGGAGATGTAGGAGGGCGCGCCGACGAGCATGCCGGTCGAGGTGATGGACGGGTCGCCCTCGACCTGCGCGATGCCGAAGTCGGTGAGCACGACCCGGCCGTCCTCGGCGATGAGCACGTTGGACGGCTTCACGTCCCGGTGCAGGATGCCCTCGCGGTGCGCCGAACGCAGCACATCGAGGATCGCGAGCCCGACCTCCGCGGCGCGCTTGGGCTCCAGCACGCCGTCCTCGCGGATGACCTCGGCGAGGGACTTGCCCTCGACCAGCTCCATCACGATCCACGGCCGGTCGTCCTCGTCGACCACGTCGAAGACCGTCACCGCGCTGTTGTTGCGGATCCGGGCGATCGCCTTGGCCTCGCGCAGGGTGCGCGTGATCAGGCGCCGCTTCTCCTCCTCGTCGATGTTCGTCGGGAACCGCAGTTCCTTGACGGCGACGGTCCGCCCGAGGGTCTCGTCCTCGGCGCGCCACACCGTGCCCATGCCGCCGCGGCCGAGTACGTCCCCCAGCCGGTACCGACCCGCGAGAAGACGCCCCTCGTTCTTGTCCTGACGAGTCTCCTGACGGGGTGTCCCCGCCCGCTCCGCCTCCGACATGCGTCCCCTCATGCAACCCGCCCTGACAGAGCCTCCATTGTCCCTCACCCGACAAGTGCTCGACGCCCAGGGGGCCCCGCACTCCGCCGGAGGCCCGTGGGACGTGCGGGCCAGGTGAGGTGCGGGTTCGGCATTTCGGGATGATGGGTGGCGACAAGGCACGAGCCGAAATGCCGCCACCACGGACACTCACGGCCATACCGGCGTCACCGGCGCCCGCGCGCCCCGCCCCTGACCCCATATCAGGCCGGATGACATCGGGCCGTACGCAATCAGGCCGTATGAATGGCGCGGGCCCCCGTCGGCCTACAACGGCACGATGTCCGGCGCCCCCAGCCGCGCCGCGTCCGCCGTCAGGTCGTCGGGCTGGCGCTGCGACTCCCGCTCGGCCTCGACCCGCTTCTCGTAGTGCTGGACCTCGCGCTCGATCTGGTCCTTGTCCCAGCCGAGTACCGGAGCCATCAGCTCGGCGGCCTCGCGGGCGCTGCGGGTGCCCCGGTCGAAGGTCTCGATGGAGATGCGGGTGCGGCGGGTGAGCACGTCGTCCAGGTGCCGGGCGCCCTCGTGGGAAGCGGCGTACACCACCTCGGCGCGCAGATAGTCGTCGGCGGCCTTCAAGGGCTCGCCGAGCCCGGGATCGGCGGCGATGAGGTCCAGGACCTCCTCGGCGTTCGAGCCGTACCGGTTCAGCAGATGCTCCACCCGCACCACGTGCAGCCCGGTCCGCGCGGCCGTCCGGGCGCGCGCGTTCCACAGCGCACGGTAGCCCTCCGCGCCCAGCAGCGGGACGTCCTCGGTGACGCACTCGGCGACCCGCATGTCGAGCCCGTGCACCGCCTCGTCGACGGCGTCCTTCGCCATCACCCGGTACGTCGTGTACTTGCCGCCCGCGACGACCACCAGCCCGGGCACCGGATGCGCCACGGTGTGCTCCCGCGACAGTTTGCTGGTCGCGTCGGACTCCCCGGCGAGCAGCGGACGCAGCCCCGCGTACACGCCCTGGACGTCGTCGCGCGACAGGGGCACCGAGAGCACCGAGTTGACGTGTTCCAGCAGGTAGTCGATGTCGGCGCTGGAGGCGGCCGGATGGGCCTTGTCGAGGTCCCAGTCGGTGTCGGTGGTCCCGAGGATCCAGTGCCGGCCCCATGGGATGACGAACAGGACCGACTTCTCCGTGCGCAGGATCAGCCCTGTCGTGGAGTGGATGCGGTCCTTGGGGACGACCAGGTGGATGCCCTTGGAGGCACGGACGTGGAACTGTCCCCGCTCGCCCACCAGCGCCTGGGTGTCGTCGGTCCACACACCGGTGGCGTTGACGACCTGCTTGGCGCGGATCTCGTACTCGCCGCCGCCCTCGACGTCCTGCACCCGGGCGCCGACGACCCGTTCGCCCTCGCGCAGGAATCCCGTCACGCGCGCGCGGTTGGCGGCGCGGGCGCCGTACGACACCGCCGTGCGCACGAGGGTCGCCACGAAGCGGGCGTCGTCCATCTGGGCGTCGTAGTACTGGAGGGCGCCGACCAGCGCGTCCTTGCGCAGGGCGGGCGCCACCCGCAGGGCGTGACTGCGGGTCAGGTGGCGGTGCATGGGAAGGCCCCGGCCGTGGCCGCGGGCCATCGACATGGCGTCGTAGAGGGCGACGCCCGACCCGGCGTACCAGCGCTCCCAGCCCTTGTGCTGGAGCGGGTACAGGAACGGCACCGGCTTGACCAGGTGCGGGGCGAGGCGCTCCAGCAGCAGCCCACGTTCCTTCAGGGCCTCGCGGACGAGCGCGAAGTCGAGCATCTCCAGATAGCGCAGGCCTCCGTGTATGAGCTTGCTGGACCTGCTGGAGGTGCCCGACGCCCAGTCGCGGGCCTCGACCAGTCCCGTGGACAGACCGCGGGTGACGGCGTCCAGCGCGGTACCCGCGCCGACCACGCCGCCACCGACGACCAGTACGTCCAGTTCACGCTCGGCCATGGCCGCCAGGGACTCGGCGCGCTGCGCCGGCCCCAGTGTCGCTGTCCTCACCGCTGCCTCCCGCTACTCCGTCATCGGTCGCGTCGGCCGCACCCGGTGGGCGAAGCCCGGTTCCTCTCCCCCATGCCCAAAATTCTGACCGGCTTGCCCCACTTCAGCCACCACTCGCCCCCAGCCTGTGGACAACCGGCGTGTGACCAGCGGAAGACGCGGAAGACACAAGAACGCAATCCCGCATCAAGGTCATATTTACTCCTAGTCTGACATTGCGCCCGTCCATCTTGTCCACCGGGCTTGCGCACCTGTCCCGCTTCGGCTACTGGGAAGGACGGCTCACGCCACATGCCCGCAGACCTCGCCGTCATCGGACTCGGCCCCTACGGACTCCCCCTGGCCCAGGCCGCCGTCGCCGCCGGAATCCCCACACTCGGATACGCCGCCGGCCCCGACTCCGGCTCCCTCAGCCCCGCCGAACTGCGCCGGATGCTCGCACGGGGCTTCCGGCCGACCGACGACCCCGCGGCGCTGGGGCGGGTGCGCACCGCCGTGATCTGCGCGCCGACCCCGCGCGGGGCGGACGGCAGGCTCGACCTCGGCCAGGTCGAGACGGCCGCCCGCACCCTGGCGCAGCGGCTGCGTCCGCACACCACGGTGATCCTGGAGTCGCCCGTGCACCCCGGCACGACGGAGGAGTTCCTCCGCCCCCTGCTGGAGGAGGGCTCGGGACTCCGCGCGGGCCGCGACTTCCACCTCGCCTACTCCCCCAGCCGCGTCGACCCGGGCAACCGGGACTTCACCCCGGCCGGCACCCCCAAGGTCATCGGCGGTCTCACCCCCGCCTGCACCGAGTCGGCCGCCGCCTTCTACGGGCGGCTCACCGACAAGGTGGTACGCGCGCGTGGCCCGCGCGAGGCGGAGACCGTGCAGCTGCTCGAGACCAACTACCGGCACGTGAACATCGCACTTGTCAACGAGATGGCCGTGCTCTGCCACGACCTGGGCGTCGACCTGTGGGACGTGATCCGCTGCGCGGAGACCAAGCCGTTCGGCTTCCAGGCCTTCCGGCCGGGCCCGGGCGTCGGCGGCCACGGGCTCGCGCAGGACCTGACCGGGCACACCGGCCGCAATCTGCGCATGGTGGAACTGGCCCAGCAGGTCAACAGCCGGATGCCCCGGTACGTCGTCCAGCGCGCCGCCGCGCTGCTCAACGAGCACGGCAAGTCGGCCCGCGGCGCGCGTGTGCTGCTGCTGGGCGTCACCTACAAGGCCGACCTGGCCGACCAGCAGGAAACGCCCGCGCAGGAGATCGCCGTCCGGCTGATGGGGCTGGGCGCCACCGTCAGCTACCACGACCCGTACGTGGGCTCGTGGAGCGTCCTGGACCGCCCGGTCCCGCGCGCGGACGCCCTCTACGAGGCCGTCGCCGAGGCCGACCTCACGATCCTGCTCCAGCAGCACCGCACGTACGACCTCCAGGGCCTGGCGGTGAAGGCCCAGCTGCTGCTGGACACGCGGGGGGCGACGCCGGCGGGGACCGCGCACCGGCTCTGAGCGGGCCGAGCGGGGGTTCCGGGTCGATAACGCCGTCGTTCCGGGCGCATAACGCCGTCGTTCTGGACGAAAATCCCCGTCGGTGTTGTCGCCGGTGCCTGCTAATGTCCCCACTCGTCGCACAGCCGTGCACCTTCGCAACGCCATCCAGCTCTGCCTTACTTCGGGGGGATTCCTGTCATGAGCCAGTCAGCTCCGCCGCCGCACTCCGAGCCGCAGCCCCAGCCGGCCGACGCCAACCCGTACGCCCAGCAGGCGCCCGCCGGGGCCCCGTTCGCCCCGCCGGTACCGCCTGCGCCGCCGCAGAAGGACAACGTCGGCCTCGGCCTGGTGGCGGCCCTCGGTGCGGCCCTGGTCGCCGCCGCCCTCTACGGCGTCGTCATCGGCCTGACCAAGCACGAGATCGGCTGGGCCGCGGTCGGCGTCGGCTTCGTCATCGGCCTCGCGGCGGGCAGGGTGGGCGGCCGCAACCCCGCCCTCGGAGTCGTCAGCGCGGTGCTCGCGCTGGGCTCGGTCTACATCGGCCAGCTGGTCGGCGAGGCCATGATCGGCGCCGACGCCATCGGCGTGAGCTTCTCGAAGCTGTTCTTCCAGCACTTCGGCCTCGTCCAGGAGGCCTGGAAGGCAGACGCCGACCCGCTCACCTTCGTCTTCTTCGCGATCGCCGCGTTCGCCGCGTTCTCGGGCGCCAAGAAGGCCGCGGCCTGACAACAGAGCATGCGAAGGGCCCGTCCACCTGAGTACCTGAGTGGACGGGCCCTTCGCATCATGCGCAATCGCGCCCCGCCAGGGGCGCGGGGCCGTTCTGATATGCGGCTGCCGCCGCGTGGGCGCGACCAGCCCCCACCGCCCCGCGGATGAACGAACCGCCGAACCGGCGGAGCGTCAACGCTTGTGCTGGCTGTCCGCCACCGTCACCTCAACCCGCTGGAACTCCTTCAGCTCGCTGTAGCCGGTCGTGGCCATGGCGCGGCGCAGGGCACCGAAGAAGTTCATCGAGCCGTCGGGGAAGTGGGACGGGCCGGTGAGGATCTCCTCGATGGTGCCGACCGTGCCGAGGTCGACCTTCTTGCCGCGCGGCAGCTCCTCGTTGACGGCCTCCATGCCCCAGTGGTGACCCTTGCCGGGCGCGTCCGTCCCGCGGGCCAGCGGGGAGCCCATCATCACCGAGTCCGCGCCGCAGGCGATCGCCTTCGGGAGGTCACCGGACCAGCCGACGCCACCGTCCGCGATCACGTGCACGTACCGGCCGCCGGACTCGTCCATGTAGTCGCGGCGGGCGGCGGCCACGTCGGCCACGGCCGTGGCCATCGGGACCTGGATGCCCAGCACGTTGCGCGTGGTGTGCGCGGCGCCGCCGCCGAAGCCGACCAGGACGCCGGCCGCGCCGGTGCGCATCAGGTGCAGGGCCGCGGTGTAGGTGGCACAGCCGCCGACGATCACCGGGACGTCGAGTTCGTAGATGAACTGCTTCAGGTTCAGCGGCTCGTGCGAGGACGAGACGTGCTCCGCCGACACCGTGGTGCCCCGGATGACGAAGATGTCCACACCGGCGTCCACGACCGCCTTGGAGAACTGGGCCGTGCGCTGCGGGGAGAGCGCCGCGGCGGTGACCACGCCGGAGTCGCGCACCTCCTTGATGCGCGCGCCGATCAGCTCCTCCTTGATGGGAGCGGTGTAGATCTCCTGAAGGCGACGGGTCGCGGCCTCGGCGGGCAGCTCGGCGATCTCGTCGAGCAGCGGCTGCGGGTCCTCGTACCGCGTCCACAGGCCCTCGAGGTTGAGCACGCCCAGACCGCCCAGCTCACCGATGCGGATCGCGGTGGCCGGGGAGACGACGGAGTCCATGGGGGCGGCCAGGAAGGGCAGCTCGAAACGGTAGGCGTCGATCTGCCAGGCGATCGAGACCTCCTTCGGGTCCCGCGTACGGCGGCTGGGGACGACGGCGATGTCGTCGAAGGCGTACGCCCGGCGGCCGCGCTTGCCGCGCCCGATCTCGATCTCAGTCACGTCTGTGGCCTTTCCCTCTGCTTTTCGCGGCTTCTATCCGGCCCCGGTGTCCACGATCGGTGAACATCAGGTCGAATCCGCCCCATGAGGGGACCGTCCTGACACGATGTTGCTCCCCACACGCGAGCCACCGTAAGGCACAAGCCCGGCCCCCGGGCCGGTGGACCCGGTTTTCACGTGGCATGGACCGTGTGAGGCGCGGGGCCCAGTCAACGGCCTCTGTCCTCGCGAGGACCGGACGCGAACGGCTCACCACAGCCAGTGGTGCTACGTAGCGCAAGCTCGACGCTTCGGCGCCGGGCAGTTGACCGCCTTCCAGTATCCCCGATATTGGCAGGGGGCGGCCCGGGCACTCCGGAACCGCCCCCTGGAACGCGCGAGCTACCTCTTGCTGCTGTAGTTCGGCGCCTCGACCGTCATCTGGATGTCGTGCGGGTGGCTCTCCTTCAGGCCCGCCGAGGTGATCCGGACGAAGCGGCCGTTCTCCTGGAGGTCGGGCACCGTCCGGCCGCCGACGTAGAACATCGACTGGCGCAGACCGCCGACCAGCTGGTGGACGACCGAGGAGAGCGGGCCGCGGTAGGGCACCTGGCCCTCGATGCCCTCGGGGATCAGCTGCTCGTCGGAGGCGACGCCCTCCTGGAAGTAACGGTCCTTGGAGAACGACCTGCGGTCGCCGCGGGTCTGCATGGCACCCAGGGAGCCCATGCCGCGGTACGACTTGAACTGCTTGCCGTTGATGAACAGCAGCTCGCCCGGCGACTCCTCGCAGCCCGCGAGCAGGGAGCCCAGCATCACCGTGTCGGCGCCCGCGACCAGGGCCTTGGCGATGTCGCCGGAGTACTGGAGACCGCCGTCGCCGATCACCGGGACACCGGCCGCCTTGGCGGCGAGCGCGGCCTCGTAGATGGCCGTGACCTGCGGAACGCCGACGCCGGCGACCACACGGGTCGTACAGATCGAACCCGGGCCGACGCCGACCTTGATGCCGTCGGCGCCCGCGTCGACGAGCGCCTGGGCGCCGTCTCGGGTGGCGATGTTGCCGCCGATGACGTCGACGCCGGAGGAGTTGGACTTGATCTTGGCGATCATGTCGCCGACCAGCCGGGAGTGGCCGTGCGCGGTGTCGACGACGATGAAGTCGACACCGGCCTCGATCAGGGCCTGGGCGCGCTCGAAGGCGTCACCGGCCACACCGACCGCCGCGCCGACGAGCAGGCGGCCCTCGGCGTCCTTCGCGGCGCTCGGGTACTTCTCCGCCTTGACGAAGTCCTTGACCGTGATCAGGCCCTTGAGGACGCCCTCGTCGTCGACCAGCGGCAGCTTCTCGATCTTGTGCTTGCGCAGCAGCTCCATCGCCTCGACGCCGGAGATGCCGACCTTGCCGGTGACCAGCGGCATCGGCGTCATGACCTCGCGCACGCGGCGCGAACGGTCGGTCTCGAAGGCCATGTCACGGTTGGTGACGATGCCGAGCAGCTTCTTGGCCGGGTCGGTGACCGGCACGCCGCTGATGCGGAACTTGGCGCACAGCGCGTCGGCCTCGGCGAGGGTGGCGTCCGGGTGCACCGTGATGGGGTCCGCGACCATGCCGGACTCCGAGCGCTTCACCAGGTCGACCTGGTTGGCCTGGTCCTCGATGGAGAGATTGCGGTGCAGCACGCCGACGCCGCCCTGACGGGCCATCGCGATCGCCATCCGCGACTCGGTGACCTTGTCCATGGCGGCGGACAGCAGCGGGATGTTGACCCGCACGTTCTTGGAGACGTACGAGGCGGTGTCGATCTCGTCGGGTGCCATGTCCGACGCGCCCGGCAGCAGCAGCACGTCGTCGTAGGTCAGCCCGAGCGTCGCGAATTTACCGGGCACTCCGTCGACGTTGGCAGTCATGACACCTTCCCCAAATGGCCTTGATCGGTGCGGATGTCCATGCTAACGGGAAGCGCGGCTAGCAAATTCCACGGTTCCGGAGGACCCCGAGCTTCGTATGTTCGTACGGAATGAGCCGGCCGCCTGTTCAAGGAAGGCGCTTACGGCCCCGTGGGCCACCAGCGGTTGCCTACTGCTCGGCGAGCGCCCGCAACCGGCTCAGCGCCCTGTGCTGAGCCACCCGGACCGCGCCGGGTGACATTCCCAACATCTGACCCGTCTCCTCCGCCGTCAAGCCCACCGCGATGCGCAGCAGCAGCAGCTCGCGCTGGTTCTCGGGGAGGTTGGCCAGCAGTTTCTTCGCCCACTCGGCGTCGCTGCTGAGCAGGGCGCGCTCCTCGGGGCCGAGGGAGTCGTCCGGGCGCTCCGGCATCTCGTCCGAGGGGACGGCCGTAGAGCCGGGGTGACGCATCGCGGCACGCTGGAGGTCGGCGACCTTGTGCGAGGCGATGGCGAAGACGAAGGCCTCGAAGGGGCGGCCGGTGTCCCGGTAGCGCGGCAGGGCGAGCAGGACCGCGACGCAGACCTCCTGCGCGAGGTCCTCCACGAAGTGGCGTGCGTCGCCCGGGAGCCGGGACAGACGGGTGCGGCAGTAGCGCAGCGCGAGGGGGTGCACATGGGCGAGCAGGTCGTGCGTGGCCTGCTCGTCCCCGTCGACGGCGCGATGCACGAGCGCACCGAACGTCCCCTGAGCCGTGCCCGCCTCGTCGTCGCGCATCGGTCCATGGTGCCTTGCGGCCGTCCGGTCCGTCGCATCGTGCTCGTGGTTGTGCACCGAAGCGTTATGAGCAGGTGCGCCGGCACTCATTCCCTGCGCCCTCCCCTTCCGCTCGACCGACTCGTCCCCGAGGAACTCCACAACTCAAGGATGCGGCATCCGCGGCGAAACGAGCGTCGGTCACCCGACAGGCCTCTCCACCGGGCGGCTCGGACAGCCGCCGGGCACCCCCGTCAGGGCCCGTCGCGAAAGTCCCCTCGACCACCGGCCGCAAGGTGCCGACGGTCCGGCGACGCCCGGCCCGCTCGGCCACCATCGGTACGGGCATCGGTACGGGGACCTGCGCGTCGGCACGCCGAGAGCACGCACCGACCGCGGCATCAGCCTCCCCCGCACTCGAACGGCCTCGCGCGGGGGCACCCCCGTCGTGACGGGTGCCGGGCCCGCCCTTCGGGCGGGCGACGGGACTTTCGTCACAGGCCCCAGGGCTCACCGCCCTACCGGACCAGTCCCCACCGGAAGCCGAGCGCGACCGCGTGCGCCCGGTCCGAGGCTCCGAGCTTCTTGAACAGGCGCCGGGCGTGGGTCTTGACGGTGTCCTCGGAGAGGAACAGCTCGCGGCCGATCTCGGCGTTCGAGCGGCCGTGGCTCATGCCCTCCAGGACCTGGATCTCGCGCGCGGTGAGAGTGGGCGCGGCGCCCATCTCGGCGGAGCGCAGCCGGCGCGGGGCCAGCCGCCAGGTCGGGTCGGCGAGGGCCTGGGTCACCGTGGCCCGCAGCTCCGCGCGGGAGGCGTCCTTGTGCAGGTAACCCCGGGCGCCGGCGGCGACGGCGAGGGCCACGCCGTCGAGGTCCTCGGCGACGGTGAGCATGATGATGCGCGCGCCCGGGTCTGCGGACAGCAGCCGGCGCACGGTTTCGACGCCACCCAGGCCGGGCATGCGCACGTCCATCAGAATGAGGTCCGAGCGGTCCGCTCCCCAGCGGCGGAGGACTTCCTCGCCGTTGGCCGCGGTCGTAACGCGCTCGACGCCGGGCACGGTCGCGACCGCGCGGCGCAGCGCCTCTCGGGCAAGCGGGGAGTCGTCGCAGACGAGGACGGATGTCATGGCCGCCCTCCGCAGCTGATGCGCGTCACCTTGAGCCTCCAGGCTGGTACGGAATCGTCACCTGTGCGGTCGAACGTCTCGGACGCCTGCCCGAGCACTTGTGTTTTCAACCGCCTCCGCACTCTCAACGACGGTCACTCGAAAGAGTTACGGGGCTGCATGCCATCTTCGGCACTCTACGTGAGGGTGCCGACACGGAGCAGACATGCCCGGCGGACCCTCAACTTTTCATCACAACCCATGCCCCATTCAGCCCTTTTTCGTACCGTTTTTCGGTGTCTGGGGCTAGATTCGCAATGAGTCATATTTTCATCTCCTTAGACCGGAGATGTACGGTCGTTGGCACCGTATCCGCCAAGAACGGCTACAAGGGGTCACGCAATGGCAGATTTCTCCCGCCTTCCCGGACCGAACGCGGACCTGTGGGACTGGCAGCTCCTGGCTGCCTGCCGCGGGGTCGACAGCTCGCTCTTCTTCCATCCGGAGGGCGAGCGCGGGGCGGCTCGGAGCGCTCGAGAGAACTCGGCCAAGGAGGTCTGCATGAGGTGCCCGGTCCGCGCGCAGTGCGCGGCACATGCCCTGGCGGTGCGCGAGCCGTACGGCGTGTGGGGCGGCCTGACCGAGGACGAGCGCGAGGAGCTCATGGGGCGGGCACGGAACCGGCTGGTGTCGGCGTCGTCGACCAGCGGGGACACCGCCCCGAACGATTGAAGGAACGTTTCTGCGTTATCTCAGCACTATCCGCCCCATGGGCACGCACACGCGTGCCCATTTCTCCGCGCCGCCTCAGCGACGCGCGGCCCGGGCCAGCTGCTCCAGCGTGGCCGCCACCGCCGGCACCTGAGCCAGGTCGGGCAGGGTGAGGGCGACGATCTCCCGGCGCACCGCCGGTTCAAGCGCGAGGACGCGGGCGCCCCTGGGCCGTACGGACTCGATCGCGAGCTGGGGCAGCACGGCGACCCCCAGACCGGCGCCCACCAGGCCGACCACCGCCGGGTAGTCGTCGGTGGCGAAGTCGATGCGGGGTGTGAAGCCCGCGCTCTCGCAGACCTCCACCAGCTGCCCCCGGCAGCGCGGGCAGCCCGCGATCCAGGGTTCCCCGGCCAGTTCGCCGATGGCCACGGACTCCGCGCGCGCGAGGCGGTGCCGTTCGGGTACGAGACCCACCAGGCGGTCCGTCAGCAGCGGCCGTACGACGAGGTCGTCCCACTCCTCGGCGCCCGCGGCCCCCTCGTACCGGAAGGCGAGCGCCACATCGCAGTCGCCCTCGCGCAGCAGTTCGACGGACTTCGGGGGCTCGGCCTCCTCCAGGGAGACCCGGGTGCCGGGGTGGGCGGCACGCAGAGCGGCGAGGGCGGTGGGGACGAGGGTGGAGCTGCCGCTGGGGAAGGAGACCAGTCGTACCCGGCCCGCCCGCAGCCCGGCGATCGCGGCGACCTCCTCCTCGGCGGCGGTGAGCCCGGCCAGGATCCCCGACGCGTGCCGGACGAGCGCCTCGCCGGCCTGGGTCAGGCGCATCTCCCGGCCGCTGCGGATCAGCAGCGGGGTGCCGACCGACGCCTCCAGGGCCTTCATCTGCTGGCTGACCGCGGGCTGGGTGCAGCCCAGCTCGCGCCCCGCCGCCGAGAAGGAACCGGTGGTGGCGACGGCGCGCAGGACGCGGAGATGACGGGCCTCTATCACGTCACGAGCATAAGCCAGCCTTGGGTGTGACGCCCAATAATGCGTGGACACTTTGGGAAGCGGTCCCCTACCGTGCGGGCATGAAGCTTCTCTCGGTCAATCTGGGCCGTCCGCGGGCGGTGCCGTACACGGACCAGCCCGAGGGTGTGACGGGCATCGACAAGCGCCCGGCCGACGGGCCGGTGCGGGTGGCGGCTCCGGGCCCCAAGGGTGTGGGCGGGAGCGGGCTCGCCGGGGACGCGGTGTGCGAGTTGCGCCACCACGGCGGGGACGACCAGGCGGTGTACGCGTACGCGCGAGAGGACCTCGACGCCTGGGAGCGAGAACTGGGCCGGTCACTGGCCAACGGCCGTTTCGGCGAGAACCTCACGACGAGCGGTCTGGACGTCTCCGGGGCGCTGATCGGCGAACGCTGGCGGATCGGTTCCGAGGTGATCCTGGAGGTGACCTCGGGACGGATCCCCTGCCGTACGTTCCAGGGCCACCTGGGCGAACGGGGCTGGGTGAAGAGGTTCACCCAGAAGGGCGCGACGGGTGCCTACCTGCGAGTGATCGAGCCGGGTGAGATACGGGCGGGCGATCCGATCGAGATCGTGCACCGACCGGACCACGAGGTGACGGCGGCGATGGAGTTCCGTGCGGTCACCACGGAGCGGGAGCTGCTGCCGCGCCTGCTCGCCGCCGGTGCGGCGCTGCACTCGGAGGCGCTGGCGGCGGCCCGCAAGTACGTGGCCGATCAGCGCCGCTGAGGGCCTGTCACGGGAGCGGACGCCGTCAGTCCGGGTAACTACCCTTGGGCCATGACAACGGCTCTGATTACGGGATCGACCGCAGGCATCGGCGCCGCGTTCGCACGGCGGCTGGCGGCGGACGGGCACGATCTGGTCCTGGTGGCACGGGACACCAAACGGCTGCGCGAGCAGGCGACCGAGCTGCACGACCGGCACGGCATCGAGGCGAAGGTGCTGACCGCCGACCTGGCGACCGACGACGGCATCGAGGCGGTCGCGGCCCGCCTGGCCGACCGCAGGAACGCGGTCGACCTGCTGGTCAACAACGCGGGCTTCGGCAACAAGGGCCGCTATCTCGACGTCTCGATGGCCGACGAGCTGCGGATGCTGAAGGTGCACTGCGAGGCGGTGCTCCGGCTGACCTCGGCGGCGGCCGAGGCGATGCGGGAGCGCGGGCGCGGCGGCGTGGTCAACGTGGCCTCGGTGGCGGCCTTCGTGCCGCGCGGCACGTACGGCGCGTCCAAGGCGTGGGTCGTGCAGTTCACCCAGGGCGCGGCGAAGGACCTGGCGGGCAGCGGCGTACGGCTGATGGCGCTGTGCCCCGGTTTCGTGCGCACGGAGTTCCACGACCGGGCCGGCATGGGCACGGACAACATCCCGAACTGGATGTGGCTGGACGCCGACAAGCTGGTCGCGGCGGCGCTGGCCGATCTCGCGCGCGGGAAGTCGCTGTCCATCCCGGACCCGCGCTACAAGGCGCTGATGGGGCTGGTGAAGGTGGCGCCGCGCGGGCTGCTGGGCGGGATCACCTCGAAGACCGGGCGGAAGTACGGGCCCCAGTAGCGGACGGGTGACGCCGTCGTTCCGGTGCGAAAATGGGCGTGACGGAACCGGACCAGGGGGGCCGGAGGCGGCGTCATGACCTTCGTACAGCTCATCGAGTGCAAGACCAGCCGGTTGGACGAGATGAACCGGCTCCTGGACGACTGGGTCGAACAGACCAAGGGGAAGCGGACCGCGATGCACACGGTCGTCGGCAAGGACCGCTCGGACGCGTCGCACATCATCGAGGTGGTGGAGTTCCCGTCGTTCGAGGAGGCGATGCGGAACTCGAACCTCCCGGAGACCGACCGGATCTTCCGGGGCATGGTCGCCCTGTGCGACGAGATGCCCACGTTCACCGACCTGGACGTGGTGCGGGACGAGCCGTTGTCCGCGGAGACCGTCCGGCGGTTCTACGCGGCGCTCGCCACCCCTGGTGACCTGCCGCCGCTCAACGACCTGCTGGACGAGGACGTCCACAGCCACGATCCGATCAACCCACAGGACACGATCGGGCTGGACGCCGCCCGGAGCGAGTACCGGATGTGGCGGGGCGCCTTCGACTTCACCTTCGTGGTCGAGGACGTGATCGCCCAGGGCGACCGGGCCTGCGCGCGGTGGACCTGGAACGCCACCCACAAGGGTGACTTCCTGGGGATTCCCGCCACCGGAAAGCAGGTCACCATGACCGGGGCGACCGTGTTCCGCTTCGGGGACAACGGCAAGATCGCCGAGCTCTGGTGGCAGCACGACCAGTTGGGTCTGATGCAGCAGCTGGGGGCGCTGGACGCGCTGGAGCGATAGAGAGGATCACGAGGGGCCGCCGGCCTGGCCGGGTCGGTGGTCCCTCGCGCGGTGGCTTACCCGCTGCCGGCGGGGCGAGGCTTGGTTGCCTGTGGTTTCGTTCCGTTCTTCTTCGTGCGGCTGCGGGCCGTGCCGGGCATCCGCGCCGCCTGGGCCGCCTTCTTCGCCAGCCGTTTCGCGTCCTTCTTCTCCCGGGCCTCCCGTCTACGCCGCTCGCGCTGCACTTCCTCCGGGGTCAGTCGCATGTAGGCGGGCGCGAGCTTGACGGGTGTCCGCATACGGCCCTCACCGCTGTTCGTGGCGCGTGGAGCGGAGGAAGCCCGGCCACGGGCATCCATGACCTTCGTCGACCGCTTCCTCCGCGGCTTCACCCGCACCGGGCCGGCCGGGCTCGCCGGCCTCTCCGTTCGGACCGGAGCAGCCCCCAGCCCGTTGCGCCGCCGCTCGGCGTCCCGGGCGAACTCCGCGTCCTGCAACGCGCGTCGGCGCTGGAGGTTCGCCTCCTTCGTACCGTTGCCCATCAGCGGTCCCAGTCGGCCAGCAGGACGTGGCAACGCGACCATCCGACGGTCCACTCGCCGTCGACCTTGTAACCGGCCTCGCCCACCTGCTCGGTCGCCCGTTCCAGGAGGTGGCGCAGCCCCTCCAGGGTCCCGGTGTCCGGCAACTCACCGCCGGGTTCCGACAGGGGCTCGTGGTAGAAGATGTGCTGTTCTCCCCAGCGCGTCCCCATGACCTGGACGGTGGGGACGTCGTCGTCGCTCTCGATCGAGGCGCAGTAGTGGATCACGCCTGACTCCTCTTCACCTTCGTACACGGGGTTGGTGACGTCGCTCTCGCAGCGGAACCACGTCACACGCCATGGCCCGTCCGTGTCCCATCTCTCCGTGTCCAGCTTCCTCTGGGCGACTTCGGCGAGGACGGTGAGCCCCCGGATCGAGTCCGCGCGGAAGTCCGGCGGGAGTTCGCCGCTCAGGCCGAAGGACGGATCCTGCGCCATCCCTCCGGCGTAGGCGTTCACGAGTTCAAGGGCACAAGGACAAGGGTCGTCGCCGTTCTCGTGGTCCCGATGGCTGTCGACCTTCGCGTAGCGCTCCACGTCCGGCTCGCAGTTCCAGCAAAGGCCGGGCATGCCGTCACAGGTGCCGGCGTCCGTCTCGTCGACCTCGTCAGCCTCGTCGGTCTCCTCGGCCGGCTCCTCGTCCGGAGGGGGAGCGGGCCGCGACGGGTTGAGGCAGACGGCCTCCAGTCGTGCCCTTCCGCCGACTCGGCTGGTGTACAGCCATTCCGACACCTCGCCGCTCCTGTTGACGGCGCGTGCCTGTAGGGGCCGGTCCGCGTTGCGGTAGAAGGCGATGTCGCAGAGGTCGTCGAGCCATTGGTCGAAGATCTCGTCGGTACCCGGCCGGCCGAGGCCGCTCGACTCGGCCGTGCGGAAGAGTTCCCGCGCGGCAGCGAGGCCGATGACTGGAAGACCGGCGCGGCCCGGCTCAGTCTCGGGGGATTCGGAGGGTACGGGCATGACGGGCAGCCTCCCGGAGTCGAAGGACCCCGGTAGCGCACTGCCGCACCCCGGTGATCTGCACTTTCCCGCGCACCTCGCGCGGGTCCGGCCGTGATCGTTCGGCACTGGAACACACGACCGAGCGGGAAGTTAACACCCGTATCGATCTTCTGCAAGATCTTCACAACCCCTTGCTTTCGGGGCCGTGATCATGAAATCTTCCGGCCAGTACCGTGCCCCCATGAACCCGTGGGGGCGAGCACCGATCTCCCTGCATGACGTGTAAGGGGGTCTTCGTTCCACAGGAGGCCCTTGTGCACGCGCACGCCACCGACGCAGCCGCTACACCCCGTAACTGGGACCTCTATCGGGCCGCGGTCGTCGACATCCGGTTCCAGGACCGGACCGTCCGGGTCGAACCACGTCCTTCGGGCACGGCCGAGGGTTTCTTCCCGGAGCCGGCCGGCAGCGCCGGCGTCCATGTGATCACCGCCATGAACCCCCTTGGCCGTACCGCGTCGGCCGACGCCAACGCCCGTGCCCAGCGCCTGTTGCTCGACGAGATCCGCCGCCGTGGTCTCCGCTGGTGGTCCGCGGAGGGAGGAGACGCGCTCGGCACGCACCGCGAGGAGAGCGTCGCCGTCGTCGGCCTGAGCGATACCGCGGCGCGCGGTCTGGGACGCCGCTTCGGCCAGGACGCGATCTTCGCCTGGACTCCCGATGCCTGGCGCGTCCTGGCGTGCGGCACCGACGCCGCGGCGGTGAGCGGATGGGCGGCGTCCGAGAAGGCCCGGCCCTCCGGCCGCCCGGGCAAGCGTTGACGTGCATGCACACCCTCCGTGGGCTCCCCGACGACAGCACCGCAGCCCACCGCCCCGGCGGCCTGCTGCGCTACCTCCCCATCCGGCGGGCCAAGCTCTGTCTGGCGCAAAGTGCTTGATCGCATGGGGAGTTGGGGTGTTAACGTCCCACGCATGGCTGAACTGATCGCTCCCACGGGACGGCTGCATTCCTCGTGGCTCGCGGCACGTGACGAGTGGCAGCCTGGTGCCCACCAGGCCGGGGCCGGGATGCATCTGGTTGGTGACGATGACCTCGACAGCCCGGACGGGTTCGCCTCATGGGTCGAGCGGCTGCGGCAGCAATCGGACCGGTCGCTGCCTGTCGGGGAAGGACGCGTCCACGCCACCCACTGGTGGATCGTCGATGGCGAGACGTACCTCGGGGCCATCGACCTTCGGCACTATCTGAACGCCCTTCTGCTGGAAGGCGGCGGACACATCGGCTACAGCGTTCGGCCTTCTGCCAGGAAGCGCGGACTGGCCAGGTGGGCGCTGGGAGCGGTTCTACTCGAGGCGCCGGCGCTCGGTCTGGACCGGGTCCTCCTCACCTGTGACGACGGCAACGTCGGCTCGACGCGCACCATCGAGAGCAACGGCGGCGTCCTCGAAGATGTGCGCAGCACCGAGATCGGGGTCAAGCGCCGCTACTGGATCACCCTCGATGACGCTGGTCAGAGCCATTCATTGACGACGGCGTGCCGAACCTTGTAGTCCGACCGACTTACCCGACCGACATCGCCGCCCGGCCCCCGCTGGGCGTACGGACCGCCGTCCACGACACCGTTGAGCTGATTGTCGCGGCGCCGGCCGAGGAGTGGGGGGTCTGTGCACGGCCGGGGTCGCCCGGAAAGACCGTATGGGCGGTGGTGACCGGCGCGGTGGCCGAGCCTGCGGTGGCTACGGGAGCCAGATCGGCGCGGGCACCCGCCTGAACCTGATCGCAGCGCTTGCGGCGGCTGCAAACAGCGCGAAGGCCCGGCACCCCGTCAGGGGCGCCGGGCCTTCGGTTACGGCTTACCGACGTACGTCAGTGGGCGTGGCCGTGGCCGTGGCCCGCGGCGGCCGGCTCTTCCTCTTCCTTCTTCTCGACGACCAGGGTCTCGGTCGTGAGGAGGAGGGAGGCGATGGAGGCGGCGTTCTCCAGGGCGGAGCGGGTGACCTTGACCGGGTCGATGACGCCGGCCTTGACCAGGTCGCCGTACTCGCCGGTGGCGGCGTTGAAGCCCTGGCCCTTCTCCAGCTCGGCGACCTTGGAGGTGATGACGTAGCCCTCCAGGCCGGCGTTCTCGGCGATCCAGCGCAGCGGCTCGACGACCGCGCGGCGGACCACGGCGACACCGGTGGCCTCGTCGCCGGTCTTGCCCAGGCCGCCCTCCAGCACCTTCGCGGCGTGGACGAGCGCGGAGCCACCACCGGAGACGATGCCCTCCTCGACCGCGGCGCGGGTCGCGGAGATGGCGTCCTCCAGACGGTGCTTCTTCTCCTTCAGCTCCACCTCGGTGGCGGCGCCGACCTTGATCACGCACACGCCGCCGGCCAGCTTCGCGAGGCGCTCCTGGAGCTTCTCGCGGTCCCAGTCGGAGTCGGTGTTCTCGATCTCGGCCTTGATCTGGTTGATGCGGCCCACGACGTCCTCGGAGTTGCCGGCGCCGTCGACGATGGTCGTGTCGTCCTTGGTGACCGTCACGCGGCGGGCGGAGCCCAGCACGTCCAGACCGGCCTGGTCGAGCTTGAGGCCGACCTCCTCGGAGATGACCGTGGCGCCGGTGAGGACCGCCATGTCCTGGAGCATCGCCTTGCGGCGGTCACCGAAGCCGGGGGCCTTGACCGCGACCGCGTTGAAGGTGCCGCGGATCTTGTTCACGACGAGGGTGGAGAGGGCCTCACCCTCGACGTCCTCGGCGATGATCAGCAGCGGCTTGGAGGCACCGGCCTGGATGACCTTCTCCAGCAGCGGCAGCAGGTCCTGGATCGAGGAGATCTTGCCCTGGTTGATGAGGATGTACGGGTCCTCGAGGACGGCCTCCATGCGCTCCTGGTCCGTCACGAAGTACGGCGACAGGTAACCCTTGTCGAAGGCCATGCCCTCGGTGAAGTCCAGCTCCAGACCGAAGGTGTTGGACTCCTCGACGGTGATGACACCGTCCTTGCCGACCTTGTCCATCGCCTCGGCGATGAGCTCGCCGACCTGCTGGTCCTGGGCGGACAGCGCGGCGACGGCGGCGATGTCGGACTTCTCGTCGATCGGCCGGGCCGAGGCGAGCAGGTCCTCGGACACCGCGGCGACGGCGGCGTCGATGCCCTTCTTCAGGGCGGCCGGGGAGGCACCGGCGGCGACGTTCTTCAGGCCCTCGCGGACGAGCGCCTGGGCCAGCACGGTGGCGGTGGTCGTACCGTCACCCGCGATGTCGTTGGTCTTGGTCGCCACCTCCTTCACCAGCTGGGCGCCGAGGTTCTCGTACGGGTCCTCGATCTCCACCTCACGGGCGATGGTGACGCCGTCGTTGGTGATGGTCGGGGCGCCGAACTTCTTGTCGATGACGACGTTGCGGCCCTTGGGGCCGATCGTCACCTTGACCGTGTCGGCGAGCTTGTTGACGCCGCGCTCGAGGGCGCGACGGGCGTCCTCGTCGAACTTCAGGATCTTCGCCATGGGAGCGTAGCCCTCTCGGGAAATCTAGGGTGCAAATAATGCTGTCGGTCAAACGAACTGCGCCCCCGGCGCCCGGCTTGTTAACGGTCGCGGGGGCCGAGGGCGCAGCTCGAAGCAGGAATGCTCGAGGTGATTACTTCTCGATGATCGCGAGCACGTCGCGAGCCGAGAGAACGAGGTACTCCTCGTTGTTGTACTTCACCTCGGTGCCGCCGTACTTGCTGTAGAGCACGACGTCGCCGACGGAGACGTCGAGCGGAAGACGGTTACCGTCCTCGAAGCGGCCCGGGCCCACGGCCAGGACGACGCCCTCCTGGGGCTTCTCCTTGGCGGTGTCCGGAATGACCAGGCCCGAAGCCGTGGTCTGCTCGGCGTCCAGCGGCTGGACCACGATGCGGTCCTCGAGCGGCTTGATGGCAACCTTGGAGCTGGCGGTCGTCACGATCCGACCTCCCCCTTCGGAGATCTCACGGGGTTAACTGTCTGAGGTGGCGACCAGGTCGATCCGTCGTCGCGGGTGCCGGACCTGCCCGTCGCTGTGTTGGCACTCTCCTCTGTCGAGTGCCAGACCCGAGACTATGACCGCGATTAGCACTCGGTCAAGCGGAGTGCCAATTGCCGTGCGGCGCGTCTGCCGTGGGGCGGGTTCAGCGGGCGTCTGCTGGGGCTGCCGCCCCCAGGCCTCCGCTTCGGCCTGGACGGCCTCGTCCTCAAACGCCGGACGGGCTGGATGGGGCTGAGCAGCGCTCAGAAGTGTCGTCCTCAGATGTAGTCCTCCAAGCGGCCCACCGTCAGGCCCCGGGCCTGCACCTGGCGCAGGAGGCGCAGGGCGGTGGGTTCTTCGGGGGCCATCCGGATGATGTCGCCGGGGCGGAGGTGGTGGGCGCCCCTGGTGTAGGTGAGGGTGTCGGCGGTCATGGAGACGCGCCAGAGGACCACTGCCGAGACGCCGCAGTCGGCGGCGGCCCGCAGGGTGGTGGTGTCGTACGTGCCGTGGGGCGGACGGAAGAGGCGGGAGCGGGGTTTCTGCCGCCGGCCGCAGACCTCGGCGCTGTCGGTGAGGAACATGGTGACCGGGAGGCGCAGTTCGCGGACCATGTCGACGAAGCGCGGGTCCTTCTCGGCGGTGTCGTCGTAGGTGAGGAAGACGACCTTGTCGGGGGTGGGGACGCGGTCGACGACGGGGGGCAGGGAGGCGCCCCTGCGGCGGCGGGCGCGGGGGCGGAGCGGAACGCGGGCCGGGGGTTTCGGGGCGGGGACCAGCGGGGTCCGCAGACCCCAGTGGCGGTACGCCAGGTCGCGGGCGGGCGCGGGCTGCCGTACCCGCTGGGCCGCTTTCTCGCCCAGTCGTTCGATGGGGTCGACGGACTGGGCGCAGCCGGTGACGAGGAGTGCGGCCCCGGTGAGCGCGGCGGCGGCCAGGGCCCGGTGTCGCCGCCACCGCCGCATCACAGGTAGTCCTCCAGGCGGGCCACCGCGTACCCCTCGCGGGTGACCCTGTTCAGGAACCGGCGCATGTCGTCGATCATCGTGCCGTTCCAGTCGTCCCGTCCCCGGAAGTGGGTCAGGACGATGTCGCCGGGGTGCAGGCTCTGGTCGTCCTCCCGGTACTCCCAGTGGTCGACGAAGACCTCCTCGTCCCAGATGGGCGCGTACTTGATGCCGCAGGACTTGGCGGCGACGAGGGTGTCACGGTTGTAGTTGCCGTAGGGCGGGCGGAAGACGGTCGGGCTCTTGCCGAACTGCTTGCGCATGATCCGCTGCATGCCGCAGATCTCGTCATGCTGCTCCTCGTAGGACAGGCCCGGCAGGTAGGGGTGGGTGAGGGTGTGGTTGTTGAGGGTGATGCCCTTGCCCTGCATCTTGCGGAAGTAGCCGTAGTCGTTCTCGACCAGGTAGTTGCTGAGGAACGCGGTGTAGGGGATCTTCAGGTCGCTCATCATGCGCAGGAAGGCCGGGTCCTTCTCGGCGCCGTCGTCGATGGTGAGAAAGACGACCTTCTGCTTGGTGGGGATCGTGGTGAAGACGGGGGGCAGGTTCAGTTCCTCCTGGCCGTGGACCTCGAATCCGGCGCGGGCGGTGATCCTCGGTTTGCGGGCGGGGGGCGGCGGAGGCGTCAGGGGGGCCGCGTCCAGACCCCAGCGTTTCGCGGCGGCGACCAGGGCGGCGTGGGAGGCGCGCAGCCGGGAGGCGTAGGAGTCCAGGGCCTCGGCGGGCGCCTGCTGGTGCTGCTGGCCCGGGGCCGGCCGGACATTCGGTGCGGTGCCGGGTGCCGTACAGCCGGAGACGACACCGCCGGAGACGACGGCGGCCATGGCGAGCGCGACCGGGCCGCTGCGGGTGGCCGCTCGCCTCCACCACGCACCATTTTTGTCATTTTGTACTACTACTCGCATGGTGCCGGATCTTCGCAGAGCCCCCGTCCCGAACCCGCCTGACACCGCCGCCGCGGGCGCACCATCCACCGGCTGGCCCACAATGACCCGGTGAACGACCTGCTCCCCTTCCACTCCCTGCTCACCCCCGAGGGCCGCGCCCTCCTCGACGAGGTGCGCGGCACGGCACCGGCCGAGGAACTCGCCGTCGCCACCCGCCTGCGCCGCGACCACCCCGCCGACCTGGTCTCGGCAGCCCTCGGCCAGGCCCGGCTGCGGCAGCGTGCGGCGGCGAAGTTCGGTGCCGAGGACGCGGAGCGGATGTACTTCACGCCGAACGGGGTCGAGCAGTCGACCCGCACGAGCGTGGCGAACTACCGGGCCGGCCGGCTGAAGGAACTGGGGGTGACGTCCGTCGCCGACCTGTGCTGCGGCATCGGCGGCGACGCGATCGCCCTCGCCCGCGCCGGGATCCGCGTCCTCGCCGTGGACCGCGATCCGCTGACCGCGGCCGTGGCCCGGACGAACGCTCAGGCGCTGGGACTGGCGGACCTCATCGAGGTGCGGGAGGCCGATGTCACGGACGTCGACACCGCCGGGTACGACGCGGTGTTCGTCGACCCCGCCCGGCGCGGCGGGCGGGGCCGTATCTTCGACCCCGAGGCGTACTCGCCGCCCCTGTCCTGGGCCGTCGGCGTGGCGTCCGCCTCCCGGGTGGCCGCCCTGAAGATCGCCCCCGGCATCCCGCACGAGGCGGTCCCCGCACAGGCCGAGGCCGAGTGGATCTCCGACGGCGGGGACGTGAAGGAGGCGGTGCTCTGGTTCGGCACCGGCGGCGCGGCCGTACGGGCCACGCTGCTGCCGGGGCCTCGCTCCCTGCTCTCCCGGGGCCTCCCCGACCCCGAAGTGCGGCCCGTGGGGCGGTACTTGTACGAGCCCGACGGCGCCGTCATCCGGGCGCACCTGGTGGCCGAGGTCGCCGAGGAGGTGGACGGCGGGCTGATCGACCCGACCATCGCCTACATCACGGCGGACGCACCACGGCCGACGGTGTACGCCTCCGCGTACGAAATCACCGACCGGCTCCCGTTCAACCTGAAGAAGTTGAAGGCCCTGCTCAGAGAGCGCGAGGTCGGCGTCCTGACCGTGAAGAAGCGCGGCTCGGCGGTCGAACCCGAGGAACTCCGCAAGAAGGTCAAACCCCAGGGACCGAACTCGGCCACGGTGTTCCTCACCCGGGTCGCGGGGGCGCCGACGATGCTGATCGGCCACCCGATGGGGTGACCCCCGCGCACTCCACGGGACGCTGCCCACACGCTCGGCCCACCATGCTGCCGTGATCTGGAGCGCACGTCGACGTACCCGGCAGCGACACACCCGCAATGCCCTGCTCCTGGCCACAACAGCGGGCTGATCCTCGGCATCGGTTCGCTGGCGGCACCCACGCGATCGGTATCGACGGGACCGCCGTGTTTGCACCGTACGCCTGTGGAAGACCGACGACTGGCTGAGCTGACCCTCGGGGCCTCAGCCGCACTCTCCCGCCCGCCGCAACAGCATCTCCCGCTCCCGCTCGTTCCGGGTCAGCCGTGCCGCGCGTTCGAAGTCCGCGCGTGCTTCCGCCGGGCGGCCCAGGCGGGTCAGGAGGTCGCCGCGGACGCTGGGGAGCAGGTGGTAGTCGCGGAGTGAGGGTTCGGCGGCCAGCCGGTCCACGATCTCCAGTGCCGGGGCCGGGCCCCGTGCCATCGAGACGGCGACCGCGCGGTTCAACTCCACGACGGGGGACGGGGCTCGGGCGGCGAGCAGGTCGTACAGGGTGGCGATGGCCGGCCAGTTGGTCTCCTCGTACGTGTAGGCGTGCGCGTGGCAGGCCGCGATCGCCGCCTGGAGGGCGTACGGGCCGGGGGCGCCGGCGGCTGTGGCCTCGGCGCGGCCGAGGGCGGTGATGCCGCGGGCGATGAGCATGCGGTTCCAGCGGCGGCGGTTCTGGTCCTTCAGCAGGACCGGCTCACCCTGCGGGCCGGTGCGGGCGGCGGCGCGGGACGACTGGAACTCCAGGAGGGCGGTCAGGGCGTGCACCTCCGGCTCCTTGGGCATCAGGGCGGACAGCACGCGGGCCAGCCGGAGGGCGTCCTCGCACAGGCCGGGGCGCAGCCAGTCGTCGCCGGCGGTGGCCGCGTACCCCTCGTTGTGGATCAGGTAGATGACGTCGAGGACGGATCCCAGGCGGGCCTCGCGGTCGGGGCCGTAGGGGACCTCGAAGGCGATGTTCCGCTTCGCGAGGGTGCGCTTGGCGCGGACGACGCGCTGGGCGATCGTCGGCTCGGGCACGAGGAAGGCGCGGGCGATCTCGGCCGTGGTCAGGCCGCCCAGCAGGCGCAGCGTGAGCGCGGTGCGGGCCTCGGGGGACAGCACGGGGTGGCAGGCGGTGAAGACCAGGCGGAGCAGGTCGTCGTCGATGTCGTCGGGGTCGGCCGGTTCCGGCGGCCCGGCCGTGGTCTCCAGGTCGCGGCCGATCTCGGCGAGCTTGCGGGCGTAGTTCTCGCGGCGGCGGATCAGGTCGACGGCGCGGCGCCGGGCGGTGGCCATGAGCCAGGCGCCGGGGTTGTCCGGCACGCCGTCCCGGGGCCACTGCTCCAGGGCGGCCACCAGCGCGTCCTGCGCCAGTTCCTCGGCGATCCCGATGTCGCGCACGATCCGGGTCACGCCGGCGATGAGACGCGGCGACTCCAGGCGGAAGACGGTCTCGATGGCGGTCTCGACTGCGGTCTCGACGGCCTGGGCGGCGGTGGGCTGCTGTTCCACAGCCCACCATGCAACACCCCTGGCCGGGTCTGCGCCAATGAGCGATCAGCCCTCGGCGATCTCCCGGACCTCGCAGGTCACGGTCCAGAACTCCTCGTGGACCTTCAGGAAGCGCTTGGTCCACTCCAGGGCCTCGGCCTTGTCCTTGCACTGCATGAGGGCGTAGCCGCCGATGACCTCCTTGGACTCGGTGAAGGGCCCGTCGGTGACGGAGAGCTGCCCGTTCTCCCAGTGGACCCGGGTGCCCTGCGCGGAGGGGGTGAGCCCGGCGGTGTCCAGCATCACGCCGGCCTTGGTGATCTCCTCGATCAGCTCACCCATCCGCTGCATCAGCTCGGGGCTGGGGCCCTCGGCGGGGGCGGCGGACTCGTCGATGCGCACGAGCGACAGGTAGCGGGGCATGGTGACTCCTTCGGCAGGACGGCGGGGGCTCTCCCCGCCTTCTCACCCCTGCGTCGAACGGGAGACGCCCGGATCGACACGCTCACCGAAATTCCCCGAAGATTTTTTCCCGCCACGGCGGGGGCGGCCTACCGCAGTGACGTCCACAGCGCGCTCGCCGCCGGTTCCTTCGCGATGACCCGGTTGGGGTCGGAGGGCGCCGCGACGACCGGCATCATCACCGTCTTCACCTGGTCGGCTGTCAGGCCCTTCAGGCTCTGGCCCAGACGCATGAGCTCGCTCAGCGAATTCAGGCCGGTGTCCGTCGTCAGGCTTCCGGTGATCGCGTCGGCCACCTGGTAGAGCTTGGCGGGGTCGGTGAGGAGGTCGGTGGCGGCGATCTGCTCCAGCAGGGCCTTCACCAGCTTCTGTTGCAGGCCTATGCGGCCGAGGTCGCTGCCGTCGCCTATGCCGTGCCGGGTGCGGGCCAGGGCCAGGGCCTGCTTGCCGTTCAGGTGGTGGGTGCCGGCCGCGAGGTGGAGGTGGCTCTTGTCGTCGTCGATGTCCTGGCCGGTGGTGACGGTGACGCCGCCGAGGGCGTCGACCAGTTTGGCGAAGCCGGAGAAGTCGATCTCGATGTAGTGGTCCATGCGGACATCGGTGATGGACTCGACCGTCTTCACCGCGCACACCGGTCCGCCCAGCGAATAGGAGCTGTTGAACATGGCGTTGTAGGCCACCGAGGTCGAACCGCCCGACGACAGCGGGCAGGAGGGGCGGGTGACCAGTGTGTCGCGCGGGATGCTGACGACGGTGGCCTCGGTGCGGCCGGCGTCGATGTGCACGACCATCGCCGTGTCGGAGCGGGCGCCGGAGCTGTCGCCGCCGCCGAGTTCCTTGTTCGCCTTGCCGCTGCGCGAGTCGGAGCCGAGGACGAGGATGTTCAGCGCCTCGGTCGGCAGCGGGGACGCCGAGGCGGAGGCGGAGGCGGACGGGGTGACGACCGCCTTCGCCGGACGGTCGTCGCCGAGCGCGCTGTTGATGTCGACGCTTCGGATGTTGTTGTTCAGGTGCCAGTACGCCCAGCCCGCACCCGCGCCGCCCAGCACCAGCGCCGCCGCGAGGGTGAGACCGGCGGCCTTCAGCACCGCCGGCCGCCGGCCCGTCCGTCTGTCCCCGTCGTGTCCCGTCACGAGGAGGAACGTAAGTCCGAATTATTAGGAGAGTGTTAGCGAGATCCACCCGAGGTGGTTTTCTTCGGAGAATCTCACGCTTCTCATGCCCCGCTCAGCTCAGCCTCAGTTCAGCTCAGCTCAGGGTCACCGTGGGCACCGGATTGCTGCCGCTCCAGGACCCGTTGAACCCGAAGGTCACCGAACCGCCGTCCGCGACCGACCCGTTGTACGAGGCGTTCGCGCAGGTCACGGCCGAGCCCGACTGGGTGCAGGAGGCGTTCCAGGCCTGCGTGATCCGCTGGCCCGCGCCATAGGTCCAGCTCGCCTTCCAGGAGGACAGCGAGGCCCCGGAGCAGGCGATCTTCACCTGGCCGGTGAAGCCGGTGTTCCACTGGCTGCTGACGCTGTACGTCGCCGTGCAGGCGCCGTTCGTCGGCGGCGGGGTGGTCGAACCGCCGCCGAGCGCCTCGGCGATGCCGTAGTAGGCGGGCTTGGGGCTGTAGTTCTCGTCGTACGGTGTCGCCGCCCCGTACCCGGGGAAGGTGCCCGGCACCCACGAGTCGGCGTCGGTGAAGCCCCACACGGTGACGTTGACGCAGCGGGTGACCGCCGCGCAGGCGGCCACGACCGACTTGAAGTCGGCGGCCTGCTGGGCGAGTTTCGTGCTGTCGGCGGGCAGCGCCATCCGTACGTCCAGCTCGGTGATCGCCACGTCCACGCCGAGGTCGGCGAAGCGCTGGATGTTCTGCTGGAGGGTGGACGGGACCTGGCCGAGGATCAGGTGGGCCTGGAGGCCGACGCCGTCGATCGGAACGCCCTGCTGCTTCAGGGACTTGACCAGGTTGTAGAGGGCGGTGCTCTTGGAGTTGACGCCCTCGACGTTGTAGTCGTTGATGTACAGCTTGGCGTCCGGGTCGGCCGCGTGGGCCCAGGTCAGAGCGCTTGCTATGTAGTTCGCGCCGAGGCCGTTGTACCAGAGCGTCGAGCGGTAGGTGCCGTCCTCGTTGAAGGGCTCGTTGACCACGTCCCAGGCCGCGATCTTCCCCTTGTACCGGCCCACCTCGGTGCTGATGTGGTTCTGGAGCAGGCTGCTGAGCTGCGCGGACGTCCAGCTGCCATTGGTCAGCCAGCTCGGGTTCTGGCTGTGCCAGACCAGGGTGTGGCCGCGTACCTGCTGGTTGTGGGCCTGCGCGAAGGCGACGATCTGGTCGGCCTCGGTCCAGTTGAAGCCGCCCTGGGTGGGCTCGACCGAGCCCCACTTCATGGCATTGCCCGGGGTGAGGGAGCTGAACTGCGACCCCGCGATGTCGCCGTAGGTCCCGGTGAGCTCGGAGCCGGTGACCGCCGTGCCGATGACCTTGCCCTTCGCCGCCGCCAGGTCCCGCAAGGGGGTGTCGGCGGCGTGCGCGGCGGGCGCTGCGGCCAGCACAGCGGCGAGCGTCGCGATGCCCGTCAGGAACGACGCGAGGGATAAGCCTTTTCTCAGAGATCGCATGCGGGTGCCTCCGAAAGTTTCGGTTGAACAACCGATTGGCTTCGGAGCAGTGTGGGGGGACGTGGGGCCCCCGTCAATACGCCACCGCTCCCCCGCTAAACCGCCGGAGGCACCGCCGTACTGCTGCGCACCACCAGGCTCGTCGCCAGCTCCACCCGGGTCGCCGCCGTGGACGCGTCCTCGCGCCCGAGGTCCAGCACCAGCTTGGCCGCGGCCTCGGCCATCTCGGTCAGCGGCTGCCGTACGGTCGTCAGCGGCGGCCCCACCCAGCGGGCCACCGGCAGGTCGTCGAAGCCGACCACGCTGAGGTCCTCCGGGATGCGCAGCCCCAGCTCACGGGCGGCCTCGTACAGCCCGAGCGCCTGAAGGTCGTTGCCCGCGAAGACGGCGGTGGGCCGGTCGGGACGGCCGAGCAGCTCCAGGCCCAGCCGGTAGCCGGCCTCGTGGTGGAAGTCCCCGGCCTTGATCATGCCCTGGTCGACGGGCAGCCCGGCGGTCTCCAGCGCGGCCCGGTAGCCGTCGACCCGGGCGCGGCTGCACATCATCCTCGACGGCCCGCTGATCGCCCCGATGCGGGTGTGGCCGAGCTCGACGAGGTGGCGGGTGGCGGCGAGCCCGCCCTGCCAGTTGGTGGCGCCGATCGAGGGCACGTCGGCGCCCGGGTCGCCGGCCGGGTCCATCACCACGAACGGGATGGATCTGCTGGTCAGCAGGGCGCGCTGGGACTCGTCGAGCCCGGAGAGGACCAGGATCACGCCGTGCGGGCGACGGGCGGCGACCTGGTCGGCCCAGGTCCGGCCGGGGGTGAGCCGACCAGCGCTCTCGCTGAGCACGACACTCAGCCCCGCGTCCCGGGCCACGTTCTCCACGCCCCGGATGACCTCCATCGCCCAGGCGCTCTCCAGCTCGTGGAAGACCAGGTCGATCAGGGGCGAACGGGAGGCCTCGGCGCGGCGGCGCCGGTAGCCGTAGGCGCGCAGGAGTTCCTCGACGCGGGTGCGGGTGGTGGGGGCGACGTCGGCACGGCCGTTGAGCACCTTCGAAACAGTCGGAGCGGAGACACCGGCCTGACGAGCGATTTCGGCGAGGGTCGCGGTCTGCGTTCCTGCGGGCTTCGGAGGCTTCATGCGGGCGATCGTATCCCTGCGCGCCCTCTTGACGAAGACCTTGTCCCGCCATAGGTTCCCGGAACATTCGGTGTTAGTCCCGAAACATTCGTGACGAAATACTCGTGAGCAGAGACGGGAGTTACATGACAACCGCTCCTTGGCGCGACTCCGCCCTGCCCGCCGCCGCCCGCGTGGACGACCTGCTCGCGAGAATGACCCTGGAGGAGAAGGCCGCCCAGCTGTACGGCGTATGGGTGGGTGCCGCCACGGACGGCGACGGCGTCGCCCCGCTCCAGCGCGAGATGACCGCCGACTACGACTGGGACGAGCTGATCACGCTGGGCCTCGGGCAGCTGACCCGCTCCTTCGGCACCGCCCCCGTCGACCCGGCGCTGGGCGCGCAGGCACTGGCCCGCGCCCAGCGCCGCATCGCCGCGGCGGGCCGCTTCGGCATCCCGGCGGTCGCCCACGAGGAGTGCCTGGCGGGCTTCACGGCCTGGGGCGCCACCGCCTACCCGGTGCCGCTGGCCTGGGGCGCGACCTTCGACCCGCAGCTCGTCGAGGAACTGGGCCGGTGCATCGGCCGCGACCTGCGCTCGGTCGGCGTCCACCAGGGCCTCGCGCCCGTCCTGGACGTCGTACGGGATCCGCGCTGGGGCCGCGTGGAGGAGACGATCGGCGAGGACCCGTACCTGGTCGGCACGATCGGCACGGCCTATGTGCGGGGCCTGGAGTCGGCCGGGGTCGTCGCCACGCTCAAGCACTTCGCCGGGTACGCGTCCTCGGCGGGCGGGCGGAACCTGGCGCCCGTGCGGGCCGGGATCCGGGAGTTCGCGGACGTCACCCTGCCGCCCTTCGAGATGGCGCTGCGGGAGGGCGGGGCGCGCTCGGTGATGGCGGCGTACACCGAGACGGACGGCGTCCCCGCGTCGGCCGATCCCGGCCTGCTGACCGAACTCCTGCGGGAGGAATGGGGGTTCACGGGGACGGTGGTCGCCGACTACTTCGGCATCGGCTTCCTCGAGACCCTGCACCGGGTCGCCGGTAGCGAGGCCCAGGCGGCGCGTCTGGCGCTGGAGGCGGGCATCGACGTGGAGCTGCCCACCCTCAAGTGCTACGGAAAGCCGCTGGTGGCGGCGGTACGGGAGGGCAGTGTCCCCGAGGCGCTGGTGGACCGGGCGGCCCGCCGGGTGCTGACGCAGAAGTGCGAGCTGGGCCTGCTCGACGCGGACTGGCAGCCGGAGCCGTCCGGCCCGGTCGACCTGGACTCGGCGGCGAACCGGGCGCTGGCCCGCCGGCTGGCCGAGGAGTCGGTGGTGCTCCTCGACAACCCCGACGGCCTGCTGCCGCTGGTCCCCGACACCCGTATCGCGGTGGTCGGCCCGCGCGCGGCCGACGCGCTGGCGATGCTCGGCTGCTACTCCTTCCCGTCCCATGTCCTCACGCACCACCCCGAGGTGCCGACGGGCATCGGCATCCCGTCGGTCCTGGAGGCGCTGCGCGCCGAACTCCCCGACGCCAAGGTGACGTTCGCGGAAGGCTGCGGGGTGTCCGACCCGGACGCCTCCGGCTTCGAGGAGGCGGTGGCCCGCGCGGCCGAGGCCGACGTGTGCGTGGCGGTGCTCGGCGACCGGGCCGGGCTGTTCGGCCGGGGCACCTCGGGCGAGGGCTGCGATGTCACGGACCTGCGTCTGCCCGGCGTACAGGGCGATCTGCTGGACGCGCTGATCGCCACCCGGGTCCCCGTGGTGCTGGTCCTGCTGACCGGCCGTCCGTACGCCCTCGGCCGCTGGCACGACCGACTGGCCGCCGTGGTCCAGGCGTTCTTCCCGGGACAGGGGGGCGGTCCGGCCGTGGCGGGAGTGCTGTCGGGCCGCGTGAACCCCTCGGGCCGCCTCCCGGTGAGCGTCCCGCACGTGCCCGGAGGCCAGCCGTGGACGTACCTCCAGCCGCCGCTGGGCCTGGCGGACGAGGTCAGCAACCTCGACCCGACACCCATGTACCCCTTCGGCCACGGGCGCTCCTACACGACGTTCGGGTGGGAGGACTTCGCGGGCACGGATCCGGAGATCGGCACGGACGGTTCGTACGACATCGCGCTCACGGTCCGCAACACCGGCGACCGCGCCGGAGCGGAGGTCGTCCAGCTGTATCTGCACGACCCGGTGGCCTCCGTGACCCGCCCGGACGTCCGCCTGATCGGCTACCGGCGGGTGGCACTGGAGCCCGGAGAAGCGGCCCGGGTCGCCTTCCGCTTCCACACCGATCTCTCCGCGTTCACCGACCGTTCGGGGCGCCGGGTGGTCGAACCGGGCGCGCTGGAACTGCGGGTGGCGGCATCCAGCGCGGACGTACGGCACACTGCACGGCTGAACCTCACGGGGCCGGCACGGGAACTCGGCGCCGACCGCCGGCTGCGGTGCGAGACAGCCGTGACGGCGGTCGGCTGACGAAAACACCCCTGCCCCCCCGGAGAACCGGGGGGGCAGGGGTGACATGGAGCGCCGGGCAGGCCTTGCACCTGCATTTCCCCGCAGGAAGCGGGGCGTCTTTCCTTGGACCACCAACGCACTGTGTCCGGACCGGTTTCCCGGCCGTTCACGTGTGATGATCATAGCGCATGGACAGCTGCGCGCACCACTCGGCGGTCGCCCCGGGCCCGGCCCGCCGCCCCGGCTCACCGGTGCGGCCCGCGAGGTCCGCGTCCCGGTCCGCGCGAAGAACTCGGGTCACTGGCCGGCACCGACCGACTCGAACCGCCAGCGGTGCACGGCCCGGGCGGCCAACTCCCCGTCCGGCTCGGGCAGTTCGGGCAGCTCGGCGTCGTACTCCGCGTCCCACCAGGTGATGACGAGGACACGGTCCTGCGGAGCGCGCAGGGTCTCCCGGCGCAGCGGCTCCCGGGCGAGCTTCTGCGCCCGGGTCCAGGCCAGCAGTGCTTCACCGCGCCCCGCCACCGCGCGGGCCTCCCACATCAGGGCGACCGTCACGAGTGCAGGTTCTCCTTGCTGACCTCGTGGACGTGGTCGTGGCCGGGGACGTGCGGGTCGGTCACCGGCAGGGAGGAGTCCGCCGACAGGTCCCAGCTGGAGGCGGCCCGGTTCCGGGCGACCATCTCGGCGCCGAGGGCGGCCACCATGGCGCCGTTGTCCGTGCACAGCTTGGGCCGCGGGACGCGCAGCCGGATGCCGGCGGCCTCGCAGCGCTCCTGGGCGAGGGCGCGCAGACGGGAGTTGGCGGCCACGCCGCCGCCGATCATCAGGTGGTCGACGCCCTCGTCCTTGCAGGCGCGCACGGCCTTGCGGGTCAGCACGTCCACCACGGCCTCCTGGAAGGAGGCGGACACGTCACGGACCGGGACCTCCTCGCCCGCCGCCCGCCTGGCCTCGATCCAGCGGGCCACGGCCGTCTTGAGGCCGGAGAACGAGAAGTCGTACGCCGGGTCCCGCGGGCCGGTCAGGCCGCGCGGGAAGGCGATGGCCTCCGGGTCGCCCTCCTTGGCGTAGCGGTCGATGACCGGGCCGCCGGGGAAGCCCAGGTTCAGCACGCGGGCGATCTTGTCGAAGGCCTCGCCCGCCGCGTCGTCGATGGTCGAGCCCATCGGGCGCACGTCCGAGGTGATGTCCGAGGACAGCAGCAGGGAGGAGTGGCCGCCGGACACCAGCAGCGCCATCGTCGGCTCCGGGAGCGGGCCGTGCTCCAGCTGGTCGACGCAGATGTGGGAGGCGAGGTGGTTCACGCCGTACAGGGGCTTGCCGAGGGCGTAGGCGTACGCCTTCGCCGCCGAGACGCCGACCAGCAGGGCGCCCGCGAGCCCCGGGCCCGCCGTCACCGCGATGCCGTCCAGATCCCTGGCGGAGACACCGGCCTCCTTCAGCGCGCGGTCGATGGTGGGCACCATCGCCTCCAGGTGGGCCCTCGAGGCGACCTCGGGCACCACCCCGCCGAAGCGGGCGTGCTCGTCGACGCTGGAGGCGACGGCATCCGCCAGCAGGGTGGTGCCGCGGACGATGCCGACGCCGGTCTCGTCGCAGGAGGTCTCGATCCCCAGGACCAAGGGTTCGTCAGCCATTGCTCTCTGTGCTCTCTGTTCCTTGTTCGGGGGTGGAACCGGTGGCGGAGCCGCCGTCGGGTTCCGTGGTGAGGCGCATCACCAGGGCGTCCACGTTCCCCGGCTGGTAGTAGCCGCGCCTGAAGCCGATGGGCGTGAAGCCGAAGCGCTCGTACAGCTTCTGCGCGCGGACGTTGTCCACGCGGCACTCCAGCATCACTTCGGAGCACTCGAAGGCGGACGCGGCCCGCAGCAGTTCGGCCAGCAGCACGCCGCCCAGGCCGGTGCCCTGGAGGTCGCGGGCGACGGCGATGGTCTGGATGTCGGCCAACTCGCCCTGCGCGGCCAGGCCGGCGTAGCCGACGATCCGGCCGCCCGTCTCGGCCACGACGTACCGCCGGGTCGCCTCGGAGCCCCGGGAGTGGGCCAGCTCGGACCAGAACATGCCCCGCGACCAGGCGTCCTCGGGGAAGAGGTCCTTCTCCAGCTCCAGCACGGGGTCGATGTCCCACCAGCGCATCTCGCGCAGTCGGGGGGTTGCGGGTTCGGTCACTTGGGGGTGACCACCTTGTAGTTCTTGGGGACCTGGGCGTCGGGGCGGCGCAGATACAGCGGCCGGGGAGCCTGGAGTTCCTCGCCCGCGGCCAGCTTCCCGGCGGCCAGCGAGGCGAGGGCGGCGGCGGAGACGTGCTCGGGCGCGTGCACCTGCGGGAAGGCGTCGGGGTAGAGCAGGGCGCCCGCGCCGACGGCCGGGAGCCCCGCCACCCGCTCGGCGATGTCGGCGGGCCGGTCGACGGCGGGGTCGGTCAGCCGGGTGCGGGAGTCGGCGTACTTCGCCCAGTAGACCTCCTTGCGGCGGGCGTCGGTCGCCACGACGAAGGGGCCCTTCTCGATGTCGGCCGCATAGGCGAGGGCGTCGAGCGTGCACAGGCCGTGCACGGGCACGCCGAGCGCGAGCCCGAACGTGTCGGCGGTCATCAGGCCGACGCGCAGCCCGGTGTAGGGGCCGGGCCCGATGCCTACGACGATCCCGGTGACGGCGTCGAGCTTCAGCCCGGCCTCGGCGAGCACGCGGTCGACGGCCGGCAGCAGCAGCTCGCCGTGCCGGCGCGCGTCCACCTGGCTCGAGGAGGCGATGACGTCCGTGCCGTCGTGCAGCGCGACGGTGACGGCGGGGGTGGCGGTATCCAGAGCGAGCAAGAGCACGCGAACAGCCTACGGCTCCAGCGCGTACGCGGCGGCCGTCCCGGCCAGGTGGTCACCGACTGCTACCGTCTGCATAAAGTTCTGTACGAAGTACGACAAATGATGTGATACGGCGAAGCGAGACAGAGGTGGACGTACGTGGCAGGGACCAGCGCGGGAATCGTGGCCGGCCTCACCGCGGCGGCCGTCGGTACGGTCGGCTTCCTCGCCTACCAGGCCTCCGCCACGGTCCCGGCCGGCCTCGGCGACAAGCCCCGGGCGAGCGCGTCACCCGTGGTCAAGGCACCCAGGGACAGAAGGAACCCCACCGCGCTGCCCGCCGTCTCCGGATCGGGTGAACGGGTCGTGTACTCGGTGGACGACGACCGGGTGTGGCTGGTCGGCGAGCGCAACCGGGTACTGCGCACCTTCAGGGTGAAGCCCGGCCGGGTGGATCCGTTCCCGGGCGCGTACGTGGTGACGTCCCGCTCGCACGCGGTCACCGGCACCGACGGCGTTCCCGTCGAGCACGTCGTGCGCTTCACCAGCGTGGACGACGTCGCCATCGGCTTCAGCGCCGCCGTGAACCCGGACCTGACCCCGGCACCGGACCCGACCGTGCGGACCGGCGGCATCAGGGAGACCCGGGCGGACGGACAGGCGATGTGGATGTTCGCGACGATCGGGGTACCGGTCGTCGTGGTCAGGTAGGGCGCGGGGACCGGGCCCGATGGCCCCAGCCCGATGGCCCTATGCCGCGTCGCGGTGCCGCTCCGCCGGCTCCTGCCGGTCCGGCTCGGGGGCCTGCGGGGGGTTCGAGATCGCCTTGGCAGCCGCGCAGGAGGCCAGCAGGTCGCGCATGGACACCCCGGCGGACAACACGGGCGGCCGCCGCGGCGCCGTGGGCTGAGAAGCGGGCATGGGACGCCTCCTGAGGTGCGGGGGCGGGCGTAGTTAGGCAGACCTAACTACGGGCTGGATACCATGTCATCACGGCTGCCAGGCCCGGCGCAACATGTTGCCGACAGCTTGTCGGAAAGTGTCGGGCGGTCTCAGGCCGCCAGTGCCTCCAGGTCCACGGACGCCCACCGCGCCCCCAGACCGGTGAGGGTCACATGCCGTACCTCGTCGGTGGTGTCTCCGACAGCGCGGTGGATGACGATCTGCAACCGGTCCTCGGTCAGCTCCTCGACCTTGCCCTCGCCCCACTCCACGACGATCACCGAGTCGGGCAGTGAGACGTCCAGGTCGAGGTCCTCCATCTCGTCCAGGCCGCCGGACAGCCGGTAGGCGTCGGCGTGGACGAGCGGCGGACCGTCGCCCAGCGACGGATGGACACGGGCGATCACGAAGGTCGGCGAGGTGACCGCGCCGCGCACGCCGAGCCCCTCGCCCAGCCCGCGGGTGAGCGTCGTCTTGCCCGCGCCGAGCTCACCGGTGAGCATCACCAGATCGCCCGCGCGCAGCAGCTTGGCCAGGCGGCGGCCCAGTTCCCGCATCTGCTCCGGGGAGTTGACGGTCAGCTGGGTCTCAGCGGGGTTGTGCGGTGCTGCTGGTGCTTCCATAGCCACTTACCGTAGCCCCTGCGGGCACGGCACCCGCGCGGGTGAGGAGGTCGGCGAGGCGGTCGGTGACCACTTCCGGGTGCTCCAGCATGACCAGGTGCCCGGCATCCGGCACGAGGACCAGTTCGGCCTCGGGCAGCAGGTCGGCGATGGCCTCGCTGTGCTCGCTGGGCGTGACGAGGTCCTGGACCCCGGCCAGCACGAGCACCGGCATGTCGGTGAAGCAGGCGAGCGCCTCGGTCTTGTCGTGGTCGGTGAACGCCGGATAGAACTCGGCGACCACGTCGATCGGCGTGGACTCGATCATGCGTTCAGCGAACCGGGCGATCGCCGGGTCGACGTCCCGTCCGGCGAACGAGTACCGCTTGATGATCCCGGCGAACAGGTCGGCGGTGGCCCGCCGCCCCTTCTCCACCAGCGCCGCCTGCTGCCCGAGCGCCTTCAGCACCCCGGGGAGCACCCGGCGCACCGCGTTGACGCCGGCGACGGGCAGCCCGAAGTTGACCTCGCCGAGCCGTCCGGACGACGTACCGACGAAGGCGGTGGCGACCACCCGGTCCCGGATCAGCTCCGGGTACAGCGCGGCCAGCGCCATCACCGTCATCCCGCCCATGGAGTGCCCGACCAGCACGATCGGGCCCTCGGGCACGGCCGCGTCGATGACGGCCTTGAGGTCGCGCCCGAGCTGGTCGATGGTGAGCGGCACCCCGTCCTGGACCTGGCCCACGCCCCGCGCCGAGCGGCCGTGGCTGCGCTGGTCCCAGTGCACGGTGCGTACGACGCCGCGCAGGGCGGCGCGCTGGAAGTGCCAGGAGTCCTGGCTGAGGCAGTAGCCGTGGCTGAAGACCACGGTGACCGGGGCGGGCGCCTTGCGGCCGAAGAGACGGCGCCGGCGCGGGGAGAGGTTCGGGCCGCCGGCGTCGGGCTCGACGTCGTCGACCTCGTAGTACAACTCGGTACCGTCGTCGGCGTGCGCCTTGCCCGGGGTGCCGCGCAGCGCCCCGAACGGACCCGTCGAGTCCAGCGCCAGCCGGGCCTTCCTGCGCATCCCCCGGCCGACGGTCATCCGTTCGATGGCGACACCGGCCGCCGCGCCCGCGGCGAGCACACCTATCGCGGCACCGGCGAAGCCGGTCGCCCTGCGCCAGCTTCCGGCCGCCCCCGCGGCGGAGGCGACGACGGCCGCGGCGGCGACGTCCGCCACGTCCGCCACGACCTCCGCACTGCTCTCGCTCACGTACCGCTCCTCATCACGACTGCTGCTGCCGTCACAGGTGTCACGGGTCTCACCGGGGCCATGCCACGGCGAGTTCCCTCCGCGCGGGTTACCCGTCCTGCCGGTCCGGTTCCCCGTTCACATAGACGCGAGGAACACGCGTTCCGATGCGCGTGACGATTTCGTACGCGATCGTGCCGGACGCCTGCGCCCAGTCCTCGGCCGTGGGCTCGCCCCGGTCGCCGGGCCCGAACAGCACGGCCTGCGCTCCCGCCTCGGGTTCGTCTCCCCCGAGGTCGACCACGAACTGGTCCATCGCGACCCGCCCGGCGACCGTACGCCACTTGCCGCCGACCAGGACAGGGCCGCTGCCGGAGGCGTGCCGGGGGATGCCGTCCGCGTAGCCGACCGGCACCAGGCCGAGGGTCGTCTCGCCCGGGGTGATGTAGTGGTGCCCGTAGCTGACGCCGTGCCCGCCCGGTACGTGCTTCACCAGCGCCAGCGACGCCGACAGCGTCATCACGGGACGCAGCCCGAAGTCCGCCGGGGTGCCGATCTCCAGGCTCGGCGAGATCCCGTACAGGGCGATGCCGGTCCGCACGAGGTCGAAGTGGGTCTCCGGCAGGGTGAGCGTGGCCGGGGAGTTGGCGATGTGCCGCACCTCGGGGCGCACGCCCCGCCCCTCCGCGTACGCCAGCATCTCCCGGAAGCGGAGGAGCTGGGCGTCGATCGAGGGATGCCCGGGCTCGTCGGCGGAGGCGAAGTGCGACCACAGCCCGGTGATCCGGACCAGCCCCTCGCGCTCGGCGTGCAGGGCCTCGGCGACGAGTTCGGCCCAGTCCGGTCCCGGCTGGCAGCCGTTGCGGCCGAGCCCGGTGTCGGCCTTGAGCTGCACGCGCGCGGGCCGGCCTGCCTGCCTGGCCGCCTCGACGGCCTCCCGCAGCGCCCACATACCGCTGACGGACACGTCGATGCCGGCCTCGATCGCCTCCCGCCACGGCCCGCCCGGGGTCCACAGCCAGCACAGGACCGGCCCCGGCAGCCCGGCCGCGCGCAGCGCGAGCGCCTCCTCGGGTGTGGCGGTGCCGAGCCAGCTCGCGCCCGCCTCGACGGCCGCGCGGGCACAGGGCACCGCCCCGTGGCCGTACGCGTCGGACTTCACCACGGCCATCAGGGCCGACTTGGGCGCGCGGGCACGCAAAGCCCGTACGTTGGCCCGCAGGGCGGCCAGGTCGATCTCGGCGCGGGCGCGCAGGGGCGCGGTCGGCACAGGTGGTCTTTCAGTCATCGCGCCCCCAGTGTCTCAGAGGCCCCCGGCAACCTCCGGGCGCAGGCCCCTCGCACGGTCTAGGAGCCGGGCCTGCGGCCCCACACGAATACCCGGTCGCCCTTCTTCAACACGCCCCACAGCCTGCGCGCGTCGGCCAGCTTGAGGTTCACGCAGCCCCAGGAGCCGACGGTGGTGTAGATGCTGCCGTAGACGGCGTGGAAGGCCTGGCCGCCGTCGAAGAACTGGGCGTACGGCATGGGTTGGTTGTAAAGGGTCGACCAGTGGTTCTTGTGCCGCCAGTACACGGTGTGCCACCCGGCCCGGGTGGCGTACCCCTTGCGGCCGCTGCGCATCGGCACCGGCCCGAACACCACCTTCTTGCCCTTCTGCACCCAGGTGACCTGCCGGCCCAGGTCCACGCAGGCGACCCGGTAGGTCCGAACCGGGCACTTCTTGGCCGCGTTGGGGTTCTTCTTCGCCGAGATGAGCATCATCTGCGCCCAGGTGACGGGTCCGGCGAAGCCGATCGCGGGCTTGATCTTGTGCTTCTTCTGGAAGTTCCGGATGGCCTTGCAGTCCGCCCCGGACTGCTTCCCGTCCACCTTCCGCTTCAGCCACCGCTCGACCTGCCGCTGGTAGGGGCCGGTCTGCTTGCTGCACGCCACCTTGGCGACGGCGTCACCGAGCGGCACGTACTCGATGAGGTCGTACGTCCCCGGCGCCGCGTCCCGCGGCTCGACGGCGTCCTCCTCGGGGCTCGGCGTGTACACCTTCGGCGGCAGCATCTGGTCGGGGGTGTCGAACTGCCAGGGCTGCTGCGGGCCCGGGGGGACCCCGGGCACCAGTTCGGTCATGGCGCCCGCGGCGGGCGGCGGGGACGCCGGGGTGGCGGCCCGGGTGGTCCCGGCCGTCGGGAGGACGGTGGCGGCGGCCAGGAGCACGGCGATGACCCGGTAGGCGGTGACCTGGTAAGCAATATGTCCATATTTCACACGATCAGCCAAGCGGCCCGCTCCCCCGAATCCCGGCAGCCGCGCGGGCAGGTCACCCGAGGGGTGGACGCCGCCCGCCGGGAGACGCCGGCCCGTACGTCAGTCGCGTACGTCCCGCCAGGCCTCCGGAATGGCCGCCGCCACGTCATGCGCCCCCGCCGGCGCCCCGTCCGCCGCGTACCGGCCGGCGAGGCCGTGCAGGTACGCCGCCGCGCTCCCCGCGTCCAGCGCCGACAGCCCCGACGCCAGCAGCGACCCGGCCAGCCCCGACAGGACGTCCCCGCTCCCGGCCGTGGCCAGCCAGGGCGTGCCCGTGGCGTTCACCCGTACGGCCCCGCCCCCGGCGTCCGCGACCAGCGTGGTCGACCCCTTCAGCAGCACGGTCGCCCCGTACAGCAGCGCCAGCTTCCGCACGGACTCCAGCCGTGCCCCTTCGACCTCCTCGCGGGCCACACCGAGCAGCGCGGCGGCCTCACCGGCGTGCGGGGTCATCAGCGTCGGCGCGGTGCGGGCCCGTACGGCGTCCCGGTCCGCGAGGCGCAGCCCGTCCGCGTCGATGAGCACCGGCACGTCCGTCTCCACCACCTCGGCGACGGTGACGGCGTCGTCCCCGGCGCCGGGCCCGACCACCCACGCCTGCACCCGCCCCGCCTTGTGCGGCCCCTGGTCGGAGACGAGGGTCTCGGGGAAGCGAGCGATCACGGTGTCCCCGGCGGGCCCGACGTAGCGCACGGCGCCCGCCCCGCCGCGCAGGGCACCCGACACCGCGAGGACGGCCGCGCCCGGATACCGCGCCGACCCGGCCGCGATGCCGACGACACCCCGCCGGTACTTGTCGCTCTCGGCGGCGGGCCGGGGCAGCAGGCGGGCCACGTCGGCGTGCTGAAGGGCCTCGAGTTCGGCCTCGGGGGGCAGCTCCAGCCCGATGTCGACGAGGCGGACGGTCCCGGCGTACTCACGGGCGGGGTCGATCAGCAGGCCCGGCTTGTGCGTCCCGAAGGTCACCGTCAGGTCGGCGCGGATCGCGGCCCCGCGCACCTCGCCGGTGTCCGCTTCGACCCCGCTCGGCAGGTCCACGGCGACGACGGCGGCACGGGAGACGCGGGCGGCCTCCGCGAGCGCCTCGGCGTCGGGGCGCAGGCCGCCCTTCCCGCCGATCCCGACGATGCCGTCGACGACGAGGTCGGCCCGGGCGACGAGGTCCTCGGCGGAGCCGCCGGGGCCGGCGACGGTGCCGCCCGCGCGGCGCAGTGCCGCGAGGCCACCCGGGTGGGTGCGGTCCGGGCTCAGCAGAACGGCCGCGACCCCGGCGCCGCGCCGGGCGAGCCGGGCGCCGGCGTACAGGGCGTCCCCGCCGTTGTCGCCGCTGCCGACGAGGAGCACGACCCGGCGCCCGTACACCCGCCCCAGCAAGTCCGCACAGGCGGCGGCCAGTCCGGCGGCGGCCCGCTGCATGAGGGCGCCGTCGGGGAGCCGTGCCATGAGCTCACGCTCGGCTGTCCTTACCGTCTCTACGCTGTACGCGGTACGCATGCGATCGAGTCTGCCCCGGATCCGGCCGCGCCTGCACCCCGAGCCCGGATCCGCTCACCCCTCCGCGACCACCACCGCCGACGCGACTCCCGCATCGTGACTGAGCGACACATGCCAGGACCGCACCCCGAGTTCGGCCGCCCTGGCCGCCACCGTGCCCTTCACTCTCAGCCGCGGCTGACCACTGTCCTCGACGTACACCTCCGCGTCCGTCCAGTGCAGCCCCGGCGGCGCGCCGAGGGCCTTGGCGAGCGCCTCCTTCGCGGCGAAACGCGCGGCGAGCGAGGCGATGCCCCGGCGCTCCCCGCTGGGCAACAGCAACTCGCTCGCGATGAAGAGCCGGTCGGCCAGCCCGGGCGTACGGTCCAACGACACCCGGAACCGGTCGATCTCGGCCACGTCGATACCGACACCGATGATGGTCATGGCGGGCAGCCTATGGCGACGGGCAGGTCCACGGGGCGCGGAACCTACTCCACCGTCACCGACTTCGCGAGGTTGCGGGGCTGGTCCACCTCGTTCCCCCGGGCGGTGGCGAGCTCGCAGGCGAAGACCTGGAGCGGGACCGTCGCCACCAGGGGCTGGAGCAGCGTCGGGGTCGCCGGGATGCGGATCAGGTGGTCCGCGTACGGGGCCACCGCCTCGTCGTCCTCTTCCGCGATCACGATCGTGCGCGCGCCCCTGGCCCGGATCTCCTGGATGTTGGAGACGATCTTGTCGTGGAGGACGGAACGGCCGCGCGGGGAGGGCACCACCACGACCACCGGCAGATCGTCCTCGATGAGCGCGATCGGGCCGTGCTTGAGCTCGCCCGCCGCGAAGCCCTCGGCGTGCATGTAGGCGAGCTCCTTGAGTTTCAGGGCGCCTTCGAGGGCGACCGGATAGCCCACGTGCCGCCCGAGGAACAGCACCGTGTTCTTCCCGGCCAGGGAGCGCGCGAGCGACCGTACCGGCTCCATGGTCTCCAGCACCCGCTCGACCTCGGCGGAGATCTGCGACAGGTCGCGGATGACGGCCCCGATCTCGTCGCCCCACTTGGTGCCCCGGACCTGGCCCAGGTACAGCGCGACCAGGTAGCACGCCACCAGCTGGGTGAGGAACGCCTTCGTCGACGCCACCGCGATCTCCGGGCCGGCGTGCGTGTAGAGCACCGCGTCCGACTCCCGGGGGATCGTCGAGCCGTTGGTGTTGCAGATGGCCAGCACCTTGGAACCCTGTTCGCGGGCGTGGCGGAGGGCCATCAGCGTGTCCATGGTCTCGCCGGACTGGGAGATGGCGATCACCAGGGTCTGCGCGTCCAGGATCGGGTCCCGGTAGCGGAACTCGCTGGCCAGCTCCACCTCGCACGGGATGCGCGTCCAGTGCTCGATGGCGTACTTGGCGATCAGGCCGGCGTGGAAGGCAGTACCGCAGGCGACGATGACGACCTTGTCCACCTCGCGCAGCTCCGAGGCGCTGATCCGGACCTCGTCCAGGGTCAGTGAGCCGGCCGCGTCGATGCGGCCCAGGAGCGTATCGGCGACCGCCTTGGGCTGCTCGGCGATCTCCTTGAGCATGAAGTAGTCATAACCCCCCTTTTCCGCGGCCGAAGCGTCCCAGTCGATGTGGTACGAGCGGACGTCCGCGGGACGGCCGTCGAAACCGGTCACCGTCACGCCGTCGCGGCGCAGCTCCACCACCTGGTCCTGACCCAGCTCGATCGCCGACCGCGTGTGGGCGATGAACGCGGCGACGTCCGAGGCGAGAAAGGCCTCACCCTCTCCAACGCCCACCACCAGCGGGGAGTTCCGCCGCGCGCCCACGACCACATCCGGTTCGTCCGCGTGCACCGCGACCAGCGTGAACGCCCCCTCCAGACGGCGGCACACCAGCCGCATGGCCTCCGCGAGGTCGGCGCTGGAGGAGAACTCCTCGGCGAGCAGATGGGCGACGACCTCCGTGTCCGTCTCCGAGGAGAGGTCATGGCCCCGCTCCGCGAGTTCCGCGCGCAGCGCCGCGAAGTTCTCGATGATCCCGTTGTGGACGACGGCGACCCGGCCCGCGTTGTCCAGGTGGGGGTGCGCGTTGGCGTCCGTCGGGCCGCCGTGTGTGGCCCAGCGGGTGTGGCCGATGCCCGTCGACCCGGTCGGGAGCGGCCGGTCGACCAGTTCCTTCTCCAGATTGACCAGTTTCCCGGACTTCTTCGCGGCGGCCAGGCCGCCGTCCGCCAGCACGGCGACGCCCGCCGAGTCGTAACCCCGGTACTCCAGCCGCTTCAGCCCGGCCATCACGACCTCGAGCGCCGACTGCGACCCCACGTATCCCACGATTCCGCACATGCGCCGCAGCCTACGACCCGAAGCCGGTCCAAAACTGTCTCCGCGTGCCCGAAATCGGAAATTCTCAGGGCACTTACCACCCTCGCAGGATCGATTGCAGCCATGTGCCGCACTAGAGCCGCGGCTGGGCGTGACCGACCCCACCCGCCACGCCGTTCAAACTCCGTTAACAATGGAATGTGATCTCTCCGGTCTCCTCGATGCCCCGGAGCGCCCACCGGCACAGGCCGGAGGCGACTCCCTACGTCGATCTCACTCGCGCCGAGTGGAGCGCGCTGCGCGACAAGACGCCGCTGCCGCTCACCGCCGAGGAGGTCGAGAAGCTGCGCGGTCTCGGCGACGTCATCGACCTCGACGAGGTGCGCGACATCTACCTCCCGCTGTCCCGGCTCCTCAACCTCTACGTCGGCGCCACGGACGGATTGAGGGGGGCGCTGAACACGTTCCTCGGCGAGCAGGGTTCCCAGTCGGGCACACCCTTCGTCATAGGCGTGGCGGGTTCGGTCGCCGTCGGGAAGTCGACCGTCGCCCGCCTGCTCCAGGCGCTGCTGTCCCGCTGGCCCGAGCATCCGCGCGTCGAACTGGTGACGACGGACGGGTTCCTGCTGCCCACCAGGGAGCTCCGGGCCCGCGGCCTGATGTCGCGCAAGGGCTTCCCCGAGTCGTACGACCGCCGGGCGCTCACCCGCTTCGTCGCCGATATCAAGGCGGGCAAGGACGAGGTGACGGCGCCCGTCTACTCCCACCTCATCTACGACATCGTGCCCGACCAGCGGCTCACCGTCCGGCGGCCCGACATCCTGATCGTCGAGGGGCTCAACGTCCTCCAGCCCGCGCTGCCCGGCAAGGACGGCCGCACCCGGGTCGCTCTGGCCGACTACTTCGACTTCAGCGTGTACGTCGACGCGAGCGGCGAGGACATCGAGCGCTGGTACCTCAACCGGTTCAAGAAGCTGCGCCAGACCGCCTTCCAGAACCCCTCCTCCTACTTCCGCAAGTACACCCAGGTCTCCGAGGAGGAGGCCCTCGACTACGCGCGGAGGCAGTGGCGGACCATCAACAAGCCGAACCTGGAGGAGAACATCGCCCCCACCCGGGGCCGCGCCGCCCTCATCCTCCGCAAGGGCCCGGACCACAAGGTGCAACGGCTGAGGCTGCGGAAGCTTTGACCGCTACCCTGCGGGCATGCTGCACCTGCGCCTGATCACACCGGCCGGCAAGACGGACGACGTGGTACGCCTGATCGAGAAGACGGTCGGCACCACGCATCTCGCCGTCATCCCCGGCGCCGCCCGCAACCCGGCCGGGGACATCGTGATGTGCGACGTGGCCCGGGAGGCGGGCGACGAACTGCTGACCGGGTTGCAGCGGCTGGGCATCGACAGCACCGGCTCCATCGCCGTGGAGAACATCGATCTGTCGCTGTCCGAGCGGGCCGACAAGGCCGAGGCGGAGGCGCCCGGCGAGGGCGCGGACGCGGTGCTGTGGGAGCACCTGACCGACGCGACGCACGAGGAGTCGACGCTGTCGGTGACCTACGTCGCCTTCATAACCCTGGCCACGATGATCGCGGCCTGTGGTGTGGTGCTCGACAACGCGATCCTGATCGTGGGCGCGATGGCGGTGGGACCGGAGTTCGGGCCGCTGGCGGGCATCTGCACGGCCCTCGTACGGCGTGCCCCGCGCCTGGCGGTGCGCTCGCTGACCGCGCTGCTGGCAGGCTTCGCCTTCGCGATGCTGGTGACCGTCGGCTTCACGTACTTCATGGACGGCGTCGGCCTGTTCACCAAGGTGCAGCTGGAGGCCGAGCGGCCCAACACCAACTTCATCTACCGGCCGGACGCCTTCTCGTTCGTCGTGGCCGTCCTCGCCGGCGCCGCCGGCACCCTGTCGCTGACCTCGTCGAAGTCGGGGGCCCTGGTGGGCGTGGCGATCTCGGTGACCACCGTCCCGGCCGCCGCGAACGCGGCCGTGGCCTGCGCGTTCACCGAGTACCACCAGGCCTGGGGCTCGACCGAGCAGCTCCTGCTGAACCTGCTGGGCATCGTCCTGGCGGGCACGCTCACCCTGCTGGCCCAGAAGTGGTTCTGGGCCAGGCAGCGCGAGCGCGCCCCCGAACTCGGCTAGCCCAGCGCCGATTTCACCGCGTCGGCGAGCCTGCCGGCGACCGAGCGTGCCTGGTCGATGTCGGCGGCCTCGACCATCACGCGCACCAGCGGCTCCGTGCCGGACGGCCGCAGCAGCACGCGGCCGGTCGAGCCCAGCTCCCGCTCCGCTTCCGTCACCGCGGCGGCGAGGTCGGCGGAGGTCTTCACCCGGGACTTGTCGACGTCGGGCACGTTGATCAGCACCTGCGGCAGCCGCTCCATGACCGAGGCGAGGTCCCGGAGCGTACGGCCGGTCTGGGCGACGCGGGCGGCGAGCAGCAGGCCGGTCAGCGTGCCGTCGCCGGTGGTGGCGTGGTCGAGGATGATGACGTGGCCGGACTGCTCGCCGCCGAGGGCGAAGTCGTGCCGCTTCATCTCCTCCAGGACGTACCGGTCGCCGACGGCGGTCTGCACGAGGTGGATGCCCTCGCGCTCCATGGCCAGCTTGAAGCCCAGATTCGACATCACGGTCGCGACGACGGTGTCGGAGCGCAGTGCGGAACGCTCCCGCATCGCCAGCGCGAGCACGGCCAGGATCTGGTCGCCGTCCACCTCCTCGCCGGTGTGGTCCACGGCGAGGCAGCGGTCGGCGTCGCCGTCGTGGGCGATGCCGAGGCCGGCGCCGTGCTCGATCACGGCGGCCTTCAGCTTGTCCAGGTGGGTGGAGCCGCAGCCGTCGTTGATGTTGAGGCCGTCCGGCTCGGCGCCGATCGTGATGACCTCGGCACCGGCCCGCGAGAAGGCCTCGGGCGAGACACCGGCGGCGGCGCCGTGCGCCTCGTCGAGGACGATCTTCAGTCCGTCGAGGCGGTTCGGGAGCACGCCGAGCAGATGGCTGACGTACTGCTCGAAGCCCTGGTCGTACGACCGTACGCGCCCGACCCCGGCGCCCGTCGGCCGCTCCCAGGGTTCGCCGTGGCGGTGCGCCTCGTACACGGCCTCGATCCGGTCCTCCAGCTCGTCGGCGAGCTTGTGGCCGCCGCGGGCGAAGAACTTGACGCCGTTGTCGGGCATGGCGTTGTGGCTGGCGGAGAGCATGACACCGAGGTCGGCGCCGAGCGCGCCGGTGAGGAACGCCACCGCGGGTGTCGGCAGCACACCGACGCGCAGGACGTCCACGCCCGCGCTCGCGAGGCCCGCGACCACGGCGGCCTCCAGGAACTCCCCGGACGCGCGCGGGTCCCGTCCGACCACTGCCTTCGGCCTGTGGCCCTCGAAGGTGCCCGCCTCGGCCAGCACGTGCGCCGCTGCGACGGAGAGCCCGAGCGCCATCTCGGCCGTCAGATCCGCGTTGGCGACACCGCGCACGCCGTCCGTGCCGAAGAGTCGTCCCACTTGTCCTCCTGAGGAAGCGTCAGTTGCGATGGCGGTCGCCGCCTGAACATCGGATCACACTAGCCTTTGAGCGTCTTGTGTCGTTATACGCCGTTGGGCTCGGATAAACGAACGCCCCGACGGCACAGTGGCGTGCCGCCGGGGCGTTCGGAGTACGAGCAGGCAGCTGTGATTAGCGCTTGCTGTACTGCGGGGCCTTGCGGGCCTTCTTCAGACCGGCCTTCTTGCGCTCGACCGCACGGTCGTCGCGCTTGAGGAAGCCGGCCTTCTTCAGCGGGCCGCGGTTGTTGTCGACGTCGGCCTCGTTCAGCGCGCGGGCGACACCGAGACGGAGCGCACCGGCCTGACCGGAGACACCGCCACCCGCGATGCGGGCGATGACGTCGTAGCGGCCCTCGAGCTCGAGCACCTTGAAGGGCTCGTTGACTTCCTGCTGGTGCACCTTGTTCGGGAAGTAGTCCTCGAGGGTGCGACCGTTGATCTTCCACTTGCCGGTGCCCGGGACGATCCGGACACGGGCGATGGCGTTCTTGCGGCGGCCCAGGCCGGCGGCCGGCTGGGGCTCGCCGAAGCGGGACGCGAGGGACTCGGAGGTGTACTCGCCCTCGACGGGGACCTCGGACTCGGTGGTGTAGCTCTCGATGTCGATCTCTTCGATCGGCTGCTCGGCAGTGGTCTCGGCCACGATTCTCCTCAGATTCTCTTCAGTCTTAGGGGGTGGCCGGACTTACTGCGCGACCTGGGTGATCTCGAACGGCACCGGCTGCTGGGCAGCGTGCGGGTGCTGGTCACCCTTGTAGACCTTCAGCTTCGAGAGCATCTGACGGCCCAGAGTGTTCTTGGGAAGCATGCCCTTGACGGCCTTCTCGATGGCCTTCTCGGGGTTCTTGTCGAGCAGCTCGTCGTAACGGACGGAGCGCAGACCACCCGGGTAGCCGGAGTGGCGGTACGCCATCTTCTGGGTCCGCTTGTTGCCGGACAGGTGCACCTTGTCGGCGTTGATGATGATGACGAAGTCACCCGTGTCAACGTGGGGCGCGTAGATCGGCTTGTGCTTGCCACGCAGGATGGAGGCCGCAGTGGAGGCCAGACGGCCCAGGACGACGTCCTGAGCGTCGATGACGTGCCACTGGCGCGTCACATCGCCGGGCTTGGGGCTGTACGTACGCACGGTTCGTAGCCTTCGCTTCGAGTGAATGGTCCTGAACAGGTCACCGAAACGATCACGACAGCCTGTACCGCACGGCGGCGACGCATACCGCGTACGTGGGGTCGCTGGTCATCGGCCCGGTGGACCGGTGTAAGGGCCCGTCCCGTGAGAATGAGCAAGCCAATACACAACGAACAGGCAGGATACCCGTGGCGCCGCGCCCCGGTCAAAACGGGCTCGCTGCCGCTGGGCTCCGCCGGTTCTCACGTCCAGTGTAGGCCGCCTCGCCACTGGGGCCGCCGCCTCCGCGCATCGGCCCTGAACGGGCCTCGCCCTCGAACGCCGGACGGGCTGGGTGATACGGGCCCGGGCGGGACGCCGGCGGAACAGGGAAAACAGGGGGCCGTGGTCGAGCCGGTCGTGGGTGGGGTTGCGGCGAAAGGTCCCCTATCGCACCTGGTAGAGGCGCACCAGCATCCCCCGCCCCCCGTCTAAGATGCGCCCCATGAGCTATGGGCAGGGGGGACCCCAGTCCCAGTGGGATCCCTGGAAACCGAACTCGCAGCAGCCTTGGAACGACGGCGGTGACGGCCGGTCCCCGGACTGGGCCGCGCTCGCCGATGCCTCGGAAGCGCGGCACAAGCGGCGCAAGGTGCTGTTCATCGGCGGCGGCGTCGTCGCCACGGTGGCGATAGGCGCTGCCGTCGCGATGAGCGTCGTATCGGCGAACAAGGACAACAGCGCCTCGGGCCAGCCCTCCGACCTGCCCGCGAGCGCCTCGCTGCCCAGCGGCTCCGCGTCGGCGCCGTCCTTCGAGCCCACCAGCGCGCCGCCGCCGCTGGACCCGAAGGACTTCATAGCCAGCGCGAAGAAGGACACGGCCCCGCTCAGCGCGGAGACGCTCTTCCCGGGCACCCAGCTGACCATGGGCGAGACCGTGTACAAGAAGGGCCCCACGGCCGACACGACGAACTGCGCCTCGGTCGCCGGCGGCACCCTCCCCAAGGTGCTCACCGGCAACGGCTGCACCCGCCTGCTGCGGGTGAGCTACACCAAGGACGGTGTCGCGGTGACCGTCGGTGTCGCCGTCTTCGACACCGAGGCCAAGGCCACCAAGGCCAAGGGCGAGGCCGACAAGAAGAGCATCGTGAAGTCGCTGTCGGGCAAGGGCGTCAAGGCGTTCTGCGACTCCGCGGTCTGCCGCTCGACGACCAACTCCTACGGCCGCTACGCCTACTTCACGATCGCCGGTTTCACCAACGGCAAGGACGTGACCACGAAGGACACCAAGGTGTTCAGCGCCGGTGACGACCTGGCCGAGTTCACCTTCCGGCAGATCCGCCGCCGGGGTGAGGCACAGGCCTCCGCGGCGGCGAACCAGTAGCCGGTCGGTGAACTAGGGCCGTCGCTTCAGGCGCAGTCTGATCGGCACCACCGCCGACTCCAGCTGCGTACGCAGGGTCATCTTCGAGACCCCCTCCGTGCGCTCCTCGAAGCGGATCGGGATCTCGACGGCGCGGTGGCCCGCCCGTACGGCCTTGTACTTCAGCTCGACCTGGAAGCTGTAGCCCGCGCTGTCCAGCGAGGCCAGGTCCACGTCACGCAGGGTGTCGGCCGACCACAGGTTGAAGCCGGCGGTGATGTCGTGGATGGGGGTGCCGAGGATGGTGCGCGCGTAGCGGTTGGCGAACCGGGAGAGCAGGACGCGGTGCGCGCCCCAGCCCTCGTCCAGCGAGCCGCCCTCGACGTACCGGCTGCCGACGACCAGGCCCGCCCCGGAGGTCACGGCCGCCTCCAGCATGCGCGGCACGGCCTCCACCGGGTGGCTGCCGTCGGCGTCCATCTGGACGACGTACTCGGCGCCCTCCTCCAGCGCGGCGGTCATGCCCGCGGTGTAGGCCCGCCCGAGCCCGTCCTTCTCGGTGCGGTGCAGCACGCTCATCCGGCGCCGCCCGGCCCCGTCCGCGTTGTACTTCTCCGCCAGCTCCTCGGCGACCCGCCCGGTGCCGTCCGGACTGGAGTCGTCGACGATCTTCAGGTGCAGCCCGTCCAGCGGCAGCCCGAGCACCGCCTCGGCCATCCGCGGCACGTTCGCCGCCTCGTTGTACGTCGGCATCACCACGGTGATCGGTACGCCGTTGCCCTGCCCCGTCATGCCTTCTCCCCTCGCGGCGCCGGTCTGCCCAGCGCCCGGAACCGCCAGCCCGCCGCGGTCCAGCGGTCCGCGTCGAGTACCCCTCGGCCGTCCACGATGTTCGGCCGGTTCACCAGCGCGGCCGCCCCCTCGGGGTCGAGCGCGCGGAACTGCGGCCATTCGGTCAGGTGCAGGACGATATCGGCCCCGCGCAACGCGTCCTCGGCCGACACGGCGTAGCCGAGCAGCGGGAAGGCCTTGCGGGCGTTGTGCATGGCCGCGGCGTCGTAGACGTTCACGTCGGCGCCGTCCAGGCGCAGCCGCGCGGCCACGTTCAGCGCGGGCGAGTCGCGGATGCCGTCGGAGTCCGGCTTGAAGGCGGCGCCGAGCACGGCGACCCTGGCGCCCAGGACGGCTCCCCCGCACAGTTCGCGGGCCAGCTCCACCACCCGGTCGCGGCGCCGCATGTTGATCGCGTCGACCTCGCGCAGGAAGGCCAATGTGGTGTAACTAACAGGTTTCGCAGCCTGCCGTGCCAGGCAACGACCGCTTGTTCCGCGCCTCCTTGTTCCGCGCGGCCAGCAGCTCGTCCGCGGGATAGCCGACCTCCTCCAGGGACAGCCCGTGCGGCCGTACGACATGCACCGCCGAGTCCCGCACCCCGGCCGCGAGCACCTTCCCCGGCCAGTCCGGCGTGCGGTGCCCGTCCCCCACGAACAGCAGCGCCCCGATGAGCGAGCGCACCATGTTGTGGCAGAAGGCGTCCGCACGGACGGTCGCGGTGATGATCCCGTCGGCACCCTTTTCCAGCCACAGCTCCTGGAGCGTACGGATCGTGGTCGCACCCTCGCGCTTCTTGCAGTACGCGGCGAAGTCGTGCTCGCCGAGGAGGTGCCGGGCGGCCTCGTTCATGGCGTCGACGTCCAGCGGCCAGTCGTGCCAGAGCACGTGGCCCCGCAGCAGCGGGTCGACCCCGCCGGGGTTGTCGGTGACGCGGTAGGCGTAGCGGCGCCAGATCGCGGAGAAGCGCGCGTTGAAGCCGCTGGGCGCCTCCCTGAGCGCCCACACCCGGACGTCCCTGGGCAGGCGCCCGGCGAGACGCTTGAGCAGTTTCCCGTGGTGCTCGACCCACACCTCCCTCGGCAGATCGACATGGGCGACCTGCCCGCGCGCGTGCACCCCGGCGTCCGTCCGCCCGGCCACGGTCAGCTCGTACGTCTCCCTGGACCGCGTGACCGTGCGGAGGGCGTCCTCGATCTCCCCCTGCACGGTCCGCCGGCCCCCGGCCTGCTTGGCCCAGCCGTGGAAGTCCGAGCCGTCGTAGGACAGGTCGAGGCGGACACGGACGTAACCGGGCGGTACTTCGTCACTCACGTACAGATCCTTTCAGGTACGCGAAAGCGGGCCCGCCCCGAAGGACGGACCCGCTCAACGCTTCGGCAGTGCCTCAGGCGTCCTTGTCGCCTTCACCAGCCGCTTCCGCGGCGGGCTCGGCGGCGACCTCCTCGGCCGGAGCCTCGGTGGCCTCCTGCGCCTTGGCCTCGTCGGCTTCCTTGACCGCACGCTTGGTGGCGGCCTCGGCCTCACCGGTCGCCTGCTGCGCCACCGTCAGCGCCTCGACCAGCTCGATGACAGCCATGGGCGCGTTGTCGCCACGGCGGTTACCGATCTTGGTGATGCGGGTGTAGCCACCCGGACGGTTCTCGTAGCGCGGGCCGATCTCGGTGAAGAGCGTGTGGACGATGCTCTTGTCCGTGATGACCTGGAGCACCTGACGGCGGTTGTGAAGGTCGCCCTTCTTCGCCTTGGTGACCAGACGCTCGGCGTACGGGCGCAGGCGGCGAGCCTTTGCCTCGGTGGTGGTGATACGGCCGTGCTCGAAGAGCGCCTTCGCGAGGTTCGCGAGGAGCAGCTTCTCGTGCGCGGCGCTGCCGCCCAGACGGGCACCCTTGGTGGGCTTCGGCATTGTTCTTCTCCTGTGTGTCTGCCCCGGCCGTATCAGGTACCGGGGTCAGTATCCGAGCAGGCGGTCGCCTGTCGGAGATCCGGAGGCAGCCCCCTAAGGGGCGCCTCCGGAAGGGGCGCGGGGCGGTGTCGATATGCGACTCCGTCGCGTGGGCGCGATCAAGCACAGCGCACCCACGCCCAAGTACGGACCGGAAGGCCCGAGCTCTTAGTACTGCTCGGTCTCCACGAACCCGGCGTCCGCGTCGTCGTCCGCGCCGAACGCGTCCGCCGCGGCGGTCGGGTCGAATCCGGGCGGGCTGTCCTTCAGGGCCAGGCCCATGCCGGCCAGCTTCGCCTTGACCTCGTCGATGGACTTCGCACCGAAGTTGCGGATGTCCAGCAGGTCGGCCTCGGAGCGGGCGACGAGCTCACCCACGGAGTGGATGCCCTCACGCTTGAGGCAGTTGTACGACCGAACGGTGAGCTCCAGCTCCTCGATCGGCAGCGCCAGGTCGGCAGCGAGCGCGGCGTCCGTCGGGGACGGACCCATGTCGATGCCCTCGGCGTCGATGTTCAGCTCGCGGGCGAGACCGAACAGCTCGACCAGCGTCTTACCGGCGGAGGCCATGGCGTCACGCGGACGCATCGCCTGCTTGGTCTCGACGTCGACGATCAGCTTGTCGAAGTCGGTGCGCTGCTCGACACGCGTGGCCTCGACCTTGTACGTGACCTTCAGAACCGGCGAGTAGATCGAGTCGACCGGGATACGGCCGATCTCCTGGCCCACCTGCTTGTTCTGCACGGCGGAGACGTAACCGCGGCCACGCTCGACCGTCAGCTCCATCTCCAGCTTGCCCTTGCCGTTGAGCGTGGCGAGGACGAGGTCGGGGTTGTGCACCTCGACACCGGCCGGGGGCGCGATGTCGGCGGCGGTGACCAGACCCGGACCCTGCTTGCGCAGGTACATCACGACCGGCTCGTCGTGCTCCGAGGAGACGACCAGCTGCTTGATGTTGAGGATCAGGTCGGTGACGTCCTCCTTGACGCCCGGCACGGTGGTGAACTCGTGCAGGACGCCGTCGATGCGGATGCTGGTGACAGCGGCACCGGGGATCGACGACAGGAGGGTACGGCGGAGCGAGTTGCCGAGGGTGTAGCCGAAGCCCGGCTCCAGCGGCTCGATCACGAACCGGGAGCGGAACTCGTCGACGACCTCTTCGGTCAACGAGGGACGCTGAGCGATCAGCATGTGTGGATCAGATCCTTTTTTCGTGGACGCCCGCTATTTGACGTCCGACGGAAACCGCACCCGTGAAAAGTGCGGGTGGTACTGCAAGGGTACGGGCGGTACGGCCCTTTTACGGTGTCCGTACCGCCCGGCTGTTACACGTGGGGGACAACCCCCACACCCCCGGCCGAAAACCCCGGAGGCGCAGCAAGCCCTTGAAGCGCAGACGTCAGACGCGACGGCGCTTCGGCGGACGGCAGCCGTTGTGCGGGGTCGGGGTGACGTCCTGGATGGAGCCGACCTCGAGGCCCGTGGCCTGAAGGGAGCGGATCGCGGTCTCACGACCGGAGCCCGGGCCCTTGACGAACACGTCGACCTTGCGCATGCCGTGCTCCTGGGCGCGGCGGGCAGCCGACTCGGCGGCCATCTGCGCGGCGAACGGCGTGGACTTCCGGGAGCCCTTGAAGCCGACGTGGCCGGCGGAGGCCCAGGAGATCACGTTGCCGGACGGGTCCGTGATCGAGACGATCGTGTTGTTGAACGTGCTCTTGATGTGCGCGTGGCCGTGAGCGACGTTCTTCTTTTCCTTGCGGCGCACCTTCTTGGCAGCGCCCTGACGTCCCTTGGGGGGCATCTCTTAACTCCTACGGGAGGTGGTCGGTCCTACAGCGAAGACCGTGGACAGAGGTCCGCTGCGGACTACTTCTTGCCCGGCTTCTTCTTGCCGGCGATGGCGCGACGCGGGCCCTTGCGGGTGCGGGCGTTGGTGCTGGTGCGCTGACCGCGGACGGGCAGACCGCGGCGGTGACGCAGGCCCTGGTACGTGCCGATCTCGACCTTGCGGCGGATGTCGGCCTGGATCTCGCGACGGAGGTCACCCTCGGTCTTGATGTTGTTGTCGACGTACTCGCGGATCGCGACGAGCTGCTCCTCGGAGAGGTCGCGAACGCGGGTGTTCGGGTCGACGCCGGTCGCTGCCAGCGTCTGCTGCGAAAGAGTCCGGCCGATGCCGAACACGTAGGTGAGGGCGATCTCCACGCGCTTTTCGCGCGGGATGTCAACACCGGAAACGCGTGCCATTCAATGGCTCCTGGTGATCTTCGGAGGTCTTCCGCAGGACCGGCTCCCAGCCGCCGTATCAGGTACGAACTGGGTCCCCGGCCTCCGGACCGGGGGTGTCGAGCCTTGATCGACTCGGGCCCTGCGTATGAACATATTCAGCTTGCGTCGCGCGAATCTCTGCGTCTGGTGCAGAGGGATCGGTCCTGCGTCAGCCCTGGCGCTGCTTGTGGCGCGGGTTCTCGCAGATGACCATGACCCGGCCGTGACGGCGGATCACCCTGCACTTGTCGCAGATCTTCTTGACGCTCGGCTTGACCTTCATTGGGTGAGGTTCTCCGGGTCAGTGCCATCGCTCCGGGCGGGCCCGGGGCTCGGGCAAGATCTACTTGTAGCGGTAGACGATCCGGCCACGCGTCAGGTCGTACGGAGACAACTCCACCACGACCCGGTCGTCAGGGAGGATACGGATGTAGTGCATACGCATCTTGCCGCTGATGTGTGCCAGGACCTGGTGGCCGTTCTGGAGCTCGACCTTGAACATGGCGTTCGGCAGAGACTCGACGACAGTGCCCTCGATCTCGATGGCACCTTGCTTCTTGGCCACGCTTCGCCCTTCGAATCGACTACCTTGATCGACTCTCCTGCTTCCCTTGCGGGCGCATGCGGACATGCGGGTACACGAGAGCCGACGAGTCAGTCTACGTCAGCGCACCCGGAAACACGAATCGGGAAGCCTGCCCGGCGCTCAAGATCGGTATGCACGGGAGCCGGGGGTGATCCGGGCCGTAGCCCGGGTCTTCAGGAAAGCCGGCCATTGTCAGGCCAGCGGGTCCGGGGCCGTGGCGATGCCGTGCTCGGCCAGCTTGGCCTTGCCTCCGTCGGGGGCCGTGAGGACCAGGGGGCCCTGGTCCGTGAGGGCGACGGAGTGTTCCCAGTGGGAGGACCAGGTGCCGTCAGTGGTGATGACCGTCCAGTCGTCGGAGAGGACCTCGGTCTTCGGGGTGCCCAGGGAGACCATGGGCTCGATGGCCAGGCAGAAGCCGGGGACCAGCTTCGGGCCCTTGCCGCGGCGGCGGTCGACGTAGTTCAGCAGGTGCGGGTCCATGTGCATCTCGGTGCCGATGCCATGGCCGCCGTAGTCCTCGATGATCCCGTAGCGGCCGCCGCCGGGCTTCGGCTGGCGGCGGATGTAGGTCTCGATCGCCCGGGAGACGTCGACCAGGCGGTTGCCCTGCTTCATCGCCGCGATGCCGGCCCACATGGACTCTTCCGTGACCCGGGAGAGCTCCACCAGCTCCGGGGCGTGACCGGAGCCGACGAAGGCGGTGTAGGCCGCGTCACCGTGCCAGCCGTCGACGATCGCGCCGCAGTCGATGGAGATGATGTCGCCGTCCTTGAGGACGACGTCGTCGGAGGGGATGCCGTGCACGACGACGTCGTTCACGGACGTGCAGATGGTGGCGGGGAAACCGCCGTAGCCCAGGAAGTTCGACTTCGCGCCGTGCTCGGCGAGCACCTTGCGGGCGACCTCGTCCAGGTCCTTGGTGCTGGCACCCGGCACCGCCGCCTCCCGGGTGGCCGCGTGGATCGCGGCGACGACCAGCCCCGCCGCACGCATCTTCGCGATCTGCTCGGGGCTCTTGATCTCCACTGTCAGCTCTGCCCTCTCACGGGAGTCCGGTCTTGTACACCACAACAGTACGGCCCCCGGCTGCGTGCCGACACGTGGTGCGCCGGTCACGGCCCGCCCCGGTCAGCGCCGGGTGAACAGCGGCGTCCAGCGGCTCTCGTCGCGCAGTTTCGTCGACCGGAAGCCGGAAAGCGGCGTGGTCCTGCCGTCCAGACCGACCAGGAGCAGCTGGTTGCGGAACTCACCCGAGCCGGGGTCGCAGCGCTCGGGATCGCACCGCCAGGCGATGAGGTGACTGTTGTCGGCCCACGCGAGCAACTCCTGGCCGGGAACCACCGCGGCCCGCTCGCCGGTCTTCACATCGCGCACCTCGGAGACGATCTTATCCCCTTCCCCCACGAAGGCGCCGGTCTCCAGCTTTCCGTCGGGGGACAGGACCGCCCCCGGGCCGGACTGGCGCGCCTCTTGATCCGGGGCCGGCGTCTCCTTGCCGCTCGCGTCGTAGAAGATCCTGCCCGCCTTGTTGTTGTTGCTGGGGGCCCACACCAGCTCCCCGTCACGGCTCCAGTGGAAGTCCTGACGCCCGCCGAGGGGGATCCTCTGCCCGCTCTTCTCGGCCGGCCGCTCGGCGAAGTCCGCCTTGCCGGAGGCGACATCGATCACATAGAAGCCGGTGCGACTCTGCTTCGGCCCCGGCACGGTCTTGTCGTTCAACCGGTAGGACGCGTCCTTGAACAGACCGTCCGGGTTGAGGCGGTACGCCGTCGCCAGCAGGCGTTTGCCGTCCGGTGAGAACTGCACACTGCCGACGCTCCTGTCGACCTTGATCCAGCGCTGCACCTTGCCCGTGGCCAGGTTCACCAGCCCTATCCGGTCGGCGGGCAGATCGCGCTCGAGCACCGCCGCGGTCCGCATCCCGGGGGCGACGGCCAGCCAGGCCCAGTCGGTCTTCTCGTATCGCCCGGTGGCCGTGTTGAGCAACCACCACTCGTAGGTGCCGATCGCGTTCCCGTTCGGCTGCTTCACGAGCTTCGCCGTGTAGTACGCCGAGACGGCGGCCTTCCCCGCCGCGATCAGCTCTCGAGGCGGCGACTGATCCGGGTGCGCCGCCACGCCCTTGACGTCGGTCACTTTCGCCGGCCCCCCATGCGTATCACCGCGGCGCAGGGCGAGCGGCACCGCGATCCCCGCGGCGACGACCACCGCGACGAGGCCTGCCACCACGAGGCGTCGAGTCTTGCGAGGGCGCGGCCGCGATCGTGGCCGTTCGGCGGAGTCCGCGGCCGGTCGCGCCTCCGGGGAGGACGTTTTGAACGCCGCGCGGGCATGCGGGTCGGGAGCCATGCTCGTACCTTCACGAGAGAGACGACTGGGACAGATCTGGTCGGCAGGTGTACGGACAACAGCGAAGGGGCTGCTCCCGCAACACCGGAGCAGCCCCTCTGGAGCGGATCTCTACCCACGAGCAGGTGCAGCATCAGCACGTGGGTCGAGAGCTAACGCGTCCGCGGTTTACTCGTTGAACCACTGCGGCGACCAGACGGCAGCGCCGCCACCGTTCCACCAGACCTGCATCTTGTAGACGGAGAGCTGGCCGATGTTCTCGCCCTTCTTGTCGCAGCCGGAGTCGCCGCCGTCGTCAAGGGTCCACAGCTGCGACTCGATGCCGGCGGAGTTCCGGACCCACAGGGCACCGGTCACCCCGTAACCGTCGGCCTTGGTGTCACAGACCGAGAACACGTCGCCGTCGTCGTGGAAGTGCATGTAACCACGGCCCGACGGAAGGTTGATCTGCTTGTCGCTGTCGGCCTGCGCCGAAGCGCCCAGCCCGACCACCAGGGCGGCGGACGCGCCGACCACCATGGCTGCACGCGCGAGCTTCGAGTTGATCATTACTTCTATTCCCCCAACAAGGTTGTGCGTCACCGGTGTTGCCGGTGAGGTCACATGAACACTATGTGGCCCATGCGTCGCATGTCCACATCAATTTCTTACCTCGTCGAGCATTGACAAAGGCTGCTCCGGCCCGTGGCCGGAGCAGCCTTGTACACAACACCACGGCCGCGGCGCCCCGGAGGGCGCCGCGGCCGGACGGTCCGCGATCTACTTGTTCTCGGCCGTTTCGCGCTTGAGCGCCTCCAGCGCGCGCTGCGTGATCTCGTCCACCGGGCCCAGCGAGGAGATCGTACGGACCAGCCCCTGAGCCTTGTAGTAGTCGATGATCGGCTCGGTCTGCGTGTGGTAGACCTCCAGCCGCTTGCGGACCGTCTCCTCGGAGTCGTCGTCACGCTGGTAGAGCTCACCGCCGCAGACGTCGCAGACGCCCTCCTGCTTGGGCGGGGTGTACGTCACGTGGAAGACGTGGGAGGAGTCCTTGCGGCAGATCCGTCGGCCGGCGATCCGCTTCACGACCTCTTCCTCGGGTACCTCGAGGTCGAGTACCGCATCGAGCTTGATGCCCTCGTTCTCGAGCAGCTCGTCCAGCGCCTCGGCCTGGGAGACGTTGCGCGGGAAGCCGTCCAGCAGGAAACCGCCCTCGGCGTCCGGCTGCTCCATGCGGTCCTTGGCCATGGCGATGGTGACTTCGTCGGGGACGAGGTTGCCGGCGTCCATGTAGGACTTCGCGAGCTTCCCGAGCTCCGTCTGCTGGCTGATGTTCGCGCGGAACAGGTCACCCGTGGAGATGTGCGGGATGCGCAGCTTCTCGGCAAGGCGTACTGCCTGCGTTCCCTTACCGGCGCCCGGCGGCCCGACGAGCACGATTCGCATCAGCGGAGGAACCCTTCGTAATTGCGCTGCTGGAGCTGGCTCTCGATCTGCTTCACCGTCTCAAGCCCCACACCCACGATGATCAGGATGCTGGTCCCGCCGAACGGGAAGTTCTGGCTTGCGTCGAAGCCGACCAACGCCATTGTCGGTACGAGAGCGATCAGACCCAGATACAGCGAACCCGGCCAGGTGATCCGGTTGAGCACGTAGCTGAGGTACTCAGCGGTCGGTCGGCCAGCCCGGATGCCCGGGATAAAGCCACCATACTTCTTCATGTTGTCGGCGACTTCCTCGGGGTTGAAGGAGATCGCCACGTAGAAGAACGCGAAGAACACGATGAGCAAGAAGTACAGAGTGATGTAAATCGGGTGATTGCCCTTGGTCAGGTTCTGCTCGACCCACGTCGCCCAGCCCGATTTACTGCCGGAGAACTGGGCCACCAGCGCCGGGATGTAGAGCAGCGACGACGCGAAGATGACGGGAATCACACCCGCCTGGTTCACCTTCAAGGGGATGTAGGTGGACGTACCGCCATACGAGCGACGGCCGATCATGCGCTTCGCGTACTGCACGGGGATGCGGCGCTGGGCCTGCTCGACGAAGACCACCAGGCCGACCATGACCAGGCCCACCAGGATCACGGTGCCGAACTCGATCCAGCCGCCGGCCAGGGTGCCCTGCTTCTTGATGGCCCACAGTGAGGACGGGAAGGTCGCGGCGATCGAGATGAACATCAGGATCGACATGCCGTTGCCGATGCCCCGGTCGGTGATGAGCTCACCGAGCCACATGACCACGGCCGTACCGGCGGTCATGCAGACGACCATGGTGATGGTGGTGAAGATCGCCTGGTTCGGAACGATCTGGCTGGCGGCCGAGCAGCTGCCGAACAGGGCGCCACTGCGGGCGGTGGCCACCAGGCCGGTGCCCTGCAGGATGGCGAGCGCCACGGTCAGGTAGCGGGTGTACTGCGTGATCTTCGTGGTACCCGCCTGGCCCTCCTTCTTCAGGGCCTCCAGGCGCGGAATGACCACGGTCAGCAGCTGAAGGATGATGCTCGCCGTGATGTACGGCATGATCCCGAGCGCGAAGATGGTGATCTGGAGCAGCGCGCCGCCGCTGAACATGTTGACCAGACCGAAGATGCCCTGATTGCCGGACGCCTCGGTCACGCACGTCTGGACGGCCTGGTAGTTGACACCGGGGATCGGAACGTGGGTACCGACTCGGTACGCCACGATGATGCCCAGCGTGAAGAGCAGCTTCTTGCGCAGGTCGGGCGTCCTGAACGCCCGGGCGAACGCGGTGAGCACGGTGCCTCCTGCGACCCCCGCGCAACTGCGTCAAGGGTGATGGTCTGAGTTTTCGACAAATACGTAACGGTCAACTGCCGCTCAGAGTGCCCGATGTGAGCACCCAGTGAAAGTGGGCAGTGCAGGCCACCTTACCGGCGAGACCGCCCCCTCTGGAACGACCAACCGGGGATACCCCAAAATGTGGGGTATCCCCGGTCGGGATCGCTCACGTCATCGAGGCGCCTGAGGGGTTCAGACGAGCTCGGTGACCGTACCGCCGGCGGCGGTGATCTTCTCCTTGGCGGAACCGGAGACGGCGTCGACCGTCACCTGGAGCGCCACGGAGATCTCGCCCTGGCCGAGGACCTTGACGAGGCTGTTCTTGCGAACGGCACCCTTGGCCACCAGACCCTCGACCGTGACCTCGCCACCCTCGGGGTAAAGCGCGGCCAGCTTGTCGAGGTTCACGACCTGGAACTCGGTCTTGAACGGGTTCTTGAAGCCCTTCAGCTTCGGGAGACGCATGTGGAGGGGCATCTGCCCGCCCTCGAAGCGCTCCGGAACCTGGTAGCGGGCCTTGGTGCCCTTGGTACCACGACCGGCCGTCTTACCCTTCGACGCCTCACCACGACCCACACGGGTCTTGGCGGTCTTGGCGCCCGGGGCGGGACGGAGGTTGTGGATCTTGAGCGGGTTCTGCTCCGCCATGATCAGTCGACCTCCTCGACCGTCACGAGGTGGCGGACGGTGTGCACCATGCCGCGGAACTCGGGGCGGTCCTCCTTGACGACCTGCGTGTTGATGCCCTTGAGACCAAGGGAACGCAGGGTGTCACGGTGGTTCTGCTTGCTGCCGATGTAGGACTTGACCTGCGTGATCTTGAGCTGCGCCATGATTACGCACCCGCCCCGGCACGCGCACGCAGCAGAGCCGCGGGAGCGACGTCCTCGAGCGGCAGACCACGGCGGGCCGCGACCTCCTCGGGACGCTGCAGGCCCTTGAGGGCCGCCACGGTCGCGTGCACGATGTTGATCGCGTTGTCGGAGCCGAGCGACTTCGACAGGATGTCGTGGATACCGGCGCACTCGAGCACGGCACGCACCGGACCACCGGCGATAACACCGGTACCGGGGGACGCGGGCTTGAGCAGCACGACGCCGGCAGCCTTCTCACCCTGGATGGGGTGGGGGATGGTGCCCTGGATCCGGGGGACCTTGAAGAAGTGCTTCTTGGCCTCCTCAACACCCTTGGCGATGGCGGCCGGCACCTCCTTGGCCTTGCCGTAACCGACACCCACGGTGCCGTCACCGTCGCCCACCACGACCAGCGCGGTGAAGCTGAAGCGACGACCACCCTTCACAACCTTGGCGACGCGGTTGATCGCGACGACGCGCTCAACGTACGCGGTCTTCTCGGCGGCAGCAGCGCCGCCGTCACGGCCCTTCCGGTCCCGCCGCTCGCCGCCACCGGCACCGCCACCGCGGCGCTGGGGTCCAGCCATTGGAATTACCTCTCTCTGTTTCCGCTAGCTACGGAACCGGCTCAGAACTTGAGCCCGGCCTCGCGGGCGGCGTCCGCCAGGGCGGCGATGCGCCCGGCGTACTGGTTACCACCACGGTCGAACACGACAGCCTCGACACCGGCGGCCTTGGCACGCTCGGCGACCAGGGCGCCGACCTGCTTGGCCTGCGAGGACTTGTCGCCCTCGCCACCGCGGACGGACGCGTCCAGGGTGGACGCGGACGCCAGGGTGTGGCCCTTGAGGTCGTCGATCACCTGCGCCACGATGTGGCGGTTGGAGCGGGTCACGACCAGACGGGGACGCTCCGCCGTACCGGCGATCCGCTTGCGGATCCGGATGTGACGGCGCTTGATCGCGGCGCGCTTGTAGGCGTCGCCCTTGAGGATCTTCTGCCCGTATGCCATGGCTTACTTACCCGCCTTTCCGACCTTGCGGCGGATGACTTCGCCCTCGTACTTGACGCCCTTGGCCTTGTACGGGTCAGGCTTGCGCAGCTTGCGGATGTTGGCCGCAACCTCGCCGACCTTCTGCTTGTCGATGCCCTCGACCTGGAAGCGGGTCGGGGTCTCCACCTTGAAGGTGATGCCCTCGGGCGCCTCGACGGTGATCGGGTGGCTGTAGCCGAGCGCGAACTCAAGGTTCGAGCCCTTGGCGGTCACGCGGTAACCGACACCGCTGATCTCGAGCTTCTTCACGTAACCCTGGGTCACGCCGGTGATCATGTTCGCCACCAGCGTGCGGGACAGGCCGTGCAGGGCCTTGTTCTGACGCTCGTCGTTCGGGCGGGTGACGTTCAGGACGCCGTCCTCACCCTTGACGATGTCGATCGGCGCGACGACGGTGTGGGTCAGCGAGCCCTTGGGGCCCTTGACCGAGACCGTACGGCCGTCGATGGTGACGTCCACGCCGGCGGGAACCGTGATGGGGAGCTTGCCAATACGCGACATAGCTGTTTCCTCCGTTCCCTTCCGCTACCAGACGTAGGCGAGGACTTCCCCACCCACGCCCTTCTTGCCGGCCTGCTTGTCGGTGAGGAGCCCGTGCGACGTGGAGATGATCGCCACGCCGAGGCCGCCCAGCACCTTCGGCAGGTTGGTGGACTTCGCGTACACCCGGAGACCGGGCTTGGAGATCCGCTTGATGCCCGCGATGGAGCGCTCACGGTTCGGGCCGAACTTCAGCTCGAGGACGAGGTTCTTACCGACCTCGGCGTCCTCGATCTTCCAGCCCGTGATGAAGCCCTCCTGCTGGAGGATCTCCGCGATGTGCGACTTGATCTTCGATGCCGGCATCGTCACGGAGTCGTGGTATGCCGAGTTCGCGTTACGCAGACGCGTAAGCATGTCTGCGATCGGATCAGTCATGGTCATGAATTGGCCTTCGGCCTCTCTCGCCGGGGTTTCCTGGTGCGCCATCCCTCTCCCCGATCCGAGACGGGACGGGTGCGGCGCGGTGGACCTACGGCGTAGTAAGTCGTACGGGCGGCAGACGCCCAACCCCACAAGCCTAAGGCATGCGGAGAAGGGCCCCTGCCGACCCAGATGCTTACCGAGAGCTTCCGGAATCCCTAAAAGGGGGATTACCAGGAGCTCTTGGTCACGCCCGGCAGCTCGCCACGGTGAGCCATCTCACGAAGGCACACGCGGCACAGGCCGAACTTGCGGTACACGGAGTGCGGACGGCCGCAGCGCTGGCAGCGGGTGTAGCCACGCACACCGAACTTGGGCTTGCGAGCAGCCTTGGCAATCAGAGCCTTCTTCGCCATCTCGCTCACGCCTCCTTGAACGGGAAGCCGAGGTGACGAAGGAGCGCACGGCCCTCAGCGTCGTTGGTCGCCGTGGTGACCACGGTGATGTCCATGCCCCGGGTACGGTCGATCTTGTCCTGGTCGATCTCGTGGAACATGACCTGCTCCGTGAGACCGAAGGTGTAGTTGCCACGGCCGTCGAACTGCTTGGGGGACAGGCCGCGGAAGTCGCGGATGCGCGGCAGCGCGAGCGACAGGGTGCGGTCCAGGAACTCCCACATGCGGTCGCCACGGAGCGTGACGTGGGCACCGATCGGCTGGCCCTCACGCAGCTTGAACTGCGCGATGGACTTGCGGGCCTTGGTGACGGCCGGCTTCTGACCGGTGATCGTGGTGAGGTCGCGGATCGCGCCCTCGATCAGCTTGGAGTCGCGGGCGGCGTCGCCCACACCCATGTTGACCACGATCTTGACGAGGCCGGGAATCTGCATGACGTTCTCGTACTTGAACTCGTCACGCAGCTTGCCCGCGATCTCCTCGCGGTACTTCTGCTTCAGACGCGGAGCAGTGGTGGTAGCCATCAGATGTCCTCACCCGTCCGCTTGGCAACGCGGATCTTGTTGCCTTCGTCGTCGAAGCGGTAACCGACACGCGTGACAACCTTGTTGCCGTCCTTCTCAACGACCAGCTGGACGTTGGAGACGTGGACGGGCGCCTCGGTCGTGACGATGCCGCCGGCCTGCGAACCGCGAGCGGTCGGACCGGCCTTGGTGTGCTTCTTGACCCGGTTGACACCCTCGACCAGGACCCGGTCCTCGCGGGGGTAGGCCGCGATGACCTTGCCCTGCTTGCCCTTGTCCTTACCGGTGATGACCTGGACCAGGTCGCCCTTCTTGATCTTCATGCTTACAGCACCTCCGGAGCCAGCGAGATGATCTTCATGAACTTCTTCTCGCGCAGCTCACGGCCGACCGGGCCGAAGATACGGGTGCCACGAGGGTCGCCGTCGTTCTTCAGAATGACGGCGGCGTTCTCGTCGAAGCGGATGTACGAGCCGTCCGGACGGCGGCGCTCCTTGACGGTGCGAACGATGACCGCCTTGATGACGTCACCCTTCTTCACGTTGCCGCCGGGGATCGCGTCCTTGACGGTGGCGACGATGACGTCACCGATGCCCGCGTAGCGGCGACCGGAGCCACCGAGCACACGGATGCAAAGGATCTCCTTCGCACCAGTGTTGTCGGCGACGCGCAGTCGCGACTCCTGCTGGATCACGTCTATCTCCTGATCGTCTGCCGGTTCCCGGCAGGGGCCTCAAGTAGAGGACCCCTGCCGAGCCTGGCGGAACTGACCTGCGGGGTTGGTCCCGCAGGAAATTACTTGGCCTTCTCGAGGATCTCGACGACGCGCCAGCGCTTCGTCGCGGACAGCGGCCGGGTCTCCATGAGGAGGACGCGGTCGCCGACACCCGCGGCGTTCTGCTCGTCGTGCGCCTTGAGCTTGTTGGTACGGCGGATGACCTTGCCGTACAGCGCGTGCTTGACGCGGTCCTCGACGGCGACGACGACGGTCTTGTCCATCTTGTCGCTGACGACGAGACCCTCACGGGTCTTGCGGAAGCCGCGGGCCTCTGCAGTCTGCTCAGTCACGTTGCTCTCACTCATCAGGCGCTCTCCACCGTCTCGATGCCCAGCTCGCGCTCACGCATCAGGGTGTAGATCCGCGCGATGTCCTTACGGACGGCCTTCAGCCGACCGTGGTTCTCGAGCTGACCGGTCGCCGCCTGGAAGCGGAGGTTGAACAGCTCTTCCTTGGCCTCGCGGAGCTTCGCCAGAAGCTCCTCGTTGCCCAGCTCGCGCAGCTCGGACGCCTTGGTACCGGCCGACATCACGCTTCACCTGCCTCGCGCTTGACGATCCGGCACTTCATCGGCAGCTTGTGGGCCGCGCGAAGGAGCGCCTCACGGGCGATCTTCTCGTTCGGGTAGGACAGCTCGAACATCACCCGACCCGGGTGAACGTTCGCGATCCACCACTCCGGCGAACCCTTACCGGAACCCATGCGGGTCTCGGCGGGCTTCTTGGTCAGGGGGCGGTCCGGGTAGATGTTGATCCAGACCTTGCCGCCACGCTTGATGTGGCGGGTCATCGCGATACGGGCCGCCTCGATCTGGCGGTTGGTCACGTACGCCGGCGTGAGGGCCTGGATGCCGTACTCGCCGAACGCAACCGTCGTACCGCCCTTGGCCTGACCACGGCGCTTCGGGTGGTGCTGCTTGCGGTGCTTGACCCTACGGGGGATCAGCATTTCGGTCAGGCCTCCGTTCCGCCAGTAGAAGAGGACGGCGCCTCAGCCGGAGCGGACGCGGGAGCCTCGGCCTTGGGGGCCTCGGCGCCGGCAGCCTGCTGCGGCTTGCGACCGCGCCGCTCGCCACCACGGCCACCACGGGCCGGGCGGTCGGCACCGCCACCGCGAGCCGGGCGGTTACCCGCACGGGCGGCAGCGTTCTCGGCGCGGACCTCGGCGATGTTCTTGACGTCGCCCTTGTAGATCCAGACCTTCACACCGATGCGGCCGAAGGTCGTCTTGGCCTCGAAGAAGCCGTAGTCCACGTTCGCACGGAGCGTGTGCAGGGGCACGCGGCCCTCGCGGTAGAACTCCGAGCGGGACATCTCGGCGCCGCCGAGGCGGCCACCGCACTGGATCTTGATGCCCTTGGCGCCGGCCTTCATGGCGGACTGCATGCTCTTGCGCATGGCCCGACGGAAGGAGACGCGGGAGGAGAGCTGCTCGGCGACGGCCTGGGCGACCAGCTGAGCGTCGGTCTCGGGGTTCTTGACCTCGAGGATGTTCAGCTGGACCTGCTTGCCCGTGAGCTTCTCGAGGTCACCGCGGATGCGGTCGGCCTCGGCGCCACGGCGGCCGATGACGATGCCCGGACGAGCGGTGTGGATGTCCACACGCACGCGGTCACGGGTGCGCTCGATCTCGACCTTGGAGATGCCGGCGCGCTCCATGCCGGACGTCATCATCCGACGGATGGCGACGTCTTCCTTGACGTAGTCCTTGTACAGCTTGTCGGCGTACCACCGGGACTTGAAGTCCGTGGTGACACCGAGCCGGAACCCATGCGGGTTAACCTTCTGGCCCATTACCGGGTTCCTTCCTTGCTGCTGACGACCACGGTGATGTGGCTGGTCCGCTTGCGGATCCGGTAGGCACGGCCCTGGGCACGCGGACGGAACCGCTTCAGGGTCGGGCCCTCGTCGACGTAGGCCTCGGAGATGAAGAGGCTGTCGACATCGGTGTGGTCGTAGTTGTGCGCGGCGTTGGCGATGGCGCTGTCCAGCACCTTGCCGACCGGCACGCTCGCGGCCTGCGGGGCGAAACGCAGGACCGCCTGAGCCTCCGTGGCGTCCATGCCACGGATAAGGTCCACCACGCGGCGGGCCTTCATGGGCGTGACGCGGATGTACCGCGCCTGGGCCCTGGCTTCCATGGTTGTCCTTCCAGTGTCTGTCATGGTCATTCCACCCCGCTACTAGCGGCGCTTCGACTTCCGGTCGTCCTTGACGTGACCCCGGAAGGTGCGCGTCGGCGAGAACTCGCCGAGCTTGTGGCCGACCATCGACTCGGTGACAAACACCGGGATGTGGGTCTTGCCGTTGTGCACCGCGATCGTGTGGCCGAGCATCGCCGGGATGATCATCGAGCGGCGGGACCAGGTCTTGATGACGTTCTTGGTACCGGCTTCGTTCTGAGCGTCCACCTTCTTGACCAGGTGGTCGTCGACGAAGGGTCCCTTCTTCAAGCTACGAGGCATCTCAACCCGTCCTTAGCGCTTCTTGTTCGTCTTGCGGCGGCGGACGATGTACTTGTTCGAAGCCTTCTTGGGCGAACGAGTACGGCCTTCCTTCTTGCCCCACGGGGACACAGGGTGGCGACCACCGGAGGTCCGGCCCTCACCACCACCGTGCGGGTGGTCAACCGGGTTCATCACGACACCACGGACGGTCGGGCGAACGCCCAGCCACCGCTTACGGCCGGCCTTACCCCAGTTGATGTTGCTCTGCTCGGCGTTGCCGACCTCGCCGACGGTGGCGCGGCAGCGCACGTCGACCAGGCGGATCTCACCGGACGGCATGCGGAGGTGGGCGTAGGCGCCCTCCTTCGCGAGCAGCTGCACGGAGGCACCGGCAGAGCGGGCGAACTTGGCACCGCCACCGGGACGGAGCTCGATCGCGTGGATCGTGGTACCGACCGGGATGTTGCGGAGGGCCAGGTTGTTGCCCGGCTTGATGTCGGCCCCGGGACCGTTCTCGACGCGGTCACCCTGCTGGAGGTTGCGCGGGGCGAGGATGTAGCGCTTCTCGCCGTCCGCGTAGTGCAGCAGCGCGATGCGCGCGGTGCGGTTGGGGTCGTACTCGATGTGCGCGACCTTCGCCGGCACGCCGTCCTTGTCGTGACGACGGAAGTCGATCACGCGGTAGGCGCGCTTGTGTCCGCCACCCTGGTGGCGAACGGTCACACGACCGGCGTTGTTACGGCCGCCCTTGCTGTGCAGCGGGCGGACCAGCGACTTCTCCGGCGTGGACCGCGTGACCTCGACGAAGTCGGCGACGCTGGCGCCACGACGGCCCGGCGTAGTCGGCTTGTACTTGCGGATTCCCATTTCTCAGTCCTCGTCCGATATCGGACGATCCGACCCGCTTACGCGGTCGGACCGCCGAAGATGTCGATACGGTCGCCCTCGGCGAGGGTCACGATCGCGCGCTTGCTGTCGGCACGCTTGCCGAAGCCGCTCTTGGTCCGCTTGCGCTTGCCCTGGCGGTTGATCGTGTTGACCCCGGTGACCTTGACCGAGAAGACCGCCTGGACGGCCTGCTTGATCTGGGTCTTGTTGGCGTTCGGGTCGACGATGAACGTGTACTTGTTCTCGTCGAGGAGCGCGTAGCTCTTCTCGGAGACGACCGGCTTCAGCAGGACGTCACGGGGGTCCGTGTACGACTTGCTCAGCGGGGTCTCGACGGTGTTCTTGCCCTCGGTGGCGTGGCGCTTCGCCTTGGCGAGACGCGCGGCCTTGGCGGCCTTGGCGGCCTTCGAGGCAATGCTCGGGTGACGCGTAGCCATCAGGCCTCGCTCCCTTCGGTGTCAGCGGCCTTGGGGCCAGACACGAAGGACTCGAAAGCGGCCTGGGTGAAGACCACGTCGTCCGAGACGAGAACGTCGTACGTGTTCAGCTGGCCCGGCTCCAGGATGTGGACCTGGGGCAGGTTGCGGGCGGACAGCCACGCGGCCTCGTCGGCGCGGTCGACGACCAGGAGCAGGTTCTTGCGCTCCGAGATCTTGCCGAACAGCGTCCGGGCGGCCTTCGTCGACGGGTTCTCACCCTCGACGACGCCGGAGACGACGTGGATGCGGTTGTGGCGGGCCCGGTCGGTGAGGGCGTGGCGCAGGGCCGCGGCCTTCATCTTCTTCGGGGTCCGCTGCGAGTAGTCACGCGGCTGCGGGCCGTGGACGACGCCACCGCCGGCGAACTGCGGCGCACGGGTCGAACCCTGACGGGCGCGGCCGGTGCCCTTCTGGCGGTACGGCTTCTTGCCGCCACCACGGACTTCACCGCGGGTCTTGGTCTTGTGCGTGCCCTGGCGGGCAGCGGCCAGCTGCGCGACGACGACCTGGTGGATCAGCGGGATGCTGATCTTCTCAACGTCGAAGATCTCCGCGGGGAGCTCGACGGAACCGGCCTTGTCGCCCGCCGGCGAAAGGATGTCAACAGTGCTCATCGGTTACCTCAGGCCCCCTTGGCCGCGGTGCGGACCAGGACGAGGCCGCCGTTCGGACCGGGAACCGCGCCCTTGATGAGCAGCAGACCCTTCTCCGCGTCAACGGCGTGGACGGTCAGGTTCTGGGTGGTGACCCGCTCGTTGCCCATGCGACCCGCCATGCGGAGGCCCTTGAACACGCGGCCCGGGGTGGCGCAGCCACCGATGGAACCGGGGGAGCGGTGCTTGCGCTGGGTGCCGTGTCCGGCGCCGAGGCCCTTGAAGTTGTGACGCTTCATGACACCGGCGAAGCCCTTGCCCTTGCTCTTGCCGGTCACGTCGACCTTCACGCCGGCCTCGAACACCTCAGCGGTGATCTCCTGGCCGAGCGTGTACTCGGAGGCGTCCGCGGTGCGGATCTCGACGAGGTGGCGACGGGGGGTGACGTCGGCCTTGGCGAAGTGGCCCTTGAGGGGCTTGTTCACCTTGCGCGGGTCGATCTCGCCGAACGCGATCTGGACGGACTCGTAGCCGTCGGCGTCATTCGTACGGACCTGGGTCACGACATTCGGGCCGGCCTTGACGACGGTGACCGGAACAACGCGGTTGTTCTCGTCCCACACCTGCGTCATGCCGAGCTTCTCGCCCAGGATGCCCTTGATCTGCTTAGCCATTCTCAGCCCACCAGCCTCAGAGCTTGATCTCGATGTCGACACCGGCCGGGAGGTCGAGTCGCATCAGAGAGTCAACGGTCTTGGGGGTCGGGTCGAGGATGTCGATCAGGCGCTTGTGCGTGCGCATCTCGAAGTGCTCGCGCGAGTCCTTGTACTTGTGCGGCGACTTGATGACGCAGTACACGTTCTTCTCAGTGGGCAGCGGCACCGGGCCCGCGACCGACGCACCAGTGCGGGTCACCGTCTCGACGATCTTCTTCGCCGAGGAGTCGATGACCTCGTGGTCGTAGGCCTTGAGCCGGATGCGGATCTTCTGTCCCGCCATGGCTACTCAGTAGTCCTGTCTCTTCTAACGCTCTGGAACCCGGCGGATTCCTTCTGCTGCCTTCGCTCCTCCGACCCACGCGGTCGGGTGTGTCGCGCTCCCGCCGACACAGATGTCCCTTGTTCGAACATCCCTGCGGAATGCGACGGCCCTTCCGGAACCGCGGACCAGGGACCTCAGGCCCACCGGGCGCCTGGCCGGTGCCGCGCCCACACTTCCCGGAAGATTCCCGTACGTCCGCCCCAGTGCTGCCATCAGGCAGTTAGGGCGACGAGTACTGTGGGACTCGCTTCCGGTCCTCCCGGCGGGAGGCGCGCAGCATCAACACTCGACCGAGCAACTCCGACAGTCTGCCATATGGGGCGGGGTGTCCGCCAATCGAGCCGGAGAGAATACCCCGAACGTGATGTAGGTCAAACCGATGGCCTCTGCGTGTCCGCCGCTCAGCGCGCTGAGCGCCGCGGTCACGCCGTCGCGGACGCCGGGCGCACCGCCGGGGTCGACACCGCCACACGGAGGGTGCCGTCGGCCGAGGGGGCCAGCTGGGCCACGGTCCGGTCCGCCGCGTTGCGGGCCAGGACCGCGGGGGCGCCGGCCGCGGTCGGGAGGGTCCGGACCGTCCACCCCGTGTCCTCCAGGTGGGCCTGCGCCCGTCCCAGCGCCTGTGCCATCGCGTCCTCCGCGAGCGGCTGGGTCGACCAGGCGTGGTGGGCGTACGTGTCCCCGCCGTCCTGGTAGGTGCCGAGGCCCTCCCCCTCCCGCGTGGGCGCGTGCCTGACCCGCAGTACGTCATAGAGGCGGCTGGAGTGGTCGAGGGCGCGGCGCTCGGCCTGCTCGTCGGAGGTGGTCTGCCGGAAGGAGGCCGGGTCGGCGGTGCCGGTGCCCTCCGCCGCGAAGCAGGGTGACGTCACGCTGATGGCCGCCAGTCCCTCGCCCTTGGCCTTGTCGACGATACCCGTGAGCGCGGTCATCCAGAAGTCGTCGGGCACGGTGCGCATGCTCACGGAGGGGAAGGGGTCGGACCAGTCTCCGTCCGAGTTCTGGAACTTGTAGCCCTTCTTCACCCAGGCGTCCCGGGCCTGGCGCACCAGCTTCTTCGCCGCGCTGCCGGGCACCCCGGTCAGCTGGTACGTGAGGGCGACCTGCCGGCGCTCGCCGGAGCTGTGATCGTCCGCGACGCAGGCGCCGACAGGCGACAGCCCTGTGCGCTTGAGGGTCGGCTTGGGGGACATGCCGTCCACGGCCTCGTGGATGACTTCCTCCGCGCGCTGGATTGCCTGCTGCTCGTCCATGGTGACCTGCTTCGATGGTGTACTGCCGCCGGTGTTCCCCGTCTGCCCCGACCCGCACGCCGCTACCGCGACCGTCAGCGCCAGCACGGCGACGGCCGACATCGTCCGGGACAGCCTCATGGGGTTCCTCCAGTCGCGATCTTCGCCATGTTCCTCAGGGAGTCACCCTCCCAGTACTGCGAGTGGGCGGGCATCAGACCGTCCGACCCCGGCAGCTCTCCGTCGGCGACCTTGAACGTCTGTCCGCCGAACTCGTCGGACGTGGGATCGTACCCGTACATGATCGAATGGTCGTCGAACAGCCGCGCGTAGGCCATCGGGTTCAGGGGTGCCAGCCGTCCGGCCGGCGGCGGGGCGAGGTTCACGAGGTCGTTCTTGGCCGTGGCCGCGTACACGTGGTCGGCCGGGATGTTCAGGTCCTTGGCGTGATTGACGCCCACGCCGGGACTGCCCACGAGGATCGCCCTGTCCACGGGCAGGTCGGGGTGGTCCCGCATGGTCTCGCCGGCCACGAGGGTGCCATAACTGTGGCCGAGGACCGTGGAGTTCACATCTCCGTTGTGGACGGTGTCGACGCCGGTCAGGAAGCTGTTCAGCGAGTCGCGGGCGTTGTCGGCGTACTTCGCATCGGTCGCGTCGCCCATGAGGTCCTGCGGGGCGTCGTAGCCGAGCCACATGATCGACGCCGTCTTGTGGGCGGGGTCGGTGACGCTCGCCTGGCCCTGGAGCAGTTCGGCGCGGCGGATGTCACCGTCGATGCTGCTCAGCTTGGTGCCTGTGCCGGGCACATAGGTCGCCACGTTGTCCGCGGTGTCGGGGTTGCCGATGGAGACGATGACGCGGCCGTTGTTCTTGTCGTCGAAGCCGAGCAGGTAAGGGCGGGTGCTGTCGTCGGCGTAGTTGTCGAAGCGGCTCTCGATCGCCTCCATGCCATCGAGCGGGCCCCGGGCGCTCTTCCGGGCCTCCTCCCAGTCCTTCCACGCCTCGCTCTCGACCTTCACCCCCTTCACCTCGGTGCCCGTCATCGGGTTGAAGTAGTTGGTGTACTTCTCGGGTTCGGGATGCTTCTTCAGCCAGGCGTCGTACTCCAGCTGCGCCTTGCCGTGGGCCTCGGAGAGCACGGTGCGGTTGGCCCCGTCACGCACGTCGGCCGGGAGTCCGTCCATCGCCCCGATCGAGTCGGGGTGGACGGCCGCGTAATCGGCCCGCTGCTCGTCGGTGAGGCCCTTCCACCACGCCGCGTTCTCCTTGGGGGTGCCGTGGGCGGGCGGGTGCGGGAGCGACTTCAGATAGTCGTCGGCGCCCTTGAGGACACCGCCGGTGTCCTTCTTCACGTCCGCCCAGTCACCCGCGGAGACGGTCAGGTCGTCGTCGGCCTTCAGCGCCCGCAGCTTCGGCGCCCACTTGTCGTCGGCCTCGGTGGCGTCCTGCAGGGCGCTGGCGACGCGGTCGGCGATGTCCTGGGCGAGCCTGAAGTTGGGGTTGGGGTCGAAGTTGCCCGCCTGGCGGTTGATGGCGGCCACCGTGGGGTCGGTGGTACCGGCGGCCGACCCACCCTTGGGGAGTTCGCCGTCGGTCTTGTCGCCGCCCGCCGGATAGGTCACCGAGCCGTCGGAGCCGACCGTGAACTTCGCGGCCTGCGCGTCCTCCAGCGCCGATTCGAGCTTCTTCTTGGCCGCCACGATCTCGTAACCGAAGGCGTCGAGCGCCGTGGCGACGAGACCGCACTCGACCTGGATGTAGTGGAAGTTCTGGGAGAGCGCCTGCAGTTGCTCGACGGCCGCGGTCGCGCCCTCACCCTTTAGGGACTGCCGCATGGCCCGGGCGACCTCGTTGTCGATCTTGTCCTGGGCCGAGGCGGCCATGTCACTCGTAGTGCGGTACCCGTCGGCCGCGTCGGAGTACTCACTCGGCTTGAGCGCCTTGAGCGTGGCGAGATCCATGACCCCCGGTCACTTCCCCTCGCCGCCGACGGCCGGCGTGTCCGCGTAGGCGATCTTCATGTTGCCGATCTCGGCCTTGATCGCCTCTTCGGTCTTCAGCTCGTTGTTGCCGGCCTTCTCCAGCACGTCCGCCAGCTTCTCGCAGCGGCCGATCACCTTGCGGACGTACTTCTCCCACGAGTCGTACACGTCCTTCTGGGCCGCCGCGGTCTGGCAGCCGGACCCCTTGCCGAGACCTTCCTGGTCGTCGGCCAGCTGTCCCAGGGCCTTGCCGATGCCCTCGCGCAGCGAGCCGACGCCGTGCCCGGCCCTGGCCCACACGGGCCGGTCCGACACGAGTGTGCCGGAACCGCCCGGATCCAGCGGAACGCTGTTCAACTGCATCTGAGATGACTGCCGTTCGGCCGCCGCGGCCTTGACCTGCTCCCACTCACTCCACGCCATGCGTGGCCCCCTCCCCGTGTCTTCCGGTCACCCCCGCGGACGAAGTCCGGGGCGCCGCACAGGCGTTCGGTGATCGTAAGTACCGTAGCGTGCCCCGGCCCGGGGTACGCGCGGGGCCGGGGCTCGCACGGAATCTCCACGTCCGGACCGTGATCGCGTCACACCCGCCTGCTCTCCAGCGGCCCCAGATACGTCGGCGTCAGCCCGCCCGTGTCGATCACCAACCTCTGCAGCACCACCGTCGGATCCACCATCCAGAACTTCAGCCGGTGCACCCCGGCCCGGCTCACCGGGTGCCGCGTCGCCGTGCGGTTCACGTTGTCGGAGGTGTTGCGGGCCCAGACCGCGTTGAGCAAGCCGTCGTCCGCGCCGACGTTGATGTCGACGGTCTGGATGTCTCCCCCGTCCAGGGACACCCCGTACCGCAACCCGCCCGTCGGCAGGGCCGGGTTCCGTGGTGACTGGTACGCCCACACCGTCACCTCCCCCGCCGACAACAGGCTGACCTCGTATTCCAGCCGCGGCGAAGATCCTCCGGGCGTCCGGCGCGCCCCCGTCACCGGCCATGGGGTCATCCCGGCCCCGGTGCGGCCGACACCGTCCAGCCGCCGCCACCCCCCGACCGCACGGACAGGGTGCCCCGCGTCGATCGCCACGTAACCGCCCGCCTCGACGAAGCCCCGTAGTCCCCTCGCCACCGGATTCTCCGCCATACAGGTCACGGTCACCGAACCCCCCGCCCCGCTGACCGTCAGTTCCGCCTCCGACCGGCCGACCGGGGCCCGCGACCAGTCCACCGACACCTCCACCCGCACCTGCTGCTCCACCCGTCCCCGCGGGGGGTCCACCACCAGCCACGGCGCCGAGGTCTCCACCCGGTAGTCGAAGGGAGCGCGGCCCCGGTTGTAGACCTCCACGTACTGCCGCGGCCGCGTCTGGTACGGGCTGAACTCCGGGAGTACCGCCTGCCGACCCGACGCACCGCCCGGCCACCACTCCCCCGAGTCCTCCGCGCCGTCCACCGACACGCCCAGGGCCGCGTCGGCCGGTACCTCCAGCCGCTTCACCGCCGGGAAGAGGACGTCGGGCAGCGCCACATTGTCCTTTTCCGGCTGCTGCCACGGCGCGTTCGGGCCGTACCGGTCCACGTCCCCGTAGTCGATGTGCGGCTGGGTCTGGAAGCCCTTCCATTTGCCCCCGGCCACTTCGGAGTCGAAGCGGTCGGCGAGTTCGAAGTCCTTCTCCAGTCCGGCTTCCGCCTCCGCCGCGCGGTCGTTCGTCGCCGCTCTGCCCTGCTCGGCGTAGAGGAGGTTCTGGTACTCCGCCTGCCGTAGCGCGTACAGGTTCGCGGTCGCCGCCACCTCGTAGCCCACCAGCTCGAACCACGCGTCCTGCGTCCCGGCCGGCAGCCTCCGCGCGATCCGGTCCGCCTCGCGCGCCAGGTCTTCCCACTCGTGCGTCACCCGTTCCAGCTCCCGGTGACCGAAGTAGTACGGGGTCTGCTGGTCGTCGTTGACCACCTGGCCGGCGCTGTCCAGCGTGATCCGGCGGTTGAGCAGCTCCGGCTTGCGGCGGGCCTGTAGCCGGCCGTACGCGGCCAGCACCTCCCCGATCGCCTCCGCCTGCCCGCCGCCGAAGTTCTGGCGGGCGTACCTCCGCTCCCACTCGCCCAGCCGGTCCAGGTCCCAGCGGTCCGGGTTCCAGGCGTAGGTGAGGAAGAACTCGGCCGGCAGTTCGTTGCCCTTGAGGTCGCCGACGTTCGCCACCCACAAGCCGTGGTTGCCGTAGGCGTGCGCCTGGTGGAGCTGGTCCCAGGTGTTGCGCAGGTTCGCCGTGTCGACCCACTTGTAGTTCCGGCCCGCGCCCACGTAGTCGAAGTGGTAATACAGGCCGTAGCCGCCACTCCTCGTCGGCTCGGCCGGGTCCGGGTGCTTGCGGATGTTGCCCCAGTTGTCGTCGGTCAGGACGACCGTGACGTCGTCCGGTGCCCGCAGTCCCCGGTCCCAGTACCGCTGCACCTCCTTGTACAGCGTCCACACCTGCGGGGTCTGCGACGCGGGCCGGCCCGTCACCTCCTCGATGATCCGGCGCTGCGTCGCGATGATCTCCTGCATGAGTTCGATGCCGTCGCCGTCAGGGAGGCTCGTGTCGCCGTTGCCGCGCATTCCCAGGGTCACGACGCCCTCGAAGTCCTCGTCCACCATGCGCTGGATGCCGGCGCGCCAGTACTTCTTGATCGCCTCGGCGTTGCGGCGGTACGACCACTCCCCCGTGCCGCCGTAGGGATCCTTGCCGCCGCTCGCGTGGCGGTTCCATTCCTCGATGCCGCGCATCATCGGCGCCTCGTGGGACGTGCCCATGACAACACCGTATGCGGCGGCGCGCCTGTGATTCTCCGGGTCGTCCTCCGCGAAGGCCCTGCCCCAGACCGCCGGCCAGAGGTAGTTGCCCTTCAGGCGCAGCAGGACCTCGAACACCTTCGCGTAGAAGTCCGCGTTGAAGCCGCCCGGGTATCCCGCCGCCTTGCCCGGCCCGAAGTACGCCGGCGCCCAGCTGCCCAGGGCCGGGTTCTCGTCGTTGATGAAGAAACCGCGGTACTGCACCGCAGGCGTGCCCTGCGTGTACCGGCCCGGCAGCACCCAGACGCCGCTCCTGCGGGTCGGGGGGACGTCGTCCCACCAGTGCCAGGGGGAGACGCCGATGCCGTACGAGACGTCGTAGACGCCGAAGACCGTGCCGCGCTGGTCGCTGCCCGCGATCACGAGGGCGCGTTCCACCCCTGGCATCGGATGGTCCACGACCGTCTGCAGCGAGGTCTCCCACTTGCCGCGCACGCCGGTGACGTCGAGCTTCCCGGCCGCGATCAACCCGTCGATCAGCGGGCTGCGGCCGATCGTACCCACGAGCACCGGATGCCGTCCGATGGTGGAGCCCGGCCGGACGCCGGTCACCCGCTCGATGTCGTCACGGAGGTCACCCGCAACCCGTACGACTCCGGGATGATCCTCCGCGCTGACCACCACCGGGGCGCCCACCAGGGAGAAGGCCCCGCCGGTGAAGGAGATGTACGCCCCCGGATCCGTCACCCGAAGGTCGCCGTCGCCCCCGGCCCACGCGACCGCGACCCCCGAAGACAGCGCCGGCACCGAAGCGAGCCCCGCCCCCAGCACAGTCCTGCGCCTGACAGACATGCCTCACCCCATCCACCCGAATTTGGTCAGCGGCATGACAAATGCTGAGCCGGAGCGGCACGAGGGGACAACGGGTCGTACGCGCCGAATAGTTTCGAACCCGGGCCCCCGGAACCGCCGGAAACCCCCGGACCCGCGGGAACCCCTGGAACCCCTGGAAGCCCTGAAGCCCCGAAGCCCTGAAGCCCTGAAAAAGCGAAGTGCCCGTACGACCGAAGTCGTACGGGCACTTCAGAGCTACCAGGCAGAGTCCTGCCGGGTCAGTTCAAGATCACTTGTTGATCTTGGTGACCTGGCCGGCGCCCACGGTCCGGCCACCCTCACGGATGGCGAACTTCAGGCCCTCTTCCATGGCGACGGGCTGGATGAGCTCCACCTTCATCTCGGTGTTGTCACCCGGCATGACCATCTCGGTGCCCTCGGGGAGGGTCACGACGCCGGTCACGTCCGTCGTACGGAAGTAGAACTGCGGACGGTAGTTGTTGAAGAACGGCGTGTGGCGGCCACCCTCGTCCTTGGAGAGGATGTAGGCCTGGGCCTCGAACTCGGTGTGCGGGGTGACCGAGCCCGGCTTGATGATGACCTGGCCGCGCTCGACGTCCTCGCGCTTGATGCCACGGAGGAGCAGACCGACGTTCTCACCGGCCTGGCCCTCGTCGAGCAGCTTGCGGAACATCTCGATGCCGGTGACCGTGGTGGTGGTCTTCTCGGTCTTGATGCCGATGATGTCGACGGTCTCGTTGACCTTGAGGACACCACGCTCGATACGGCCGGTGACGACCGTACCGCGACCGGTGATCGTGAAGACGTCCTCGATCGGCATCAGGAACGGCTTGTCGACGTCGCGCTCCGGCTCCGGAATGGCGGTGTCGACGGCGTTCATGAGGTCCAGGACGGACTGCGTCCACTCCTTGTCGCCCTCGAGCGCCTTCAGAGCGGAGACCTTGACGACCGGCAGGTCGTCGCCCGGGAACTCGTACTCGGAGAGGAGCTCACGGACCTCGAGCTCGACGAGCTCCAGGATCTCCTCGTCGTCCACCATGTCGGCCTTGTTCAGGGCGACGACGATGTACGGAACGCCGACCTGGCGGGCCAGGAGCACGTGCTCCTTGGTCTGCGGCATCGGGCCGTCGGTCGCGGCGACCACCAGGATCGCGCCGTCCATCTGGGCGGCACCGGTGATCATGTTCTTGATGTAGTCCGCGTGACCCGGGCAGTCGACGTGGGCGTAGTGACGCGCCTCGGTCTGGTACTCGACGTGCGCGATGGAGATGGTGATACCGCGCTGGCGCTCCTCGGGCGCCTTGTCGATGTTGTCGAACGGGGTGGCCTCGTTCAGCTCCGGGTACGCGTCGTGCAGCACCTTGGTAATGGCGGCCGTGAGGGTCGTCTTACCGTGGTCGATGTGACCGATGGTGCCGATGTTGACGTGCGGCTTAGTCCGCTCGAACTTCGCCTTCGCCACTGGGGTCCTCCTGTGGAGTGGTTCTGTACGCCTTACTTCATCGGCGCCAGGTGATCTTTGCTGTTAAGTCCCGGAACCCGGGGCATTCATCCTGTGATACGGCTGAATGCCCCTTGAGGCTCCGGAGTCAAGCCTAAAGCGTGAGAACGCTGAACGTTACTCGCCCTTGGCCTTCGCGATGATCTCCTCGGCGACGTTCCGCGGAACCTCGGCGTAGGAGTCGAACTGCATCGAGTAGCTTGCGCGACCCGACGTCTTGCTGCGGAGGTCGCCGACGTAGCCGAACATCTCCGACAGGGGCACGAGGCCCTTCACGACGCGGGCACCAGCCCGCTCCTCCATGGCCTGGATCTGACCACGGCGGGAGTTGATGTCGCCGATGACCTCACCCATGTAGTCCTCGGGCGTGGTGACCTCGACGGCCATCATCGGCTCGAGCAGCACGGGGCTGGCCTTGCGCGCGGCCTCCTTGAAGGCCTGCGAACCGGCGATCTTGAAGGCGAGCTCGGAGGAGTCGACCTCGTGGTAGCCACCGTCGATGAGCGTGACGCGGACGCCCGTCATCTCGTAGCCGGCGAGGATGCCGAACTGCATGGCCTCCTGCGCACCGGCGTCGACCGAAGGGATGTACTCCTTCGGGATACGGCCACCGGTCACCTTGTTCACGAACTCGTACGAGGCGTCGCCGCCCTCGATGGGCTCGATCGCGATCTGCACCTTGGCGAACTGACCGGTACCACCGGTCTGCTTCTTGTGGGTGTAGTCCACGCGCTCGACGGCCTTGCGGATCGTCTCGCGGTAGGCGACCTGCGGCTTGCCGACGTTGGCCTCGACCTTGAACTCACGGCGCATACGGTCGACCAGCACCTCGAGGTGCAGCTCGCCCATACCACCGATGATGGTCTGGCCGGTCTCCTCGTTGGTGTGCACCTGGAAGGAGGGGTCCTCCTCGGCCAGGCGCTGGATCGCGACGCCCAGCTTCTCCTGGTCGCCCTTCGACTTGGGCTCGATGGCGACCTGGATGACCGGCGCCGGGAAGTCCATGGACTCCAGGATCACCGGCTGCTTGTCGTCGCACAGCGTCTCACCGGTCGTGGTCTGCTTCAGACCCATGACGGCGATGATGTCGCCGGCGCCCACCGAGTCGATCTCCTCACGCTTGTTCGCGTGCATGCGGTAGATCTTGCCGATGCGCTCCTTCTTGCCCTTGACGGAGTTCAGCACCGAGGTGCCGGACTCCAGGCGGCCCGAGTAGACCCGGACGAAGGTGAGCTTGCCGAGGTGCGGGTCGCTCATGATCTTGAACGCCAGCGCGGACAGCGGCTCGTCCTCGGACGGCTTGCGCTTGACGACCGTCTCCGGGTCCTTGACGTCGTGGCCCTCGATGGCCTCGACGTCCAGGGGCGAGGGAAGGTAGCGCACGACCGCGTCGAGCAGGGGCTGGACGCCCTTGTTCTTGAACGCGGTGCCGCAGAACACCGGGGTGACCGTGGTGTCCTGGGACTTGCCGGACGCGATGGTGATACGACGGATCGCGGCGTACAGCTGCTCCACGGAGGGCTCGGTGCCCTCCAGGTACAGCTCCATGATCTCTTCGTCGTTCTCGGCCACGGCCTCGAGCAGCTTGCCGCGGTACTCCTCGGCAGCCTCGGCGTGCGTGTCCGGGATGTCGACGACGTCGTACATCTCGCCCTTGGTGGCCTCGGCGGACCAGACCAGGGCCTTCATCGTCACGAGGTCGACGACGCCCTTGAAGTCGGCCTCGGCACCGATCGGGAGCTGCATGACGATCGGCTGCGCGCCCAGGCGGTCGCTGATCATGTCGACGCAGCGGTGGAACTCGGCACCGGTGCGGTCGAGCTTGTTGACGAAGCAGATACGCGGAACGCCGTAGCGGTCCGCCTGACGCCACACGGTCTCGGACTGCGGCTCAACGCCGGCGACGCCGTCGAACACCGTCACGGCACCGTCAAGCACGCGCAGCGAACGCTCCACCTCGACGGTGAAGTCGACGTGGCCCGGCGTGTCGATGATGTTGATGGTGTGGTCGACGTCTTCCAGCGGCCAGTGACAGGTGGTGGCAGCAGAGGTGATCGTGATGCCACGCTCCTGCTCCTGCTCCATCCAGTCCATGGTGGCAGCGCCGTCGTGGACCTCACCGATCTTGTAAGACACACCGGTGTAGAACAGGATCCGCTCGGTGGTGGTCGTCTTGCCCGCGTCGATGTGGGCCATGATGCCGATGTTGCGCACCTTGGCCAGGTCAAGTGAAGTGGTAGCCATAAGGCTTCAGTCTTCTCTCGGTCTCGATGTGGGTAGCGACTACCAGCGGTAGTGCGCGAAGGCCTTGTTGGACTCGGCCATCTTGTGGGTGTCCTCGCGCTTCTTCACAGCGGCACCGAGGCCGTTGGAGGCGTCGAGAAGCTCGTTGAGCAGACGCTCGGTCATGGTCTTCTCGCGACGGGCGCGGGAGTAACCGACCAGCCAGCGCAGCGCGAGCGTGTTGGCACGACCGGGCTTGACCTCGATCGGAACCTGGTACGTCGCACCACCGACACGGCGGGACTTGACCTCGAGGGTCGGCTTGATGTTCTCCAGTGCGCGCTTCAGCGTGATGATCGGGTCGTTGCCCGTCTTCTCACGCAGACCCTCCATGGCGCCGTAGACGATGCGCTCGGCGGTGGAGCGCTTGCCGTTCAGCAGCACCTTGTTGATGAGGGAGGTCACCAGAGGAGAACCGTAGACCGGGTCGATGATGACCGGGCGCTTCGGGGCGGGGCCCTTACGAGGCATTCTTACTTCTCCTTCTTGGCGCCGTAACGGCTGCGAGCCTGCTTGCGGTTCTTGACACCCTGGGTGTCGAGCGAACCGCGGATGATCTTGTAGCGAACACCCGGCAGGTCCTTCACACGGCCGCCGCGCACGAGCACGATGGAGTGCTCCTGCAGGTTGTGTCCCTCACCCGGAATGTAAGCGGTGACTTCGATCCCGCTGGTCAGACGCACACGCGCGACCTTACGCAGGGCCGAGTTCGGCTTCTTCGGGGTGGTCGTGAACACACGCGTGCAGACGCCGCGACGCTGAGGGGAACCCTCGAGTGCGGGCGTCTTGTTCTTCTCGACCTTGTCCTGCCGGCCCTTGCGGACCAGCTGCTGGATCGTAGGCACTACTTCTCCGGTTTCTGTGTGCCGAATGGTGAAGCTAACCTGGAACGTCGCCGACCCACGCGGTCGGGTGTGTCGAATCCGGCAGACTCCCGCCGCAAGGCGAAAAGGGCGCAGATTACGGTGGCCAATGACGGCTCGCTATGCGGTTTGAAGGCACGCACGAGAGCCAGGGCACACCCCAGGCACAAGGTCTGAGCGTACCTACCTCACGGACTTCGGTCAAAACAAATGGAGTGCACCTCGACACGCCGGGTTCCCCGCCCACCCTGCTCTGATTCACCCCAGTTGTCCCGGGCACCAGAATGATCTTCCGCCAATGGCCGGTTCGCGCTCTTCCGCGCTCCGCGTCCGCGCGCTTTCTGTACGTTGATCCGTCCGTCGCGGGTAGCGGGTATTCGGGGGCCGAACATGACGACGTGGACACCGGCGTACTCACCGGACGACGGTGGTCTGGACGACCGCGTGCCGTTCCTGGCCCGGCTGGAGAGCGAGGACCGCTCGGGGCTGCTGGCCCTCGGCCGGACCCTGGACTTCACCCCCCGCACGGTACTGATCCGGCAGCACGAGCCGTCGGCGCACGTGCTGTTCCTGGTCACCGGCTGGACGAAGGTGACCGCGTCGGCGGCCAACGGCTACGAGGCCCTGCTGGCGCTGCGCGGCCCCGGTGACGTCGTCGGCGAGTCGGCCGCGCTGACCGGGCGCTCCCGCTCGGCGACGGTCACCGCGCTGGAGCCAGTGCGGGCGGTGGCGGTGGACCGCGAGCGCTTCCGGGACTTCCTGGGCCACTCCCCCGCCGTCTCCTTCGCCCTGCTCGGCCTCACCGCGGACCGCACCCGCGCGGCCGACCGGCGCCGGCTGGAATTCGCGTCGCTGAGCGTGCGGGAGCGGTTCGCGATCCTGCTCCTCGACCTGGCCCGCACCCACGGCCGCCGGACGTCGGCGGGCATCGAGCTCGCCGTACCGCTGAGCAAACAGGAACTCGCCGGTTCGGTCGGCGCCTCCCGCGAGATGGTCCAGCGCCTGCTGAGGGAGCTGCGCGACAAGGAAGCCGTCGCCACGGGCCGCCGCACGATGCTGATCATGCGCCCGGACATCCTCCGCCGGATCGCGGCGACGGACCCGGCGGCGGGCATCCCGTCACCACCGGGTCCGAGAGAACACTGACCTGCGGCTGCGCCGCTCCAAGTATCCAAGCCCCTCCGCCCTGCCGCCCAAAGGCACCTCCTGCCACACCGGTCACGCCTGCCCCAGTACGCCTTCTGTGTATCCCGTCACACTCCGAATGGGTCATCCGCCCTCACAGGGCCGCCCCTGTGGCCAGCAGGCTTCTGGTCTGCCCGGCCGACCCTCGAGAGGCGACGATGACCGACCCCGTGATCCGGACGATCCTGCTGCTGGACATCGAGAGGTTCAGCGACCGGGACGATGTGGAGCAGGCCTATCTGCGGCGGATGCTCTACGACATCACCGACCGCACGCTGGAGAGCGCGGGCATCGACGAGACCCGGCGGCTGCGGGCCGACCGCGGGGACTCGGTGATGGAGCTCATCGACGCGGGCGCCCCGGTGACCGCGCTGCTGCGGGCCCTGCTCACCGAGGTGCCGGCCCAGCTGCGGACGGTCAACCGCATGGCGTCCCGCTCCGCGCAGATCCGGCTGCGCGGCGTACTGGCCACCGGCTGGGTGGCCGTCGACGAGCACGACGGCTGGGTCGGCTCCGACCTCAACCACGCCTGCCGCCTGCTGGACGCGGACGTGCTGCGGGCCGCCCTGCGCGAACGCACCTGCGACTTCGCCCTGTGCCTCTCGAGCGCGCTGTACGAGGGCGTCGTACGCCACGACCACCCCGGCATCCCGGCCGCCGACTTCCACGGCGTGACCGTGGCCAGCAAGAACGGCCCGCTGACGGCGTGGTTGCACGGCCCGGTGCCGGCCATCGGCCGAGGGGCCCAGGACGCGGAAGACGTGACGGACCACCGTGGAACGGGGGAGGGGGAGGCGCCGGGCGGATCGGGGGACCGCCCGGCGCCGCGGGTGCCCATGCAGGGTGGGCCACCCGAGGACCGCCCGGCGCCGGAAGGACATCGGGGAGCCCCGGCGCCGGGTGCCGTCTTCAACTTCAACGGCGGCGCGCCGTCCTTCGGCGGCAGCCTGGTCGCGGGCGACCAGCACGGCGTCAGCGGCGGCACCGTCACCGGCGACGTCAGCCTGGGCGGCCACGAGCGGGGTGAGCGCGCTTGAGCACCCCGGAGCAGCCGGAGAGCGGCAGACCGGCCCCCGGAACCGCTCCGGAGGCCGGTGAGTCACCCGCCCCCGAGGAGGAGCGGCCGCGCCCCGCCGAAACGGACGAGGAGCGCGACCAGCCGCAGGACGCCTGGGCCGCCCGGCGCGACCTGATCGACCACAGCCCGCGCACCATGAACGTCGGCGACCGGTCCCGCTTCGGCGGCGGCCTGGCGGGCGGTGACCAGCACGCCGTGAGCGGCGGCCGGGTCACCGGCGACGTCATCATGGGCAGCAAGACCGAGTACCACTTCGCGATACCCGGCCTCTCCGCGCCCGCCGCCGCGTCCGGCGAGGTGCCGCCGGTCACCCTGGAACGCCTGGCGCGGACCTTCGTCGCCGACGAGGAGGTCATGGCCGGCCTGCTCGAACGGCTGCGCCGCGACCGTGTGCTGGTCCTGTCCGGCGCCCGTTTCACCGGCCGGCGCACCGCCGCCCTGATGCTGTTGCACCGCCTGGGCGCAGCACCGGTGCGGACCCTGGTCCGCGACACCGACCCGAGCGCGCTCGCCGAGCGGTTCACCGGGGAGGACCAGGCCCGCGGCTACGTGCTGTGCGACCTCGCCACCCGCCGCGACCGCCCGCTGCGCGAGCCGCACCTGCTCGCCGCCAGGGACCGCCTCGCCGAGCGGGACGCCTACCTGGTCGTCACCCTCGGCCCGAGTGCCGTACTGGAGGACGTGACGGCCGTCGAGTGGCGGCCGCCCGCCGTCGCCGAGGTCCTCGGCGCGCATCTGCGCACCCGTACCGACGAGGTGACCGCCGAGAAGCTGCTCGGGCTCACGGCCGTGACCGAGTTCCTGGCGCGCGGGCACCAGTTGCGCGAGGTCACCGCCTTCGCCCAGCTGCTCGGCCGGTACGCGGCCGGGGAGGCGTCCGAGCAGGCCGTCGCCGACTTCTCGCTGGTCTCGCTGGAGAACCAGGTCCAGGAGTGGTTCGAGGAGGACGAGAGCGCGATCCACCTGCGTGACAAGGCGTTCCTCGTCGCCCTGGCCGCCTTCGACGGCGGCCCGTACGCGCTCACCGCCGAACTGAGCGACCTGCTCTACCGCTTCCTTCAGGAGACCGAGAACCCCTCCCGCGTCCCGGAGGTCCCGGTCTTCGGCACGCACGTCGGCAAGCGGCTCCAACTCGCCCGCGCCGAGCGGTTCGAGGATGACGAGCACACCGAGTGGGGTCCGGTGACCCAGCAGAAGGCGAGGTTCCGCGACGAGCGGTCCTCCCTCGTCCTGCTGCGCGAGGTGTGGACCGGCCACCCCTCCGCCCGGCCCGCCCTGATCAACTGGCTGCGCCGGCTCGCCGACGACGGCCGTCCGCTGGTGCGCACCCGCGCCGCCTCCACCGTCGCCGTCCTCGCCCGCACCGACCTGCCCTCGGCGATGGCCCTGGTCATCGAGCCCTGGGCGACCTCCAAGCGGTTCCGGCAGCGGCTCGTCGCGGTCAACGCGCTCACCCTCGCCCACCTCATCGACACACCCAACGTCCCGCGCATCCTCGACGCCTGGTGCGAGGGCGACGACGCGCGGCTGCGCTGGGTGGCCGTGCGGTCGTACGGACTCATCGGCCCGGAGCGCCCGGAACAGGCGATGGCCGCGCTGCGCGGCGCGGTACGGCGGCTGTACGAGGACGGACCCGGTGACCTCGACGAGTCGATGGCCCGCGAACTCGCCGAGGCCGTCGAGCTGTTGCTGCTGTCTCCGGCCAGCGAGCGGGTCCTCGCCGAACTGCGCGACCACCTCGACGACGACCGTGCGGTCCGCGATCTCACCCTCGCCGGCTTCGTGGGCGCCTGCCGCCGCAAGGAGGGCGACGAGCGCTACGGCACCCCGCTGGTCCTCGCCTGGTACGCCCGCGCGGCGACCGCAGGGGACGCCCCGGTGCGGGACATCCCCTACCTGTGGCGGGCCGCGCTGGCCGACCCGGGCTCCACCCGGGCTGCGCTCGAGGTGCTGCGCGAGTGGGTGTGGATCGCCGACCGCGCCTCCGCCACCGAGTGGGCGCTGGCCGCCCTGCTGCCCACGCTCGTCACCACGCCCGCCGAGCACCAGCGGCTGAGCCATCTGCTGCGCACCATGCCCGGCGAGGACGGCAAACCCCCGCCCTCGGTGGCGGCCCGCCTGCTGACCACGCTTCCCAACCGCTGACCCACATCGCCACCACGCCCGCGCCCGGCCGCGGGACCGCCCCAGGAGATCCGCCCATGCCCACCTTCCGCCAGCCCGAGTGGCAGCAGCAGGCCGACCGGCACTCGCAACTGGTCGACCCGGTCCTGACCGTGCGCCAGCTCTCCCGCTTCGAGTTCAACCTCAAGTCGTACGTCCGTATCGACAACGCCCTGGTCTTCTCCACCTCCCAGGGCGAGTACAAGGCGTACCTGCCTCCGCTGCGGCCGACGCGGCCCGAGATCGTGGCGAACCGCTACACAGCCGTGTACGAGGTCGACATGGGTGTGCACCGGCACACCTCCGATCTGCTGCTGCCCAGCGACAACGACGCGCTCGAGTTCACGGTCGCGGTCGACCTGGACTGGCAGGTGCTGGACCCGGCCCGGTTCGTGGCCACCGGGCACCGGGACGTGCCCGCGCTGCTGCTGGGCGAACTCCAGCAGGCGGCGCGGCCGGTGACCCGCCGGTTCGCCGTGGCCGACAGCGCGGCGGCGGAGGCGGAGCTGCTGGAGCGGATGCGGTTGCTGGGTCCGCTCGGCGCCACCGCCGGTCTTCAGGTCACCTGGACGCTGCGGGTGCGCCGGGACCAGGCCAACATCGACCACGAGCTGCGCAAGCAGGCCATCGGGCACTCCGCCGACGAGCAGGTCCTCGTGGCGCAGCGGGGCATGGACATCGACGTGGCGGTCGACCTGCGGGGCCGGCAGCAGGACGCGCTACAGATCGAGCGGGCCATGGCGTACGGCCAGCAGCAGCAGGTCTACCTCCTCCAGCAGCAGCAGTGGCAGCACCAGCAGGCGCTGCTGGCGGGGCAACAGCAGATGGAGTTGCAGCGACTGGAAGCCGAGAAGATCAACTTCTACCAGTACCACCTCCAGCAGGGCGGCGTGCACGCCTGGGCGCTGCACCTGGCCCAGCACCCCGAGGACTCCCGGCTCGTCATGAACAGCATGCGCGAGGACCAACTGCGCATGATCCAGGCGCAGATGGAACTGGTGAAGCAGCTGCTGAACAGTGAAGCGGCGGAGAACTGGGAGCTGGAGGGCCCCAAGCAGCTGGCCCTGCGCACGGTCAACGACATCCTCAACCAGCGCCTGCCGGGAGTACCGCAGACGGCTCCGCCGCTGGCGCCGGGCGAGGGGCCGGTCTACCCCCAGGCCCCCGCGGAGGGAGCGCAGCAGCACGCGGCGCCGGGGGCACCCGACCAGTCCGGCGTCCCCGGCCCGTACGACGCTCCCGGCGTGCCGTCCGTCCCGGGTCCGTACGGGGCACCCGCCGTGCCGCCCGTCACCGGCCCCGTCCCCGGCGCGTACGGAACGCCCGGTCCGGGCCCCTACGCCGCGCCTCCGTTCCCGGGCGCTACGCCTGCCGCGGGCGCCTTTCCTCCGCCCTCGCCTGCCGCGGGCGCCTTTCCTCCGCCCTCGCCTGCCGCGAGCGCCTTTCCTCCGCCTCCAGCACCGCCGACCGCACCGCCGACCGCCCCGGCACCCGACCCGCAACCGCCCGTCGCCGCCCCCGCAGCCGTGCCCGCTCCCCCGCCCGCGCCGCCCGTCTGGGAGCCGCCGCCCGGATACGGGAGTGCTCCGACCCAGCCCGGCAAGGACTCGGAGGGCGACGGCTCATGACCGGCCCCGCCCCAGGCCCCGGCCCCGCGCCCACCATGCCCCCGCCGGATCCTCCCTCCCCGGCCGACCTCGTCCCCTTGTGCGAGCGGCTCCTCACCGAGTTGCGCAACGAGGTCGCCCGGGCCGACAGCAAGGCGTCCGTGCTGGTCGCGGCGCTGGGCATGACCGCGGGCGTGTTCAGCGGTCTGCTGGCCGGGCGGGGCTGGACGCCCTCGGAGCTGTCGAGCCCGGCCACGGCGCTGTGGTGGACCGGCACCCTGGCGCTCGGCTTGTCGCTCTTCGCCCTGCTGCTCGCCGTCCTGCCCCGCTTCCGCTCCGGGACATGGTCGCCAGGCCGCCCCCTGTCGTACTTCGGCGACATCCGGCAGGCCGTCCGGATGGGCCGGCTGGAGGACGCGCTCGTGGACACCCGGCGCGACCCGACGACCGGGCTGACGGCCGCCCTCGCCGAGATGAGCCGTATCGCCGCGCGCAAGCACCAGTGGATCCGTACCGGCCTGATCGCCTTCTGCACCGGCACGGTCCTGCTGCCCGCCTCCCTGCTGATCGGCTGACCCGCCGCTCCCCCAGCACGACGCACACCGCTCAAGAAGCACGAACGTAAGGAACGACCATGACCCAGCCGCCACCCTCCCCTTCGGAGTACCCGGGACACCCGTACCCGGGCCATCCGTACCCGCCGCAGTACCCCCAGGCCGCGCCCCAGTACCCGCAGGCAGCCCCGCAGTACCCGGCGTCCTCCGCCCCCATACCGCCCCAGTACCCGCAAGCCCCGCAAGCCCCGCAGTACCAGCAGCCCCCGCAGTACCCGCTCACGCCTCCCGCCGCCCCGCCGACCGCACCAGCGCCGGCGCCACCGGCCCCGCCGGCCTCGGAGGACGCGTCACACCCGCACCACATCAGCACCGACGCCCGCCGCGTCCACATCTCCAGCCACCAGCGCCACACGGACGCCACGGCGATCGGTGCCCTACTGCTCTATCTGCCGAACTTCCTGTGCAGCCTCTGCGTCGTCGGCCTGTTCTCCGTCTTCTTCGGCAATCTCGCGTTCCTCGTGATCCTGCTCTGGCTCGCCAGCGGCGCACTCGTCTTCCACCGCCCCACGGAAAGCGCCCTCGCGCGCCGTCTGCTCCGTTTGCGCTACCCCACTCCACAAGAACGAGCCAAACTCGAACCGGTCTGGCGGGAAGTCACGGCTCGCGCCGGCGTCGAGGGCCGCAACTACGAACTCTGGGTCGAGGACAGCGACGCCCTGAACGCCGTCGCCGCGGCCGGCCACATCGTCGGCGTCACCCGGTTCGCCATGAACAACCTCCCCAACGGCGAACTCGCCGCCGTCCTGGCGCACGAGCTGGGCCACCACGTCGGCGGCCACGCCTGGTCGGGGCTGCTCGGCTACTGGTACGCGCTGCCCGGCCGCGTCGCCTGGCGGGTCCTGAAGGCCGTCTCCTCCGTCGCCTTCCACGTCTCCAAGGCCTTCGGCTGCTTCGGTGTCGCCTTCGTCGTACTGGGCGTCGGCGGCCTCGCCATGGCGACCATCAGCACGCTGTACGGTCTGCCGCTGCTGATCCTCGGCGTGCCGTACGCGCTCGCAGCCGTCGGCCGCCGCTCCGAGCTGCGCGCCGACGAACACGCGGCCGCGCTCGGTTTCGCGCCCATGCTGGTCGGCGTACTGCACAAGCTGCACCAGCAGGAGGAGCAGGAGAAGGCCGCGATCACCGCGCTCAACGGCGGCGTCCCCGTCGAGGAGAGCGCCCTGGCCAAGCTGCTGTCCTCGCATCCGGATCACCACACGCGGCTGCACCATCTACAGCCGTACCTCCAGCAGTACGGCTGACCTGGTCCGTCAGACGGGCGTCATACAAGCGGAGCCGTCACGCGTGCGGGCCTGGCCCCCGGCGAACACACTGGGGCCATGCCCGCACCGCAGGAGCCGCCTCCGACCCCCCGGAAGCCGGCGCTCCTCGACATGGCGGCGTACATCGCGGCCCCCGGGACCGTCGCCGTCGGCCTGCTCTACTACGTCGGCAGCACCTACACCCAGGAGTACTACTCCACCCTCGGGGTGCCCGCCGACGATCTCCAGTTGTCCTACCAGAGCATGGCGGCCAAGGCGACGGGCCCGATCTTCTTCCCCCTGTGGTGCCTGCTGGCCGTCGGGCTGGTCACCCTGCTGACGCTCGCCTGGCTCGGACGGCGCCTGGCCGCGCCTGAGCACGCCGCCCTGCGCCGCGGCATGAGCCGCTGGCTGTTCGTCACCGGCGTGGTCATGGCGGTGCTGGGTTTCCCGGTCTTCTGGGCGCATCTGCTGTCCCCGCTGCCGGGAGGCCGGTGGCTGGACTTCCTCTCGCCGTTGATCGTCGCCGGGGGCGCCACGCTGGCCATCTTCGCCATCCAGCTGCACCTGGCTCGGAGCGGGACCCCGCGCGCCGGGCAGTCCCCCGGAGGTGAGCGGCTGTGGCTGGTCACCGGCGCCGTGCTCATCGGGTTGCTGACGATGAGCCTGTTCCTCCAGACGACGCAGTACACGGTGGCGGCGGGGCGGGACAAAGCCATCCGCGAAGCCGAGGGAGGCTACCGGCACAGCCTGAGCGTGGTGCTCCACTCGCGAGTGCGCCTGGCCCACAACGCCTCGCAGATCACTGTCGAGGACAAGGGCAGCGGGAGCGGACCGTACCGGTACCAGTACATCGGGTTTCGCATCCTCGCGAAGGCCCCCAAGCGCTTCTATCTGGTCTCCTGGGCCTCGCACTACACGGACCGCATCGTGGTGGTGCTGCCCGACGACGGCAACGTCTGGGTGGAGCTCCGTGGTGAGCAGGCCGCGACACTCAGGTGATACCGGCGGTGGGAGTCTCCGTCGCGTCGGGCTGGGGCGTCGGCGTGGTCAGGGAGTCGGTGGGCCCCGGGACCGAAGTCGTGGGCGAGGGAGAGGTCGAGGGGGAGGGCGAGAGCGAGGGCGAGATCGTCGTGGGCGGGGACGGCGTCGTGGGCCCCGGGGTGGTCGTGGACACCGAAGTGTCCGGGCTGGTCGTCCCGGGCCCGACCGCCTCCCCGATGAAACGCGCGGCGAAGGTGGGGCCCTGGTCGGTCCTGGCGGTCAGGGCCACTGTGAACCGCCCCGGATCCGAGGCGATGTGCTGGAGTACGACCTCGCAGCTGTCGCCGGGCAGCACTTTGACGTGGGTGCAGGCGTCCTGAGCGATCACGGCCTGCCCGTTGTCACTGGTGGCGGTGATGCTGTTGATGGTCATGGGCTGGTCGGTGGTGTTGACGAACGCCACCTTCCCGCCCACCGACTCGCCCACCGTTCCCGAGGGCAGGTGCATCGCCGACCCGCCTTGCTCGTCGGGGCTGCGGCCCGGGAACAGGGACGTCATCGTGGCCTCGGCTCCGGTCGCCTTCGCAGTGGACCGCCCCGCCACGCCGCTGTTCGATTTCTTGTCCTTGCAGCCCGCCACACCCGCCAACGTGGCGACCACCACGACCGCGGCAAGGCCACGAGCAACAGCAGACGTCATGACGTCAAACCTGGCACACCGGTCACCAGGAGCTCTCGGCGCGGCTCACCGACACGGCACGATCACTCGAAAGAACACCGGACAACGCCGAAGGGCGGCCACCCCGTGGGGTGACCGCCCTTCAGTGGACGTACGCCTTACTGGTTGTACGGACCGTAGTCGTAGTCCTCCAGCGGAACGGCCTGGCCGGAGCCCGTGCCGAACGGCGAGTAGTCGATGTCGTCGTAGCCGACGGCCGAGTACATCGCGGCCTTGGCCTCCTCGGTCGGCTCGACCCGGATGTTGCGGTAGCGGGACAGACCCGTACCGGCCGGGATGAGCTTACCGATGATGACGTTCTCCTTGAGGCCGATCAGGGAGTCGGACTTGGCGTTGATCGCCGCGTCCGTGAGGACCCTGGTCGTCTCCTGGAAGGACGCCGCCGACAGCCAGGACTCGGTCGCCAGCGAGGCCTTGGTGATACCCATGAGCTGCGGACGACCGGAGGCCGGGTGACCGCCCTCCTGGACCACACGACGGTTCTCGTGCTCGAACTTCGAGCGCTCGACCAGCTCGCCGGGCAGCAGCTCGGCGTCGCCGGACTCGATGATCGTCACACGGCGCAGCATCTGCCGGATGATGATCTCGATGTGCTTGTCGTGGATCGACACACCCTGCGAGTTGTACACCTTCTGGACCTCGCCGACCAGGTGGACCTGGACGGCACGCTGACCCAGGATGCGCAGCACGTCGTGCGGGTTGGTGGCACCCACGGTGAGCTTCTGGCCCACCTGGACGTGCTCGCCCTCGCTGACCAGGAGTCGGGCGCGCTTCGAGATCGGGAACGCCGTCTCGTCGCTGCCGTCGTCCGGCGTGATGACGATCTTCTTGGTCTTCTCGGTCTCCTCGATCCGCACGCGGCCCTGGGCCTCGGAGATCGGGGCGACACCCTTCGGGGTACGGGCCTCGAAGAGCTCGACGACACGCGGCAGACCCTGGGTGATGTCGTCACCGGCCACACCACCGGTGTGGAAGGTACGCATCGTCAGCTGGGTACCGGGCTCACCGATGGACTGGGCGGCGATGATGCCGACCGCCTCACCGATGTCGACCAGCTTGCCGGTGGCCAGCGAACGGCCGTAGCACATCGCGCAGGTGCCGACGGCGGACTCGCAGGTCAGGACCGAGCGGGTCTTGACCTCCGCGACGCCACGGGCCACGAGCTCCTCGATGAGGACGTCACCGAGGTCGGTGCCGGCCGGGGCCAGGACCTGACCGTCGACCACGATGTCCTCGGCGAGGCAGCGCGCGTACACGGACGTCTCGACGTTCTCCGCCTTGCGCAGCACGCCGTCCGCGCCGACCTCCGCGATGTGGAGCTTGAGGCCGCGCTCGGTGCCGCAGTCCTCCTCGCGGATGATGACGTCCTGGGAGACGTCGACCAGACGACGGGTGAGGTAACCCGAGTCGGCGGTACGCAGAGCGGTGTCCGCCAGACCCTTACGGGCACCGTGCGTGGAGATGAAGTACTCCAGCACGGACAGGCCCTCACGGAACGACGCCTTGATGGGCCGCGGGATCGTCTCGTTCTTCGCGTTCGACACCAGACCACGCATACCGGCGATCTGACGCATCTGCATCATGTTGCCTCGTGCACCCGAGTTCACCATCATGAAGATCGGGTTGGTCTTCGGGAAGTTGTCGTTCATCGCCTCGGCGACCTCGTTGGTCGCCTTGGTCCAGATCGCGATGAGCTCCTGCGTGCGCTCGTCCTTGGTGATCAGACCGCGCTCGTACTGCTTCTGGACCTTCTCGTCCTGCGCCTCGTAGCCCTTGACGATCTCCTTCTTCGCCTCGGGAACGACGACGTCGGAGATGGCGACTGTGACGCCGGAACGGGTGGCCCAGTAGAAGCCGGCCGCCTTCAGGTTGTCGAGCGTCGCCGCCACGATGACCTTCGGGTAGCGCTCGGCGAGGTCGTTGACGATCTCGGAGAGCTGCTTCTTGCCGACCTCGTAGTCGACGAACGGGTAGTCCTCGGGCAGCAGCTCGTTGAAGAGCGCACGGCCGAGCGTGGTCTTCAGACGGAACGGGTCACCCTGCTGCCACTCGCCCGCGGTGGAGCCGCTGTTGGCCGCAGTGCTGTCGGATGCAGCGCCCTCCTCGTGGGCCGACGGGGTCCAGCCGCGCGGCGGGATGGTGCCCACCGGGAAGCGGATGTCGACCGGCGCCTGGAGCGAGAGCTCCCCGGCGTCGAACGCCATGATCGCCTCGGCGACGGACGCGAAGGAGCGGCCCTCGCCCTTGACCCCGCGGCCCTCGGCGTCGGTGGTGAGGAAGAACGTACCGAGGACCATGTCCTGGGTCGGCATCGTCACCGGACGGCCGTCGGCCGGCTTGAGGATGTTGTTCGAGGACAGCATCAGGATGCGGGCCTCGGCCTGCGCCTCCGCGGACAGCGGCAGGTGCACGGCCATCTGGTCACCGTCGAAGTCCGCGTTGAACGCGGTGCAGACGAGCGGGTGGATCTGGATGGCCTTGCCCTCGACCAGCTGCGGCTCGAAGGCCTGGATGCCGAGGCGGTGCAGGGTGGGAGCACGGTTCAGCAGAACCGGGTGCTCGGCGATGACCTCTTCGAGGACGTCGTACACGACCGTACGGCCGCGCTCCACCATGCGCTTCGCCGACTTGATGTTCTGCGCGTGGTTCAGGTCGACCAGGCGCTTCATCACGAACGGCTTGAAGAGCTCCAGCGCCATCGCCTTGGGCAGACCGCACTGGTGCAGCTTCAGCTGCGGACCGACGACGATCACGGAACGCGCGGAGTAGTCCACACGCTTACCGAGCAGGTTCTGACGGAAGCGGCCCTGCTTACCCTTCAGCATGTCGCTGAGGGACTTCAGCGGACGGTTGCCGGGGCCCGTGACGGGGCGGCCACGACGGCCGTTGTCGAACAGCGCGTCGACGGCCTCCTGGAGCATGCGCTTCTCGTTGTTCACGATGATCTCGGGCGCACCGAGGTCGAGAAGGCGCTTCAGTCGGTTGTTGCGGTTGATCACACGGCGGTACAGGTCGTTCAGGTCGGAGGTCGCGAAGCGGCCACCGTCCAGCTGCACCATCGGACGCAGGTCCGGCGGGATGACCGGCACGCAGTCGAGCACCATGCCCTTGGGGCTGTTGCTGGTCTGCAGGAACGCGGAGACGACCTTCAGGCGCTTGAGCGCACGGGTCTTCTTCTGGCCCTTGCCGGTACGGATGATCTCGCGGAGACGCTCGGCCTCCTCGTCGAGGTCGAAGGACTCCAGGCGCTTCTGAAGCGCCGCGGCACCCATCGAGCCGTCGAAGTACGTGCCGAAGCGGTCACGCAGCTCGCGGTAGAGCAGCTCGTCGCCCTCGAGGTCCTGGACCTTGAGGTTCTTGAACCGGGTCCACACCTCGTCGAGGCGGTCGATCTCGCGCTGCGAACGGTCGCGCAGCTGCTTCATCTCGCGCTCGGCACCCTCGCGCACCTTGCGGCGCACGTCGGCCTTGGCGCCCTCGGCCTCGAGCTCGGCCAGGTCGGACTCGAGCTTCTTGGCGCGGGCCTCGAGGTCGGCGTCGCGACGGTTCTCGACCTGCTGGCGCTCCACGGAGACATGCGCCTCCAGGGAGGGCAGGTCGCGGGTACGGCGCTCCTCGTCGACGTACGTGATCATGTACGCGGCGAAGTAGATGACCTTCTCGAGGTCCTTGGGAGCCAGGTCGAGCAGATAGCCCAGCCGGCTCGGGACACCCTTGAAGTACCAGATGTGCGTGACGGGCGCGGCGAGCTCGATGTGGCCCATCCGCTCACGGCGCACCTTGGCGCGCGTGACCTCGACGCCACAGCGCTCACAGATGATGCCCTTGAAGCGGACGCGCTTGTACTTGCCGCAGTAGCACTCCCAGTCCCGGGTGGGGCCGAAGATCTTCTCGCAGAAGAGCCCGTCCTTTTCCGGCTTGAGGGTGCGGTAGTTGATGGTCTCGGGCTTCTTGACCTCGCCGTGGCTCCACTGACGGATGTCGTCAGCGGTGGCCAGGCCGATCCGGAGCTCGTCGAAGAAGTTGACGTCGAGCACTATGCGTCAATCCCTCTCAGGGTCGAAAGTCTTTGGTCTGATACGGGGGCCTGGGGGTCGGCGGGGCCCTGTGGGTGAGGGCCCCGCCGGACTCCCGTCAGACCTCTTCGACGCTGCTCGGCTCGCGCCGGGACAGGTCGATGCCGAGCTCCTCCGCAGCGCGGAAGACATCCTCGTCGGTGTCACGCATTTCGATGGACATACCGTCGCTGGACAGCACCTCCACGTTCAGGCAGAGCGACTGCATCTCCTTGATGAGCACCTTGAAGGACTCGGGGATGCCGGGCTCGGGGATGTTCTCGCCCTTGACGATGGCCTCGTAGACCTTCACGCGGCCGGTGACGTCGTCGGACTTGATGGTCAGCAGCTCCTGGAGGGCGTAAGCGGCGCCGTATGCCTCCAGCGCCCACACCTCCATCTCGCCGAACCGCTGGCCACCGAACTGGGCCTTACCACCCAGCGGCTGCTGGGTGATCATCGAGTACGGGCCGGTCGAGCGGGCGTGCAGCTTGTCGTCGACCAGGTGGTGCAGCTTCAGGATGTACATGTAGCCGACCGAGATCGGGTCCGGGAACGGCTCACCGCTACGGCCGTCGAACAGCCGCGCCTTGCCGGACGGGAGCACCATGCGCTCGCCGTCGCGGTTCGGGATGGTGTGCTGGAGCAGACCCGCCAGCTCGTCCTCACGGGCGCCGTCGAAGACCGGGGTGGCGACGTTGGTGCCCGGCTGGACACTGTCGGCGCCGATGGCCTGGAGGCGCTGCGCCCACTCGTCGGCCAGACCGGAGACGTCCCAGCCGCGGCTGGCGAGCCAGCCGAGGTGGATCTCCAGGACCTGTCCCGGGTTCATTCGGGACGGCACACCGAGCGGGTTGAGGATGATGTCGACCGGGGTCCCGTCCTCGAGGAACGGCATGTCCTCGATGGGCAGGATCTTGGAGATGACACCCTTGTTGCCGTGGCGGCCGGCGAGCTTGTCACCGTCGGTGATCTTGCGCTTCTGCGCGACGTAGACGCGCACCAGCTGGTTCACACCGGGGGGAAGCTCGTCGCCCTCCTCGCGGTCGAAGACGCGTACGCCGATGACCTTGCCGGTCTCGCCGTGCGGCACCTTCAGCGAGGTGTCACGGACCTCACGGGCCTTCTCACCGAAGATCGCGCGCAGCAGGCGCTCCTCGGGGGTCAGCTCGGTCTCGCCCTTCGGGGTCACCTTGCCGACGAGGATGTCGCCGGCGATGACCTCGGCGCCGATGCGGATGATGCCGCGCTCGTCGAGGTCGGCGAGGACCTCCTCGGAGACGTTCGGGATGTCCCGGGTGATCTCCTCGGGGCCGAGCTTGGTGTCACGGGCGTCGACCTCGTGCTCCTCGATGTGGATCGAGGAGAGGACGTCGTCCTGCACGAGGCGCTGCGACAGGATGATCGCGTCCTCGTAGTTGTGACCCTCCCACGGCATGAACGCCACGAGCAGGTTCTTGCCCAGCGCCATCTCGCCGTGCTGGGTGGCCGGACCGTCGGCGAGGACCTGGCCCTCGATGATCCGGTCGCCCTCGTTGACGATGACCTTCTGGTTGACCGAGGTGCCCTGGTTGGAGCGGGCGAACTTGGCCAGGCGGTACGTGATGTACGTGCCGTCGTCGTTGGCGGTGGTGATGTAGTCGGCGGAGACCTCCTGGACCACACCCGCCTTCTCGGCCTTGACCACGTCGCCGGCGTCGACGGCGGAGCGGTACTCCATGCCGGTGCCGACGAGCGGGGACTCGGACTTGATCAGCGGCACGGCCTGACGCATCATGTTCGCGCCCATGAGGGCACGGTTGGCGTCGTCGTGCTCGAGGAACGGGATCATGGCGGTCGCGACCGACACCATCTGGCGCGGCGAGACGTCCATGTAGTCCACGTCGTCACCGGCGACGTAGTCGACCTCACCACCACGACGGCGGACCAGGACGCGGTTCTCGGTGAACCGCAGGTCGTCGTTGAGGATGGCGTTGGCCTGCGCGATGACGAATCGGTCCTCTTCGTCGGCGGTCAGGTAGTCCACCTCGTCGGTGACCTGGCCGTCGACGACCTTGCGGTACGGCGTCTCGACGAAACCGAACGCGTTGACCCGGCCGTACGAGGCGAGCGAACCGATCAGACCGATGTTCGGGCCTTCCGGCGTCTCGATCGGGCACATGCGGCCGTAGTGCGAGGGGTGCACGTCACGGACCTCGAAGCCGGCCCGCTCACGGGAGAGACCACCCGGGCCGAGCGCGGACAGACGACGCTTGTGCGTCAGCCCGGACAGCGGGTTGTTCTGGTCCATGAACTGGGACAGCTGGCTGGTGCCGAAGAACTCCTTGATGGAGGCGACGACCGGCCGGATGTTGATCAGGGTCTGCGGCGTGATCGCCTCGACGTCCTGCGTGGTCATGCGCTCACGCACGACGCGCTCCATACGGGCCAGACCCGTACGGACCTGGTTCTGGATGAGCTCGCCGACGCTGCGCAGACGACGGTTGCCGAAGTGGTCGATGTCGTCGGTCTCGACGACGATCGTCTGACCGTTGTCGGCGCTCGTCTCGGTCTCGCCGGCGTGCAGCTTCACCAGGTACTTGATCGTCGAGATGACGTCCTCGACGGTCAGGACACCCGCGTCGAGCGGAGCGTCCGCACCCAGCTTCTTGTTGACCTTGTAGCGGCCGACCTTGGCGAGGTCGTAGCGCTTGGGGTTGAAGTAGAGGTTCTCAAGGAGCGTCTGCGCGGCCTCGCGCGTGGGGGGCTCGCCCGGGCGCAGCTTGCGGTAGATGTCGAGCAGCGCGTCGTCCTGGCCCTGGGTGTGGTCCTTCTCCAGGGTGGCGCGCATGGACTCGTACTCGCCGAACTCTTCAAGGATCTGCTCGGTCGTCCAGCCGAGCGCCTTCAGGAGGACGGTCACGGACTGCTTGCGCTTTCGGTCGATGCGGACACCGACCATGTCGCGCTTGTCGATCTCCATCTCCAGCCAGGCACCCCGGGAGGGGATGATCTTGGCCGAGAAGATGTCCTTGTCGGACGTCTTGTCGATGCTGGAGTCGAAGTAGACACCCGGCGAACGGACCAGCTGCGACACCACGACACGCTCGGTGCCGTTGATGACGAAGGTGCCCTTGTTCGTCATGAGCGGGAAGTCGCCCATGAAGACGGTCTGGGACTTGATCTCGCCGGTCTCGTTGTTGGTGAACTCGGCCGTCACGAAGAGGGGCGCGGCGTACGTGAAGTCGCGCTCCTTGCACTCGTCGATCGAGTTCTTCGGCGGCTCGAAGCGGTGGTCGCGGAAGGTCAGCGACATCGACCCGGAGAAGTCCTCGATCGGGGAGATCTCCTCGAAGATTTCCTCGAGGCCGGACTTGGTGGGGACGTCCTGACCGTTCTCCAGAGCCTCCTCGACCCGACTCTGCCAAGCGGTGTTACCGAGCAGCCAGTCAAAGCTCTCGGTCTGCAGCGCGAGCAGGTTCGGAACCTCGAGAGGCTCCTTGATCTTTGCAAAGGAAATGCGCAGCGGGGCGGTGCTGGCGCCGTTGTTCGTATTCGCGGTCGAGGCGTTGCGCGAGGCGGCCAAGAGGGGGTCCTTCCGAGGGCTCGGACTCACTACGCGCGTACCGGCCCCTCTCCCACGCATAGAGACAGACAGTGCCCATTTGGCCAAAGGGCCAGGTCAGGGAACGTTCGTCGTCGATGCTCGAGTGAGGGCAGACCCCTGGTGACGGGCAGGGGACAGCTAACAGGCAGCGCAAAGGGTCAGTGTAGCCACTTGGCCCACTGATGTCCAGTGCGGGTTTCTCGAGACCCTCGCCGTGCTCACCGCTCTTCCCAACGCCCTCGGCATGCCTGCCCTCAACGCACGTTGATACTGCCCTCTTCGCCGTCGATCCATGCCTCGGATTCGGATCCTTGTGACGACGCGTCCTGAGAATTGCGCGCTGCGTGCGGTTCGTCAAGGCCCCCCTGGCCCGAACCGGGGTACCCGGGGACAAGACGAAGATCACCTTACCCCTCACCATCGCAGGTGCAAGGTAACCGTGGCCGGACCCCGTAAAACGCGGAAGAGCGACCACCCGGATGGATGATCGCTCTTCGGTGCGTGACCGTTACAGCCCTACGGGACTGTTTCGGCCGTCGCTACGGTCTTGCCGACCGCGAAGGTGTTACTTGACCTCGACGGAGGCGCCGGCACCCTTGAGGGCCTCGGCGGCCTTCTCCGCGGCGTCCTTGGCGACCTTCTCGAGAACGGGCTTCGGGGCGCCGTCCACGAGGTCCTTGGCCTCCTTCAGGCCCAGGGAGGTCAGCTCACGCACGACCTTGATGACCTGGATCTTCTTGTCGCCGGCACCGGTGAGGACGACGTCGAACTCGTCCTTCTCCTCGACCTCGGCGGCGGCCGGGGCACCCGGGGCGCCCGGGGCGACGGCGGCGACCGCGGCGGCGGCGGTGACGTCGAACTTGTCCTCGAAGGCCTTCACGAACTCGGAGAGCTCGATGAGGGTCATCTCCTCGAACTGCGCGAGCAGGTCTTCCTGGCTGAGCTTCGCCATGATGGGCGATCCTTCCACTAATTCGGCTGGTGCCGGATGTACATGAGTGGCGGGCGTACGTTGGCCCGCTGCGACCTCTGCCGACTCATGCGGCCGGGGTCAGAAAGCGAGCCGAATTACTCGGCACCGCCCTGCTCGTCCTGCTTGGCGCGAAGGGCGTCCACGGTGCGGACGAGCTTCGAGGGAAGCGCCTTGAACAGCGAAGCGGTCTGCGACTGCTTGCCCTTCATGGCACCCGCCAGCTTGGCGAGCAGAACCTCGCGGGACTCGAGGTCCGCAAGCTTCTTGATCTCGTCGGCGGACAGCGCCTTGCCGTCAAGGACACCGCCCTTGATGACGAGATTCGGATTGTCCTTGGCGAAGTCACGGAGACCCTTCGCCGACTCCACCGGGTCACCGGTGACGAAGGCGACAGCCGTCGGACCGTTGAACAGGTCGTCCAGCGTGGTGATCCCGGCCTCGTTGGCCGCAATCTTGGTCAGCGTGTTCTTCACCACGGCGTACTGGGCGTTCTCACCGAGCGACCGGCGCAGCGTCTTGAGCTGCGCCACGGTGAGACCGCGGTACTCGGTCAGCACGGCAGCGCTGGAGTTGCGGAACTGCTCCGTCAACTCGGACACTGCGGCAGCCTTGTCGGGCCTCGCCATAGAGCCTCGGCCTCCTTCCGGGTGATTCGGACCGCGCGGACCCGAAGGAGGACTGGGGAAAACGAAACGCCCCGGCGCAGGCGCACGGGGCGGACTCGACCGGTCGCATGAGCGGGGACGCACCTGCTCCGGGAGTTCTTCCACGGTCACCTGCGCGGGTCGCCCGCATTTCAGCGGATCCTTCGGCCACCGCGCCCTCCTGCGAGTGCACGGCAACGACCAGCGGTCTTTGGCTTCTGTAGGAGAGTACGTGAACGGGCCACGGCCAAGCAAATCCGCCCGTTCGGATCCGTTCGCCCCGGCCCGTCCTCCTCCGCGTGGTCAGCCCTTGGCCGGCTTGAGCCGCTTGGTGAGGTCCGGGGTGTCGGAGGCGGCCGGGGCCTCGACCGTCACCCACCCGCTCGTCGTAGGCGAGGAAGGCGAGGGTGAGGTCGAGTTCGCCATGGCGTCCCCTGCCCCGCAGCCGCACCTGCCGGGCGCGGTCGTCGGAGCCGACCCACAGATCCAGGGTGAGCTCGTCCACACCCGTCGTCCGGTACGGCCTGAGGCTCCTGCCGGGCTTTATCTCGGCCTCGATCGCGTCGAGGCCGGCCGTGCCGGTGTAGTGGGTGGTGCGTACGCCGTCGACGGTCTCGGTGCCGGCGTCCTTCACGTGCTTCGCGGCGGTCAGGAAGGCGGTCTCCCGGGCCGGGTTCCGGCTGCGGCCCTCCCTCGGTATGCGACCGGTCGCCCGGTAGCGCAGGGAGGTGAGCACGCCGGTCTTCTCGGCGACCCGGGCGACGGCCGCGGCGGGCGTCGCCCGGGCCGCCGACGGGCCGTTCCCCCCGGGTACAGCCGACGGCGCCCCGGCCCGCAGTAGGCGGCGAGCGCGGCGGCGCCCGCGGACGGTCTCACGGAGTGCGGGTCAGGACGTGGTGCCGCTGCCCGCCACGGTCCCGGAGGACTTCATGAGGTCCTTGAAGTCCTTGGTGTCACTGGCCGGGGGCTCCTCGGCGGAGACCTTCACGCCGTAGTCGGTGTAGTACGCCGTACTGGTCATCAGGCCGGTCGTCATGTCCGCCTTCTCGACCTTCTTGACCAGCAGGTTCTGGTCGTTGACCCAGATGTCCACGGTGTCCGTGGTGACGCCCGCCTGGCTGAGCTGCTTCTTCAGGTCGGCGAGCTGGGAGGCGCTGAGGTTGCTGCTCTTGCCGGCGAGGTCGGCGACGTTCACCGTGCCCGAGTAGTGCGTGGTCTGCACACCGGCCACCTTCTCCTCGCCGACCTTCTTCACGTCGCCGGAGGCCAGCAGCATCTTCACCGACTGGTTCGGCGTGGTGTTCTGCATCTGGTCCTTGAGGTAGGCGCCCGACCCGCCGGCGAGCTTGGCGAGGTCGTCGTACGCGTACCTGATCCAGTGCTTGCCGCCGAACGACGCGGCGAACTTCTCGCTCATCTTCGCGTAGTAGGCGTCCGGCAGATAGCGGGCCTCCATCGACGTCGTGCCGGCCTTGCGCATCGCGTCGGCCATCTGGCCGCCGGTGTACGTGATGGTGAGGTCGCCCCGCATGCCGTCGCCCCAGGAGAGGGCGCCGTCGGCCTTCATGGACATCATGCCGCCGATGGTCGTGGTGGAGCGGACCTTGGCCGAGTCGGCCTTGTCGGTGGACTTCTCGGCGGAACGCAGGGCGGCGATGGGGCTGAGGTGCGTGATGCCGTTGCCGCCCGCCTTGTCGCCCTTTCCGGAGTTCCCGTCGTCGGTGCCGCAGGCGGCCACCCCGGTGAGCGCGGTCAGCACCGCGGCGGAAAGGGTCACCCGGCGCACGGTCGTGCTCTTCATCTCGTCCCACCCCTAAGCGAGTTGTGTGCCTGCACCGTAACCCAGGCCACTGACAGTCGTACGGAAGGTCGCACAAAGAAAGGACGGGCCCCGCACCTCGGAAGGTTGCGGGGCCCGCCCTTTTTTGTCACGTCGCTGACGCGGCTACCGGGGTGAGCGCGAGGCTCAGACGGCGGCCGGGTCCTCCTCGACGAGGAGGTTGCGGGTGCGGTTCGGGTCGACGGGGATGCCGGGGCCCATCGTGGTGGTGATGGCGGCCTTCTTGATGTAGCGACCCTTGGCGGCGGACGGCTTCAGACGGAGGATCTCCTCCAGCGCGGCGCCGTAGTTCTCCACCAGCTTGGCGTCGTCGAAGGACGACTTGCCGATGATGAAGTGCAGGTTCGAGTGCTTGTCGACGCGGAACTCGATCTTGCCGCCCTTGATGTCGGTGACGGCCTTGGCGACGTCGGGGGTGACGGTGCCGGTCTTCGGGTTCGGCATCAGACCACGCGGGCCGAGGACGCGGCCGAGGCGGCCGACCTTGCCCATGAGGTCCGGGGTGGCGACGACGGCGTCGAAGTCCAGACGGCCCTTCGAGACCTCGTCGATCAGCTCGTCGGCACCGACGATGTCGGCGCCCGCGGCACGCGCGGCCTCGGCACGGTCACCGGTCGCGAAGACCAGGACCCGGGCGGTCTTACCGGTGCCGTGCGGAAGGTTCACGGTGCCACGGACCATCTGGTCGGCCTTGCGCGGGTCGACACCCAGACGGAAGGCGACCTCGACGGTGCCGTCGAACTTGGTCGTGGAGGTCTCCTTGGCGAGACGGACGGCCTCGAGCGGGGCGTAGAGCTTCTCCCGGTCGATCTTGGCGTCCGCAGCGCGGAGGGCCTTGCTGCGCTTGCTCACAACTGCTCCTGTGTGTTCTGAAAGGAGTCGTGGTACGGGCCGAGCAGGCCCTGCCACGTGCGACCGGCTACGGCCGCATGACTACAACGGGGTGGGAATCAGCCCTCGACCGTGACGCCCATGGAGCGCGCGGTACCGGCGATGATCTTCGCCGCGGCGTCCAGGTCGTTCGCGTTGAGGTCGGGCAGCTTGGTCTGGGCGATCTCGCGGACCTGCGCCTGGGTGATCTTGGCGACCTTGGTCTTGTGCGGCTCGCCGGAGCCCTTCTCGATGCCCGCGGCCTTGAGGATCATCTTCGCGGCCGGCGGCGTCTTGGTCACGAAGGTGAAGGAACGGTCCTCGTAGACCGTGATCTCCACCGGGATGACCCAGCCACGCTGCGACTCGGTCGCGGCGTTGTAGGCCTTGCAGAACTCCATGATGTTGACGCCGTGCTGACCCAGCGCCGGGCCGACCGGCGGGGCCGGGTTGGCGGCACCGGCCTGGATCTGGAGCTTGATGAGCCCCGTGACCTTCTTCTTCTTGGGAGGCATAGCTCTCCGGGTCCTTTCGGTTCGGGTCCTGCCCGCTTCCAGGGACCACCCGGATGCAGGCATACCGCACAACGATAGCGGGTATTGATGTGCGGCCAAAAACCGCGCAGGTCAAACGACCGTCGAGCGTTCGCCCGACCTGCGCGGAAGCGGTGTGTGCGCCGCCGTCACCAGGAGAACCATCCAGGCGTGACGGTGCAGATCTGCGGCGTGTAGTCACACCTGTCCGCATCGTAGCCCGAGGGCGCGGGGCGCCGCGCGGCGGCCACCTCGGCCGTCACCGCTCCGATCCCGGCGGGGCATGACACAGCACGTACTGGCGGCCTGATCACGTCCCCCGCCGGCGCTCGAGGAGGGCGAGCGCCCCCAGCACCGAGCCGATCCCGATGACGTGCGAGGGACGCACGACGAAGCGGTGATCAGCTGATGTGCCCGCCATGGCTCCCCCGCGACGCGACAGGGCCCCTGCCCAACGGGAAACCGCTGTTCAGGGGCTCTGTCGGAGGCACGTTGGCCTGGTTCTGGCAGACCTAGTTCTTCTGGATCTGGTCGAAGGAGAGCTCGACCGGCGTCTCGCGGCCGAAGATCTCCACCAGGCCCTTGACCTTCTTGGAGTCGGGGTTGATCTCGTTGATGGTCGCCTGGAGCGTGGCGAACGGGCCGTCGGTGACGGTGACCGAGTCGCCGACCTCGAAGTCCAGGACCTGGACCTCGACCTTGCGCTGCGGCGCCGGCTTGCCCTCGGCCTCGGCGGCCTCGCGGGCGGCCTTCTCCTCCGCCTCCGGGGCGAGCATCTTGACGATCTCGTCCAGCGTCAGCGGGTAGGGGTCGTAGGCGTTGCCGACGAAGCCGGTGACGCCCGGGGTGTTGCGGACGACGCCCCAGGACTCGTTGGTCAGGTCCATGCGGACCAGGACGTAACCCGGCAGCTTGTTCTGCTTGATCGTCTTGCGGTCGCCGTTCTTGATCTGGACGACCTCTTCCTGCGGCACCTCGGCCTGGAAGATGTAGTCCTCGACGTTCAGCGAGACGGCCCGCTGCTCCAGGTTGGTCTTCACGCGGTTCTCGTAACCGGCGTAGGTGTGGATGACGTACCACTCGCCGGGCAGGGTGCGCAGTTCCTCGCGGAGGGCCTCGATCGGGTCGACCGGCTCGGCGGGCTCTTCCTCGACCTCGTCGGCCGCGGCCAGGGCGTCGGACTCGTCCTCGTCCTCGTCCTCGGCGGACTCGTCGGATTCATCCTCGATGTGCAGGGCGGCTTCCTCGGCAGCCTCACCCAGCGCGGCTTCCGCAGCCTCGAACTCGTCCTGCTCATCCGCGCCCTCGACGATGTCGAGCTCGTCGTCCACCGTCTCGGCGGCACTCTCGCGAGGCTCGGTGGCGTCGTTCAGGTTCGGGTCAGACACGATGGCTGCTTCTTCCTGGATACATAGGGGTGGAACATGCGAAAACGGGCGCCGGTACCACGGCGCCCTTCGCTCTTGGCTCAGCCGAAGACGTACTTGGCAGCGTGGTTGAGCCCATAGTCAATCACGGTCACCAGCGCGATCATGATGGCGACGAAGAAGATCACCACGGTGGTGTACGACGTCAGCTGGTTACGCGTCGGCCAGACGACCTTGCGGAGTTCCGCGATGATCTGGCGGTAGAAGGTCGCGAGACGCTTCAGCGGGCCCTTCTTGGCGCGCTTGCCGCCCTTGCGGGCCTTCTTGGTCTCCTGCACCTCATCCGCGTCAGGCGTGTCGATGGAGCCCACGGCGTCCGTCATTCGTCCTCACCTGATCCCGGGTCGTGGCCGTGCCGCGCCCGGTTCCTGAGCCGCACGGCGGTGCAATGCTGTACGTACATGCGCACACATCCTGGCGGTGTGTGTAGCAGGGCCGGAGGGACTTGAACCCCCAACCGCCGGTTTTGGAGACCGGTGCTCTACCAATTGAGCTACGACCCTTTGTGCGTTCCCCAACGTACCGCATCCGACCGGGTGCTCGGTGTGCACCGGCTGAGCCGCGGCTGCTGGAGGCCAACGAGGTGAGAGTGTACGTGGTCGCGGGCCCGGCGTCGAACAGAAAGTGCCCGTACGGGCTGTCCGACCGGAAGATCGTCCTGACCCGGGTTCGGATTCGGACCCTTGTTCACGGGTCGGCACGATCCTGTTCAGTGGGTGAAACCCGCGTGCCGGGCAGGTTTCCGGTCTGAAACGATGGCTCCATGAGCGCTGCAACCCCTCCCACCGAGCGCCGGGTCTCCGCCCGAGTCGGCGCGATCTCCGAGTCCGCCACCCTCGCCGTGGACGCCAAGGCCAAGGCCCTCAAGGCCGCCGGGCGTCCGGTGATCGGCTTCGGCGCGGGTGAGCCCGACTTCCCGACCCCGGACTACATCGTCGAGGCGGCCGTCGAGGCCTGCAAGAACCCCAAGTACCACCGCTACACCCCGGCCGGCGGTCTGCCCGAGCTGAAGGCCGCGATCGCCGCGAAGACGCTGCGCGACTCCGGCTACGAGGTCGACCCGGCGCAGATCCTGGTCACCAACGGCGGCAAGCAGGCCATCTACGAGGCCTTCGCCGCGATCCTCGACCCGGGCGACGAGGTCATCGTCCCGGCGCCGTACTGGACGACGTACCCGGAGTCGATCCGGCTGGCCGGCGGTGTGCCGGTGGAGGTCGTCGCGGACGAGACGACCGGCTACCGGGTGAGCGTGGAGCAGCTGGAGGCCGCCCGCACGGAGAAGACGAAGGTCGTCCTCTTCGTCTCCCCCTCGAACCCGACCGGCGCGGTCTACAGCGCCGAGGAGGCCGAGGCGATCGGCCGCTGGGCGGTCGAGCACGGCCTGTGGGTGCTGACGGACGAGATCTACGAGCACCTCGTCTACGGCGACGCGAAGTTCACCTCGCTGCCCGCGCTCCTGCCCGAGCTGCGCGAGAAGTGCATCGTGGTCAACGGCGTCGCGAAGACGTACGCGATGACGGGCTGGCGCGTGGGCTGGGTCATCGGCCCGAAGGACGTGGTGAAGGCCGCGACGAACCTCCAGTCGCACGCCACCTCGAACGTCTCGAACGTGGCCCAGGTCGCGGCCCTGGCCGCCGTCTCCGGCGACCTGTCGGCCGTCGAGAAGATGCGCGAGGCCTTCGACCGGCGCCGCCGGACCATCGTGCGGATGCTCAACGAGATCGACGGCGTGCTCTGCCCGGAGCCCGAGGGCGCCTTCTACGCGTACCCGTCGGTGAAGGCCCTGCTCGGCAAGGAGATCCGGGGCAAGCGCCCGCAGAACACGGTGGAGCTGGCCGCCCTCATCCTGGAGGAGGCCGAGGTCGCGGTCGTCCCGGGCGAGGCCTTCGGCACCCCCGGCTATCTGCGGCTGTCCTACGCGCTGGGTGACGAGGACCTGGTCGAGGGCGTGAGCCGGATGCAGAAGCTGCTGGCGGAGGCGCAGGACTGACGTCCGCCTCTCGCCACGGGGGCACCTCCCGACTTCGGGAGGTGCCCCCGCCCCTTTGTGCGAGCAAGACCACGTTCGGGGAATCCGCTACCAGGACGGCGGCGACGTACGGCAGGATCCTGGGATGCTGAGCTCTTCAGGGGGGCACCCCCCGAACCCCCCGTGTGTACGTGATGTATCTGAGCTGCCGAAAGCCCATCTGCACCTGCACTTCACCGGCTCGATGCGGCCGGGGACCGTCCTGGAACTGGCCGACAAGCACGGCGTGCGCCTGCCCGAGGCGCTGACCGAAGCCCTCACCAGCGGGGAGCCACCGAAGCTGCGGGCCACGGACGAGCGGGGCTGGTTCCGCTTCCAGCGGCTCTACGACGCGGCGCGCTCCTGCCTCAGAGAGCCGGAGGACATCCAGCGGCTGGTCCGGGAAGCGGCGGAGGAGGATCTGAAGGACGGCTCGGGCTGGCTGGAGATCCAGGTGGACCCGACGTCGTACGCGCCAAGGCTGGGCGGTCTGATCCCGGCCCTCGAGATCATCCTGGACGCGGTGGACACGACGTCCCGGGAGACCGGCCTGGGCATGCGCGTGCTGGTGGCCGCCAACCGTATGAAGCACCCGTTGGACGCGCGCACCCTGGCCCGGCTGGCGGTGCGGTACGCCGACCGGGGCGTGGTGGGCTTCGGGCTGTCCAACGACGAGCGGCGGGGCATGGCACGGGACTTCGACCGGGCGTTCTCGATCGCCCGGGACGGCGGCCTGCTCGCGGCCCCGCACGGCGGCGAGCTGACCGGCCCGGCCTCGGTCCGGGACTGCCTGGACGACCTGCACGCCTCGCGGATCGGCCACGGGGTGCGCGCGGCGGAGGACCCGCGGGTGCTGAAGCGGCTGGCGGACCGGGGCGTGACCTGCGAGGTGTGCCCGGCGTCGAACGTGGCGCTGGGCGTGTACGAGAAGCCGGAGGACGTGCCGCTGCGCACGCTCTTCGAGGCGGGCGTCCCGATGGCGCTGGGCGCCGACGACCCGCTGCTCTTCGGCTCCCGGCTCGCGGCCCAGTACGAGCTCGCCCGCCTGCACCACGGTTTCTCGGACGCCGAACTGGCGGAACTGGCCCGGCAGTCGGTCCGGGGCTCGGCGGCGCCGGAGAGCGTGAAGGCGCGGCTGCTGGCGGGCGTGGACGACTGGCTCAGTGGCCCGGGCGCTTGAAGTGGGTGTAGGGCGGATAGGACTTGAAGCAGATCAGGACGTCCAGGGGGTGGCCGCCGCCGGGTGGCTGGACCAGCGCCGGGAGCTCCGCCATCAGCGCCGAGTACCCCTTGGCCGCGTTCTTCTGGCGCGGTCCCCAGCCCGCCGCATGGGCGAAGTAGGTGGCGGTCTCGGCGAAGACGTCCCGGCTGCCGAAGAGGAAGAACGTGCGGGCGTGCGTGGCATGACGTAACTCGTCACGGAAGTCCGCCCGTTCCCACCGTTCGCGCCACCGAGCGGCGTCCCGGGCGGTGCGCGCCTCGTCGGTGCGGACGGTCAGCGGGGTGCCGTGGCGCAGCTTCTGGCGCAGTTCGGGCCACTGGCCGGGGCGCAGTCCGAGGGTGTGGTGGGCCAGGACGAGGTCGACCGGCTCGCCCCAGCCCTCGTCGGGCGGGACTCCGTCGCGCAGGGGCACGTGGACGATCGTGTGGCGGGAGTAGGCGGCGAAGGAGAACAGGCCCGCGAGCCGGTTCAGGCCGTCGTGATCGCCCAGCAGCATGCCGATCGGGTCGGGGGCGCTCAGGGAGGTGTGGCGCAGGGGCTGCCAGGGCTGGACGATCCGGCGCTCGTGCGGGCCGGTCCCCGGCCGGAACTGGCGCAGTCTCAGCCGCATACGGCGATTCCTGTCAGCAGCGTGCGGGCCAGCCGTCGGGCGAAGTCGTCCACGGGGGGCGGTTCGCCGTTGCTCGTGGCGTCGTAGGCGAAGGCCCGTTGGGCGCAGGCACCCAGGAGGAGGGAGGCGGCCGCGAAGGTGTCCGCGTCGGGGTGGACCCGGCCTGCGGCCTGTTCGGCGCGGAGGTAGGCGTCGAGGCCCTCGATGGGCATGTGCGGGCCCGAGCCCATCTGCCGCATCGCGTCGTCGTGGCGCTTCTTGAGCTGGGTCTCGGCGTAGAGGGAGGCCACGATCGGGAAGCTCTGCTCGTAGAACAGGGCCGCCTGTCGGGCGATCTCGGTGAGGTTCTCCTCCAGGGTGTGCCGGCCCGGCTCGGCGGTGAGGGCGCGCAGCAGTGGGGCGACTCCCGGGAGCCGTTCGCGGAGGACCTCTATGAACAGCTCCTCCTTGCTGGTGAAGTGCTTGTAGAGGGCCGCCTCGGAGCAGTCTGCCGCCCTGGCGATCTCCTTGGTCGTGGCGCGGGCCAGCCCGACGGTGAGCATGAGCTCGTGGGCGGCGTCGAGGATGCGGGCTCGGGCCGGTTTCTGCTGCATGGCGCCCAAGGATCCCATGGCCTCTCCAAGGATTCTTGACGAGTGGGTGAGTACTTACTCACTCTAGAGGGCAACAGGGTGAGTGAGTACCACCAACGGAGGAGTGGGTCATGAACCTCACCGTCTTCGGCGCCACCGGAGGAATCGGGCAGGAGGTCGTCCGTCAGGCGCTCGCCGCGGGCCACCGGGTCACGGCCGTGGTACGCGACCCGGCCCGGCTCGACGTGACCGGTGCGGGCCTGGAGGTGTTCCGTGCCGACCTCGCCGACCCGGAATCGGTACGCCCCGCGGTCGCCGGCCGGGACGCGGTCCTGTCCGGCCTGGGTGCCCGCAGCCGCAAGGACGCCGGGGTCGCGGCCCGGCTGACCCGTACTGTCCTGCGGGCCATGGAGGCCGAGGGCGTGCGCCGGGTGCTCGTGGTCAGCGCGGGGCCGGTGGGCCCGGAGCCGGAGGGGGACGGCTTCCTCGACCGCGGTGTGCGGGGGATCGTCTCGGCGCTGCTCAAGGACGTCTACGCCGACCTGCGGGAGATGGAGGACGAGCTGGCCCGCAGCGGCACGGACTGGACGTCGGTACGGCCGCCGCGGTTGCAGGACAAACCCCTCACCGGCTCGTACCGGACGGTCGTCGGCGGCTTCCCGCCCAAGGGGCGCTTCATCGCGCGGGCGGACGTGGCCCACGCGATGCTGGCGATGGTCGACGATCCGGGGACGGTGAAGCAGGGGGTCGGGGTGGCGTACTAGGCACACCCGGTAGCCGGTACCCGGCGCCCGGCCGCCCAGGGCCACCTACAGGCTGACGCCCACCGTCACGGGCTCGTTGACCAGCGTGATGCCGAAGGCCTCGTGGACCCCGGCGACGACCTCGCGGGCGAGGGACAGCAGGTCCTCGGTGGTGGCGCCGCCCCGGTTGGTGAGGGCGAGGGTGTGCTTGCTGGAGATGCGGGCGGGCCCGGTGCCGTAGCCCTTGGTGAAGCCTGCCTTGTCGATCAGCCAGGCCGCTGAGGTCTTGGTGTGACCCTCCCCCGCCGGGTAGGCGGGCGGCTCGACGCCGTCGCCCAGCCGCTGCCGCACGCGCGCGTGGAAGGCGTCGAACTGGGCGTCGGTGAGGATCGGGTTGGTGAAGAAGGACCCTGCCGACCAGGTGTCGTGGTCGTCGGGGTCCAGGACCATGCCCTTGCCGGCGCGCAGTTTCAGGACGGTCTCGCGGGCGGTGGCGAGCGCCACCCGGTCACCGGGGTCGACACCGAGAGCGCGGGCCGTCTCGGCGTACTTGACCGGCGCCGACAGCCCGTCCGCGTCCTCCAGGGCGAAGCGGACGCGCAGCACCACATAGCGCGCCGGGTCGGCCTTGAAGCGGCTGTGGCGGTAGGAGAAGGCGCACTCGTCGTTGGTCAGCGTGACCGTCTCGTGGGACCGGCGGTCGTAGGCGATCACCTCGGTGATGGTCGAGGAGACCTCCTGGCCGTACGCGCCGACGTTCTGGATCGGTGTCGCGCCCGCCGAGCCCGGGATACCGGCGAGGCACTCGATGCCCGCGAGCCCGGCCTCCACGGTGCGGGCGACGGCGTCCGTCCACACCTCGCCGGCCGCCAGCTCCAGTGTCGTACCGCGCAGTTCGAAGCCGGTGGTGGCGATGCGCAGGGCGGTTCCGTCGAAGCCCTTGTCGCCGATGAGCAGGTTCGATCCGCCGCCGATGACCAGCAGCGGCGTGCCGGTGGCGTCGGCCTCGCGGACGGCGTCGATCACCTCGGCGTCGGTGGTGGCGGTGACCAGTCGGGTCGCGGGACCGCCCAGCCGGAAGGTGGTCAGCGGGGCGAGGGGGGCGTCGTGGAGTTCCTGCACGCGCCCAAGACTACGAGACGGCACCGACAGCGCCGGGCACAGGCCGACGGCCCGGCGGGAAGCCGGGCCGTCATGGCATTTTCTGTACCCCACGCGCGCGCGTGGGTCTCATTTGAACCCTCCCTCAGCTGAAGCAGAGGGATTCCCGGCTCACGTCGCCTACGGGCCAGCGGCCCAACAGGTCTCACTCCAGGGCAGAGTGGGCATCTCGGACTCATTTCGGGCGCGTCCGGGGTCAGCTTCCGCGGTCAGTGGGGGGCGGCTTCGACGACCGGGGCGGGCGCCTGCTCGGCCACGCTCGCGGCCGGGGCTGCGGCGCGGCGCCGGCTCGGGATCAGCAGTGCCGCCGCTCCGGCGAGCGCCACGACCCCGGAGCCCGTCACCAGGGCGGGCTTCAGGCCGTCGACGAAGTTCTGCGCGGACTCGTAGCCGCCCTGCGCGGAGAAGATGGAGGACATGACCGCGATGCCGAGGGCGCCGCCGACCTCGCGCAGCGCGTTGTTGGCGCCGGAGGCGACGCCCTGTTCCTGCGGACGGACGCTGGACATCACCAGGTTGGCGGCGGGGGCGAAGTAGAGGGCCATGCCGATACCGCTGATGATCAGGCCGGGCAGCTGCGCGGCGTAGGAGACGTCGGCCGAGACGACGAAGGCCAGGTAGCCGAGCCCGACGGCCTGGAGGAACAGTCCGGTGGCGACGACCGGGCGGCCGCCGATGCGGTCCGAGAGGATCCCGGCGACCGGCGCGACGAGCATCGGCATCCCGGTCCAGGGCAGCATCCGGAAGCCGGCCTCGGTGGGCGAGTAGCCGAGCACGCCCTGCATGTACTGGCTGAGCAGGAAGATCGAACCGAACATGCCGACGAACATCAGCAGACTGGCCGCGTTGATCCCGGCGAAGGCGCGGGAGCGGAACAGCCGCATGGGCAGCATCGGGTTCTTGGCGCGGGTGCTGTAGAGGACGAAGCCGGCCAGCAGGGCGCCGCCCGCGAACAGCGCGGTCAGCACGACGGTGTCGGTCCAGCCGTCGGCGGGCCCGCGGACCAGGCCGTACACGATCCCGAAGAGCCCACCGCTGGCGAGCAGCGTGCCGGGGAGGTCGAGCGGGGCGCCGGTGCCGTACGACTCGGCCAGGCGCAGCCGGGCGAGCGGCAGCAGGGCCACACCGAGCGGGACGTTCAGCCAGAAGATCCAGTGCCAGGAGACGTGTTCGGTGAGGCTGCCGCCGATCAGCGGCCCGGAGGCGACCGCGAGGCCGTTGACCGCACCCCATATGCCGTACGCCATCCCGCGCTTGGCGGCGGGCACGGCCGCGGTCAGCAGGGTCAGCGTCAGCGGCATCATCACGGCGGCGCCGACGCCCTGGACGGCGCGGGCGGCGATGAGGGAACCGATGCCGGGTGCCATTGCGGCGGCCGCGGAGGCGCCGGTGAAGACGGTGAGCCCGGCGAGGAAGAGCCGGCGGCGGCCGAACCGGTCGCCGAGCGCCGCACCGAACATCAGCAGGACGGCGAAGGTGAGCGTGTAGGCGCTCACGGTCCATTCCAGGTCGTCCAGCGCGCCGCCCAGGTCCCGGCGGATCGAGGGCAGGGCGGTGGTGACGACGAGGTTGTCGAGGGACGCCATGAATCCGGCGACGCTGGTGATGACGAGGGCCCAGACGGTTCCCCCGCGCCGTGCGGTCGCATCTGCTGTCGTAGCTGCGGTCGCATCTGCTGTCGTAGCCGCTGTCTGCTGTGGCATCTCTCCCCCAGGGAGTGCTCGTGACCATCGGTTAGTTATTGATGACTAACTATTGCGGGCAAGCGGTGACGGCGTCACCCTCCGCCGCCCGCGCTACTTCTCCAGTCGGCCCATGGCTCGCGCCGACGGGTAAATCCCTTCCCACACCCGATGCTCGGGCGGAAACCCCATGGCCACCAGGCAGTTGATCAGCATCCCGCACGCCATGAAGTTCGTCGTCTCGTTCACGTCGGCCCCGAGCGGCAGGTGCACGGTGTCCCACAGGCGCATCCAACCGGCCCGCACGGACTCCCCGAAGGCGTGATCGCCTTCCGCGTCGGCGGCCGCGACCGCGATGTACATCTGCATCTGCATCTGAAGCCGCTCGGGCCGCTCCGCGATGACCTTGACGTACGCGTTCGCCATGGCCTGCTGGGCCTCTTCGCCCTCCAGCCCCTCGGCGGCCTCCTCGAAGGTGCGGATGGTGTCCTCGACACACCGCTCGGCCGCCGCGAGGAAGATCGCCTTCTTGCCCGGGAAGAGCCGGAAGAGATACGGCTGCGAGACACCGACCCGCTTGGCGATCGCCTCGGTGGACGTCCCGTGATAGCCGCCCCGCGCGAACTCGCTCATCGCCGCACGGATGACGCTCTCGCGCCTCTCTTCTGCGCTCATCCTGACCATGCAAGTAAGTTAGTGCTCAATCACTAACTCGGTCAAGGGTTCCACGACCGGCCGGGTCATGGGGTGCGCCCCGGTCGCGAACGGCGGTGGGCCGCCACCCGCTCACGGGTCGCGCAGCGCCGGGAGCAGTACCGGCGCTCGGGGCCCTGCCCCTGCGTGATGAATACGTTCCCGCAGGCGGGCGAGGCGCAGACCCGGCCCGGCGGACGCTGGTGGTCCCACACGAGGACGGCGAGCGCCAGGCACGAGGAGGTGAGGAGCCACTCGTCCCAGGGGGCGCCGTCATCACGGTCGAGGTGCGGATGCCAGGGCGTGCCGCCGCCGTGCGAGGTGAGGCGCAGCGGCCCCGCGCACTTGCGGAGGAGGCGGTTGAGAGTGGCGGCGGCCGTGTCCACGTCGTCGGCGGCGAAGACCTCGCGGAGCGGCACGGCGGTGGCGCGCATGCGCCCGACGTCCTGGGCGGTCAGGCGGAGGGGGCCGGTCTCGCCGTACTCGCGCAGCACGGCGGCGACCGCCTCCGGGTCCGGGTCCGGAACGACCGTGAGGGCGTTGACCAGGGCGGCGGTGCGGCGGGCGTTGGTGAGCACGGAGTGGCGGGTGGACCAGTCGGTGTCGCGGGAGGGCACGCCTGGAACGTAACGCATATTGAGCCGTTTTGAGTTACGTACGTAACGTCACGCCGATGGAAAAGCGTTACGCACATGTCTATCTGGCCGGGGCGACGGCCGCCCGGACCGGCGACGAGATGTCCGGGCCGGCGCTGCTGCTGGCCGGTTTCGCGGCCTCGGGCTCGGCCGCCGAGGCGTCGTCGCTGCCGGGGCCGTGACGGTCGCGGCGGCGGTGGGCGGTCCCGTGCTCGGGGTGTTCATCGACCGGGCGACGCGACCGGGCCGTCTACTGGCGGCCGCGCTGGCGCTGTACGCGGCCGGGCTGGCACTGATCCTCTCGGCGCTGGGCCGCCTGCCGCCTGCCCTCGTACTCGCGATCGCCGTGGGCACCGGCCTGTTCGGGCCGGCCCTGTCGGCGGCTGGACCGCCCAACTGCCCCGCGTCGTCCCGCCAGAGGGGTTGCCGCGCGCCACCGCGCTCGACGCCATGACCTTCGGCGCCGCGAGCCTGGCCGGCCCCGCCCTGGCCGGCATCGCGGCGGGGCTGCTGGGGGCTCCCGCCGCGGTCGTGCTGTCGGTGACGCTCATCGGGGCGGCGCTGCCGGTCGCCTGGACGCTGCCCGGGCGGCCGGGGACGGGAGCGGCGGTGCGTCCTGGTCCGCGCGCAGGCACGGTGGTGGGCGACCTCACGGCCGGTGTGCGGTGCATCGGCCGCAGCCCGTCCCTGGCCCGGGCCACGCTGACGTCGGTCGCCTCCTGTGCGGCGCAGGGCATGCTGATCACCTGCACGCCGGTACTGGGGGCACGGTCGCTCGGCGGAGCCGGGCGCGGCGCGTTGCTGCTCTCCGGTATCGCCGTCGTGTCCCTTGCCGCGAACGCCGTATTCGCCCGCCTCCCCGGCCGCGGGCTCACCCCGGACCGCGTGGTGCGTTCCGGCGCGCTCTTACAGGCCGCCGCTCTCACTCTGGCCGCGACCGGCCGCCCGGCGCCGCTGGCCGCCGCGGTCGTACTCGCCGGGGCGGGGCAGGGGCCGCAGCTCACGGCTCTGTTCGCGGTGCGGCACCGGGAGGCGCCGGAGCGGTTGCGCAGCCAGGTCTTCACCACCGGCGCCAGCCTGAAGATCACCGGCTTCGCCCTGGGCGCGGCGGTGGCGGGCCCGATGATCGGCCGGTCACTGCCGGGCACCCTGCTGACGGCGGCCGGGGTGCAGGTCGTGGGGGCGCTGTTCGGGAGGTGCCGGGCATCCGGCGGCTGAAGTGCGGGGCACACGGCAAGTAAGGGGCGCTCGCTATGGCGAGCGCCCCTTACTTGTGCCTCAGTACCTCAGTACCTCAGCACCTCAGTACCTCTGTACCTCTGTACCTCTGTGTCTCTGCACCTCTGTGTCTCTTACCTGGGCCTTCCGGCCGGCCGGTCAGGCGAGACGTACGACCGCCCGGGACATCCCCAGTACCTTCTGCCCGGCGCTGGTCGCCGTGAGGTCGACGCGGACGGTGTTGTCGTCGAGCTTGGCCGCGACCTTGGCGCTGACCTCGATCGTGGCGCCCTGGTCGTCGTTGGGGACGACGACGGGCTTGGTGAAGCGGACGCCGTACTCGACGACCGCGCCCGGGTCGCCGGTCCAGTCGGTGACCACGCGGATCGCCTCGGCCATGGTGAACATGCCGTGCGCGATGACGTCCGGCAGGCCCACCTCCTTGGCGAACTTCTCGTTCCAGTGGATCGGGTTGAAGTCCCCGGAGGCACCCGCGTACCGCACCAGGGTGGCGCGGGTCACAGGGAAGGTCTGCGCCGGCAGCTCGGTGCCGACCTCGATGTCGTCGTACGCGATCTTCGCCGTCATCGCTTCCTCACGCCTCCTCGTCCGCGGCACGCGCCACGAGCTTGGTCCAGGCGGTCACTACGTGCTCGCCCGCCTCGTCGTGGACCTCGCCGCGGACGTCCAGGATGTCGTTGCCCGCGAGGGACTTGATCCCCTCGATGGTCGAGGTGACCGAGAGCCGGTCACCGGCGCGCACCGGACGGGTGTAGGCGAACTTCTGGTCGCCGTGCACCACACGGCTGTAGTCGAGGCCGAGCTGGGGATCCTCGACGACCTGTCCCGCGGCCTTGAAGGTGATCGAGAAGACGAAGGTCGGCGGGGCGATCACATCGGGGTGGCCGAGCGCCTTGGCGGCCTCCGCGTCCGTGTACGCCGGGTTGGTGTCCCCCACCGCCTCGGCGAACTCGCGGATCTTCTCCCGGCCCACCTCATAGGGCTCGGTGGGCGGGTAGGTCCGCCCCACGAAGGACTGGTCGAGCGCCATGGGCTCGGCACCTCCTGCTTGCTCTACTGACCGGTACTAGTCGCTCAACGACGCGAGGCCGCCCCCGATCATCCGGGGGCGGCCTCGTGTACGAGCCTGATTTATCGCGTTTCGCGGTGCGCGGTGTGCGCATTGCAACGCGGGCAGTGCTTCTTCATCTCAAGACGGTCCGGGTTGTTACGCCGGTTCTTCTTGGTGATGTAGTTCCGCTCCTTGCACTCCACGCAGGCCAGCGTGATCTTCGGGCGGACGTCGGTGGCAGCCACGTGAGTGCTCCTTGACGAACGGGTAGGTTAATTCAACGCAAGAAAGAGTAGCCGATCGAAGGACCGACCCCGCAATCGGCTACTGTCAGTAGCGGTGACCGGACTTGAACCGGTGACACAGCGATTATGAGCCGCTTGCTCTACCGACTGAGCTACACCGCTTTGATGCGATCGGATCCCGCCTCGCGGCGGGAACCTCTCACACCAGAGCCCCAATACGGAATCGAACCGTAGACCTTCTCCTTACCATGGAGACGCTCTGCCGACTGAGCTATTGGGGCGAGCGATGAAGACATTACACGCTCGGCCGCCGTTCACCCAAATCCATTCCGGACGGCCCACCCCACCCCATCCAGCAGGGCTCTCTCCGGCCTCGTGCGCCCCTCCCGCGCACCCTCCGCATGCCCCGCGACCAGCACCCGGAGGGACGGACCACGCCGGTACGACTATTGCGCTCCTCCCCGCCAGGCGCGGCCCGCCACCCTAGGCTCGACTCACTCTGCGTGATCATGCGCCCGCTCACGCAGCCCCGAGTCCCTGGAGTGCGATGCCCGAGAGCCGACCGCAGCCGCCTTCCTCGCCGTCGGGACAGCCCGACGCGGCGCCCCTCCTGCTGTGCGGGGCGCGCCTGACCGACGGCCGGGCCGTGGACGTACGGCTGGGCGGCGGGCGCATCGAGGCGGTCGGCACGGCCGGCAGCCTGGCGTCCGGACCGACCCGGGCCGGCGGCGCGCGCGTGGACCTCGGCGGGTATCTGCTGCTCCCGGCCCCGGCCGAGCCGCACGCCCACGGCGACACGGCGCTGTCCGCCGACGACGACGGCCCGGTCTCCTACGACCCCGACGACGTCCAACGCCGGGCCACGGAGGCCGCCCTGCTCCAGTTGGGTCACGGGGCGACGGCGCTGCGGGCGCACGTGCGCGTGGGCGACGTCCAGGGGCTGGGCGCACTGGCCGCCGTACTGCGGGCGCGGCGCTCGCTGCACGGACTGGCGGAGCTGACGGCGGTGGCGGTGCCGCGCGTGCTGACCGGGGTGGCGGGGGCGGACGGGCTGGCGATACTGCGGGACGCGGTGAAGATGGGCGCCTCCGTGGTGGGCGGCTGTCCGGATCTGGACCCGGATCCGACGGGCTATGTGGAGGCGGTGCTGGAGATCGCCTCCGAGCACGGCAGCCCGGTGGACCTGCACACGGACGCCGCCGACCCGGCCCGCCTGGCCCGGCTCGCGGCGATGGCGGGCGGTCTGCGCCCCGGCGTGACGCTCGGCCCGTGCGCCGGTCTGGCCCGGCTGCCCGGCGAGGCGGCCTCACGCATCGCGGACCGGCTCGCGGCGGCCGGCGTGACGGTGGTGTGCCTGCCCCAGGGCGGCTGCGGGAACGTCGAGGGGCGGGACACGGCTCCGGTACGGCTGCTGCGTGCCGCCGGCGTGCGCGTCGCGGCCGGCAGCGGCGCGCTGCGGGACGTGTCGAACCCGGTGGGACGCGGCGATCCGCTGGAAGCGGCCTACCTGCTGGCCTCCCGTCACGGCCTGCGCCCCGCGGACGCCTACGACGCGGTCAGTGCCTCCGCCCGCGCGGCGCTCGGTCTGCCCGAGGTGCGCGTCGAGGCCGGGTTCCCCGCCGAACTCCTCGCCGTGCGCGGTGACCACCTCGCCGGAGCGCTGTCCCTTGCGTACAGCCGGATCGTGGTGCACCGGGGACGCGTGGTGGCGCGCACCAGCGCGGTGCGCGAGTACTGCAACTCGGCCGCGGCGGCGGAGCTGGGGCTGCCGCGACAGGGCCGGGGCGAGTTGTCCTGACCGCTGCCGCCCAGGCGGATGGTGCCGCACCGAAGTCGGTGCGGCAGATGCGGCCCTTCGGGCGTACGGTCGGAAACATGCGCATTGTCATCGCTGGTGGTCATGGTCAGATCGCGCTGCGGTTGGAGCGGCTGCTCGCCGGGCGCGGATACGAGGTCGCGGGCATCATCCGCAAGTCGGAACAGGGCGACGACTTGCGGGAGGTGGGCGCCGAACCGGTTCTGCTCGACCTGGAGTCGGCCTCGGTGGAGGAGGTCGCGGCGCACCTTCAGGGCGCGGATGCGGCGATCTTCGCGGCGGGCGCCGGCCCGGGCAGCGGCGCGGCCCGCAAGGAGACGGTGGACAAGGCCGCGGCCATGCTGTTCGCGGACGCCGCCGTCCGGGCACGGGTCCGCCGTTTCCTGGTCGTCTCGTCCATGGGCGCGGACCCGGCGCACCAGGGTGACGACATCTTCGACGTGTACCTGCGCGCCAAGGGCGAGGCCGACGCCTACGTCCGTGGCCTGGACGCCCTGGACTGGACGATCCTGCGCCCCGGGACGCTGACGAACGACCCCGGCACCGGCCTGGTCCGCCTGGAGGCGCACACCGGCCGCGGCTCGATCCCGCGCGATGACGTGGCGGCCGTCCTCGCGGAACTGGTGGACACCCCGGCGACGGCGGGCCTGACGCTGGAGCTGATCAGCGGGTCGACTCCGTTGACGGTGGCGGTGAAGTCGGTGGCGGGCAACTGAGATTAACGGCCGGGACCGGGCGCTGAGGCCGACGGCCGGCACCGGGGTGCTGAGGTTGACGGCCGGGACCGGGGCGCTGAGGTTGACGATCGGGACCGGGCGCCGAGGTTGAGGCCGGGACCGGGCGGCGGCGTGCGGTCAGAACAGGGGCAGCTGCCCGGGGATGTCCGGCAGCGCATACCCGTCCAACGACGGTTGTACGGCCCCCAGTTCCGCCTGCCGCCGTGACCCGGAGCACGAGACGAGCTCATCACCGCGCCGCGCCCCGGGCGGATCGTGCCGCGCGAACCGCCCGGCGACGACGGCGATTTCACGACGGCACACCGGGCAGGTTCTGCGCCGGGCGGACGGGCCGGACCGGGACGACACGGAGGACATGCAGCCAGTGTGCCCCGGGGCACTGACAACGCCATGAGTCACGAAGTGACGGACGTCACTCCATGAACCGAGGGCGCACGAGACCCACGCAAAAGACCCCCGCCTGACCTGCGTCTCCGCAGATTGGACGGGGGTCTTCCCCAGTGTGGCGGCGCCAGGATTCGAACCTGGGAAGGCTGAGCCGGCAGATTTACAGTCTGCTCCCTTTGGCCGCTCGGGCACACCGCCGGGGGGTGATGCCGGTCGAACCGCTTTTCGGCGGTGCTCCCCGGCAACGACGTAAACAATACCCGATGGGCAGGGGTGCTTCGCCACTCGGTTGATCGGCCCCTGGGAGACGCGGGGTGGCTAGGCTGGTGCGGATGCGGTCCGGCCCTCGTGCCGGGCTCGGCGGCGACCGCCGCGCACGCCGACACGCACCCGATACGCACCCCGATACAAGGAGCCACAGGACATGGCCGACTCCAGTTTCGACATCGTCTCGAAGGTCGAGCGGCAGGAGGTCGACAACGCCCTCAACCAGGCCGCCAAGGAAATCTCTCAGCGCTACGACTTCAAGGGCGTGGGTGCCTCGATCTCGTGGTCCGGCGAGAAGATCCTGTTGGAGGCGAACTCCGAGGAGCGGGTCAAGGCGGTCCTCGACGTCTTCCAGTCCAAGCTGATCAAGCGCGGCATCTCACTGAAGGCGCTGGACGCGGGCGAGCCCCAGCTCTCCGGCAAGGAGTACAAGATCTTCGCGTCCATCCAGGAGGGCATCTCCCAGGAGAACGCCAAGAAGGTGGCGAAGATCATCCGCGATGAGGGTCCCAAGGGCGTCAAGGCGCAGGTGCAGGGCGACGAGCTGCGCGTCAGCTCCAAGAGCCGCGACGACCTCCAGGCCGTGATCGCCCTCCTGAAGGGCCAGGACTTCGACTTCGCGCTGCAGTTCGTGAACTACCGGTAGGAGAGCACTCCACTGCGCGGAAGGGCGGGCACCCGGTGGTGGCCGCCCTTCCGTCGTGTCCGAGCCGACGGTCAGTCGCGCGAGTTGCCGAACAGGAGGCGGTAGACGATCAGCAGGACGAGCGAGCCGCCGATCGCGGCGGCCCAGGTGGCGCCGTCGTAGAAGTGCTTGGAGACCGGGTGGTCCAGCCAGCGGGAGGAGATCCAGCCGCCGATGAACGCACCCGCGATACCGATGAGGGTCGTGCCGATGAAGCCGCCCGGGTCCCGGCCCGGAAGCAGGACCTTGGCGATGGCTCCGGCCAGAAGTCCCAGGATGATCCAACCGATGATGCTCATGCCCTGAACCTGCCCTTCCGCGCTGTGGCCGCACTGTACGGCCCTTGAGAATTCGGTGAGGACCGTCTGTCCGTCGTGCGCGTGTTCGTGCCGTGTTGCTGCACAGGACGCCGCGGGCACACCGGGCGGTTGCATCGATCAGTAGGGTCCAGCGCATGACACCCTCCGGTTCAGAACTGCGCCGCACCCTGGGAGTGCGGGACGCCGTGGTCGTCGGGCTCGGCTCGATGGTCGGCGCCGGGGTGTTCTCCGCCCTGGGGCCCGCCGCCGGCGCGGCCGGGTCCGGGCTGCTGCTCGGGCTGGCCGTCGCCGCCGTGGTGGCCTACTGCAACGCCACCTCTTCGGCACGGCTCGCCGCCCTGTATCCGGCCTCGGGCGGCACGTACGTGTACGGGCGGGAGCGTCTCGGGGTGTTCTGGGGCTACCTCGCGGGCTGGGCCTTCGTCGTCGGGAAGACGGCCTCCTGTGCGGCGATGGCACTCACCGTCGGCGCGTATGTCTGGCCGGGACACGCCCACGTGGTGGCGGTCGCGGCCGTGGTGGCGCTGACCGCGGTGAACTACGGCGGTATCCAGAAGTCCGCCTGGCTGACGCGGGTGATCGTGGCCGTGGTGCTGGCGGTCCTCGCTTCCGTGGTGGTCGTGTGCCTGGCCTCCGGGCGGTCCGATGCAGGGCGGCTGGGCATCGGGCTGTCCTCGGGCGGGGGCGGCGTGCTTCAGGCGGCCGGACTGCTCTTCTTCGCGTTCGCCGGGTACGCGCGGATCGCGACCCTCGGCGAGGAGGTGCGGGATCCGGCGCGCACCATTCCCCGCGCGATCCCGCTCGCCCTGGGTATCGCGCTGGCCGTGTACGTGTGCGTGGCCGTCGCCGTTCTGTCCGTGCTCGGCGCGGGCCCTCTCGGGCAGGCGGAGGCGCCGCTGGCGGACGCGGTGCGGGCGGCCGGGGCGCCGGGGCTGGCGCCCGTGGTGCGGGTGGGGGCCGCGGTGGCCGCTCTGGGGTCGCTGCTCGCGCTGATCCTGGGCGTGTCGCGGACCACGCTGGCCATGGCCCGTGACCGCCATCTGCCCCGGGCGCTGGCCGCCGTGCATCCGCGATTCCAGGTCCCGCACCGTGCGGAGCTGGCGGTGGGCGCGGTCGTCGCCGTGGCGGCGGCGACGGTGGACGTACGGGGTGCCATCGGCTTCTCCTCCTTCGGTGTGCTGGCCTACTACGCGATCGCCAACGCCTCGGCCTGGACCTTGAGCCCGGCTCCGTCGGCACGTGTGGTGCCGACGGTGGGGCTGCTGGGGTGCGCGACGCTGGCGTTCGCTCTGCCGGTTGTCTCGGTCGTCGTAGGGGCGGGTGTGCTGGCCGTGGGAATGGCGGCCTACGCGGTACGGCGGTGGGTGGGACTCGGTACACATGATGCAGGTCGCCACTGACAACCGGGCGGCCCTGTGGACAACGAGCCGGTTGTGGACAACTGGGCGCGAGAGGAGTCGGCCTGAAAGGCAGTCAGGTGAGGTGGACGGCCGTCAGCGCGTCGCGAACGGCTCGTCCGACGGCACGATCTCGCGGCCCAGCGGGAACAGGGAGATCGGGATCAGTTTGAAATTGGCGATGCCGAACGGGATGCCGATGATCGTGACGCACAGGGCGATCCCGGTGACGATGTGGGCGATGGCCAGCCACCAGCCGGCGAGGATCAACCACAGGACGTTGCCGACGCAGGAGGCGGCACCCGCGTCGCGGCGCTCGACGGTGGTGTACCCGAAGGGCCACAGGGCGTAGACGCCGATACGGAGGGCCGCGATGCCGAACGGAATCCCGATGATCGTGATGCAGAGCAGCACGCCCGCGAGCAGGTAGCCGAGGAACAGCCAGAAGCCGCTCAGGATCAGCCAGATGACGTTCAGGATGGTTCTCACTGGTAACGACCTGCCATCTTCTCGAGCCGGGCGATGCGGTCTGCCATCGGCGGGTGCGTGGAGAACATCTTCGACAGTCCCTGTCCGGCGCGGAAGGGGTTGGCGATCATCATGTGGCTCGCGGTCTCGATGCGGGGCTCGGGGGGCAGCGGAAGCTGCTGGGTGCCGGTCTCGAGCTTGCGCAGGGCGCTGGCGAGGGCTAGCGGGTCGCCGGTGAGCTGGGCGCCGGAGGCGTCCGCCTCGTACTCCCTGGACCTGCTGATGGCCAGTTGGATCAGGGAGGCGGCGAGCGGGCCCAGGATCATGATCAGCAGCATGCCGAGCAGGCCGGGGCCCTCGTCGTCGTCGGAGCGGCCGATCGGGATCAGCCAGGCGAAGTTGACCAGGAACATGATCACCGAGGCGAGCGCGCCGGCGACCGAGGAGATGAGGATGTCACGGTTGTAGACGTGGCTGAGCTCGTGGCCGACGACACCGCGCAGTTCGCGCTCGTCGAGCATGCGCAGGATGCCCTCGGTGCAGCACACGGCGGCGTTGCGCGGGTTGCGGCCCGTGGCGAAGGCGTTCGGCGCCTCCGTCGGTGAGATGTACAGGCGCGGCATGGGCTGGCGGGCCTGGGTGGAGAGGTCGCGGACCATGCGGTACAGGGCCGGGGCCTCGAACTCGCTGACCGGGCGGGCGCGCATCGCGCGTAGAGCCAGCTTGTCGCTGTTCCAGTACGCGTACGCGTTCGTGCCGAGGGCGACGAGGACCGCGACGATCAGCCCCATGCGGCCGAAGAAGCTGCCGATGACGATGATGAGTGCGGACAGTCCACCGAGGAGTACTGCCGTCCTGAGCCCGTTGTGCCGGCGGTGCACGGTACGCCCTCCAAATCGTGCAGCGGGGGAACTCTTTGGTCCAGTGGACCCTCCCGCTCTGGTCAACGCCAGGTGGCCGCCGCGAGTTCCCTGGTACAGGCGGCGGCGCGTGTCGGCCGTGCGGGTGACGTGCCCTTATCGCCTCACGCGCGCGTGGAGCACGGGTGCCCCGTGCGCGTGTGGCGAGTCATCCGAACAGGCCGGTGGCCGCGAAGCGCAGGACGAGTTGGGGTGCGCCGGAGAGGACGACGCCGAGGACGCCGGTGAGGGCGAGCGCGGCGGTGAGGGGGGCCGGGACGCGGTGGCGGGCGGGCTCGCCCTCGGGGGCACGGAACAGCAGGGCCGTCCACTGGAGGTAGTAGAACAGCGCGATCACCACGTTGACGGCCATGACGACGGCGAGCCAGCCGAGGCCCGCGTCGACGGCCGCCGAGAAGACGGTGACCTTGGCGAACAGGCCGATGATGCCCGGGGGGAGTCCGGCGAGGCACAGCAGGAAGAACGCCAGGAGCAGTGCGGTCAGCGGGTTCGACGCGTAGAGGCCCCGGTAGTCGGTGATCCGGTTGAGGGACTTGGTACGGCCGACGAGCGCGGCCACGGCGAAGGCGCCGAGGTTCACGGCGGCGTACATCAGGGCGTAGGCGACGGTGGAGCCGATGGCCTTCTGGGCGTCCTTGGTGTAGCCGGCGGCGGCGATCGGCACCAGCAGGTAGCCGGCCTGGCCGACGGAGGACCAGGCGAGCAGCCGTACCGCGCTGTATGCGCGCGTGGCCTGCTGTCGCAGGGCCGCGACGTTGCCGACGGTCATGGTGAGGGCGGCCAGGACGGCGAGGGCCGGGCCCCAGACGTCGGCGTACGACGGGAAGGCGACGACGGTGACGAGGATCAGGCCGGAGAAGCCGACCGCCTTGCCGACGACCGACAGGTAGGCGGCGATGGGCAGCGGGGCTCCGACGTAGGTGTCCGGCACCCAGAAGTGGAAGGGGACGGCGGCCGTCTTGAAGGCGAAGCCGACGAGGGTGAGGACGACGCCGGTCTGGGCGAGGGTGTGGAGCTGTCCGTCGACGTGCTGGATCCGGTCGGCGACCTGGGTGAGGTAGAGGGTGCCGGTGGAGGCGTAGACGAAGCTGATGCCCATCAGGCTGACCGCGGTGGCGGTGACGGAGGACAGGAAGAACTTCAGGGCCGCTTCGGAGGACCGCCGGTCGCCGTGCCGGATGCCGACGAGGGCGAACGCGGGCAGGGAGGCGACCTCCAGGGCGACGATGAGGGTCGCGAGGTCGCGGGAGGCGGGCAGGAGGGCGGCGCCCGCGGCGGAGGAGAGCAGCAGGAACCAGAACTCGCCTTCGGGGACGCGTCGTCCGGCGTCCTTGAGCGCGGTGACCGACAGCAGGGCCGCGAGGAGGGCGCCGCCGAGTACGAGGAACTGGATGACGAGGGTGAACCGGTCGGCGGTGTAGCTGCACGCGTGCGTGGCGCCGGTGAGGCAGAAGGTGCTGCGGTCGCCGTCCAGGAGGGGCAGCAGCAGGAGGGCCGAGGCGGCGAGCCCGGCGACGGAGGCCCAGCCGAGTACGGCCTTCTTGGCGTCGGGCACGAACAGGTCGGCGACGAGGACGGCGAGGGCGACGACGGCTGCGAGGGTGGGCGGGGCGATCGCGAGCCAGTCGACGGACTGGACCACCGACTGGGCCAGGGGCTGGGCCAGGGCGCTCATCGGGTGCCTCCTGCGAGGAGCTGCTGCACGGCCGGGTCGGTCAGGCCGAGGAGGGCCTTCGGCCAGAGCCCGGCGACGACGGTGAGGGCGACGAGCGGGGTCCAGGCCGCGAACTCGTAGCTGCGGACGTCGGCGAGCTTCGGGACGTCCTGCGGTACGGCGCCCATGCAGACGCGGCGGACCACGACGAGCATGTACGCGGCGGTCAGCAGCGTGCCGAACGCGCCGATCGCCATGAAGGTGAGGAATGCGGGGCGGCTGAGGCCGGCGGCGGGTTCGAACGCGCCGAACAGCGCCAGCATCTCCCCCCAGAACCCGGCGAGGCCCGGCAGGCCGAGCGAGGCGACCGCGGCGAAGGCGAGCAGGCCGCCGAGGCGGGGGGCCTTGCCGTACAGCGCGGCCCCCGTCTCCTCGGCGAGGGTGTCGAGGTCGGTGCTGCCGGTGCGGTCCTTGAGCGCGCCGACCAGGAAGAAGAGGAGGCCGGTGATGAGGCCGTGGGCGATGTTGGCGAACAGCGCGCCGTTCACGCCGGTCGGGGTGGTGCTGGCGATGCCGAGCAGGACGAAGCCCATGTGGCCGACGGAGGAATAGGCGATGAGCCGCTTCAGATCGCCCTTCGCGCCCTGCTTGGCGAGGGCCAGACAGGCCAGGGATCCGTAGATGATCCCGACGACGGCGAAGGCGGCGAGGTAGGGCGCGAAGGTGTGGAAGCCGTCGGGGGCGATTGGCAGCAGAATACGGACGAAACCGTACGTACCCATCTTCAGCAGGACGCCCGCCAGCAGGACCGAGCCGACGGTGGGCGCGGCGGTGTGGGCGTCCGGCAGCCAGCTGTGCAACGGCCACATCGGCGTCTTGACCGCGAGCCCGATCCCGATCGCCAGAACGGCGATGACCTGCACGGATGTGGTCAGCGACCGGCCGTTGTCAGTGGCGAGTGCCACCATGTCGAACGTGCCCGCCTTGATTCCGATCAGGAGCAGGCCGAGCAGCATGACGACGGACCCGAGCAGCGTGAAGAGGATGAACTTCCAGGCGGCCTGGGTCCGCCCCTCGCCGCCCCAGCGGGCGATGAGGAAGTACATCGGGATGAGCACCATCTCGAACGCGAGGAAGAACAGCAGCAGGTCGAGGACGGCGAAGGTCGCGAGGGTGCCGGACTCGAGCACGAGCAGCAGTGCGACGAAGGCCTTCGGGGAGGGCCCCGAAGGCATCTTGAAGTACGAGTAGAGCGCGCAGAGGAAGGTCAGCAGCGCGGTCAGGACCAGAAGGGGGAGGGAGATGCCGTCGATGCCGAGGTGGATCCTCACGTCGAGTGCGGGGATCCAGCTGATGTCGGTCGTGGCCTGCATCTTGGACGGATGGTCGTGGTCGAAGCCGAGGGCGAGGACGATCGCGGCGATGAGGATCGCGCCGGTCACGGTGACGCCGTGCCGGAGCACGGCCTGCTCGGGCGACTTCCCCTTCAGTCCGGGCGGGGCGGGCAGGAGAGCGGCGACGGCGCCGAGGAGCGGGCCGACGACGAGGAATGCCAGAAGGAACTGCATCACTGACTCGTTGATATCGATCACGCCTGCTCACGCTCCCGAGGCGACGAGGAGTACGGCGACCGCCAGGACGACGGTGCCGGCGAGCAGCGCGCTCACATAGGTCTGCACGTTGCCGGTCTGGGCGCGCCGTACGGCGGCCCCGAGCAGTCGGGGCAGCGCGGCCGCGCCGCGTACGTAGGTGTCGACGACCTCGCGGTCGAGGAACCGGACGAGGCTCGCTCCGGCCTGGACCGGGCGGACGAACAGCGCCGCGTACACGGCGTCCAGGTGGAAGCCGACGGCCGCGTGCCGGTGCAGCGGGCCGAGCAGCAGACGTCCGGGGTCGGCCGGGTCGGGTGCATAGGCCACGCCGCCGTAGACGGGTGCGTGGCTGGCGATGGCCTCGGCCTCGACCAGTCCGGCGTCCCCCTCGGGGTGGGCGGCGACCGCGCCGAGCGGGACGCGTGCGGCGAGTGCGGTGGTGCGCTGCCAGGCGCCGTAGGTGACGATCCCGCCGACCAGGGCGAGGCCGGTGCCGAGGACGGACGTGATGAGGGTCGGGGTCAGGGCGCGGCCGTCGAACCAGTCGGGCAGCGCCCGGTAGGCGAAGCCGCCGAAGGCCAGGGACGGGACGGCGAGCACCCACAGCACCACGGTCATGGTGAGCGGCTGCCGCCCGTGTTCGGGGGCCTCGGCACCGCGCCCGCGGAAGGCCAGCAGCCACAGGCGGGTGGCGTAGGCGGCGGTGAGCAGGGCGGTGAGCAGGCCTGCGACGAGGACGAGCCAGCCCGCGGCGGCGGGGGCGTGCCCGGTGTGGCCGGTGGCGACGTGCTCGGCGGCGCCGAGGACGGATTCCTTGGAGAAGAAGCCGCTGAAGGGAGGGATCGCGGCGAGCGCGAGGAGCGCCACGGTCATCGTCCAGTAGGCGTCGGGGATGCGGTCGCGCAGGTGGCTCATGCGGGACATCGCGGCCAGCGAGTTGGTGCCGGAGGCGTGGATGATCACGCCTGCCGCGAGGAACAGCAGCGCCTTGAAGGCGCCGTGCGAGAGGAGGTGGAAGACGGCGGCGCCGCGGTCGCCGACGGCGAGTGCGCCGGTCATGTAGCCGAGCTGGCCGATCGTCGAGTAGGCGAGGACGCGCTTGATGTCGTCCTGGGCGAGCGCGGCGAGGCCTGAGCCGGTCATCGTGACGGCGGCCATGACGGCGAGGACGAGCAGCGCGGCCGAGGAGGCCTCGAAGACGGGGAGGAGACGGGCGACGAAGTAGACACCGGCGGCGACCATCGTCGCGGCGTGGATCAGCGCGGAGACGGGTGTGGGACCCGCCATCGCGTCGGGGAGCCAGGTGTGCAGCGGGAACTGCGCGGACTTGCCGGCCACGCCCGCCAGGAGCAGCAGGGCGATCAGCGTCGGGTGGTGCAGGCCGCCGCTCGCGACGGTGCCGAGGACGCGGGTGATCTGGAAGGACCCGGCGTCGGTGCCGAGCGCGAACAGGCCGATGAGGAAGGGCACGTCGCCGAGCTTGGTGACCAGGAAGGCCTTGAGGGAGGCGGCGCGGGCTTCCGGGGTCTCCCAGTAGTGGCCGACCAGGAAGTAGGAGCAGATGCCCATGATTTCCCAGCCGACCAGCAGCACGATCAGGTCGCCCGAGTAGACGACCAGGAACATCGCGGAGGTGAACAGGGAGACGAGGGCCGCGTAGGAGGGGTAGCGCGGGTCGTCGCGCAGGTAGCCGGTCGAGTAGACCTGCACGCAGGTGGCCACGACGCCGACGAGTACGGCGACGAGGGCGGCGAAGCCGTCGATGTGCAGGGCGAGCTCGATCGGGACCGAACCGGTGGGTGTGAGCTCGGTCTGGGTGTCGATGGCCGGGCCGCCGCCCTGGCGCACGGCGACCAGCACGGCCAGCACCAGGGAGACGAGGGGCGGCAGGACGGCGAGCGGGCGGGTGAAACCGGGGGCCGTGCGGCCGAGCAGCAGGCCGGCGGCGGCGCCCAGGAACGGCAGGAGGGGGACGAGGACGGCGAGAGTGGTCGTGGTCACGCGGTGGCCTCAGCCTTCTCGGCCGCTGGGGTGTCGGTGTCGGGGCCGTCGGTGCCGTGGCCCTCGGCGGTGTCGCGGAGCTTGTCGATGTCGGAGGTGCCGCGATTGCGGTACACGGCGAGGACGATCGCCAGGCCGATGCCGATCTCGGCGGCCGCGATGGCGATGGTGAACAGGGTCAGCGCCTGACCGGAATGCAGGGTCTCCCGGGCAGCCTTGCTGAGCCAGACGTCGAAGGCGACCAGGTTGAGGTTGACGGCGTTGAGCATCAGCTCGACCGACATCAGGACCAGGATCGCGTTGCGGCGGGCGAGGACGCCGTACAGGCCGGTGCAGAACAGGAGGGCGGAGAGCACGGCGGGATAGGCGAGGTGCATCAGCGGACACCTTCCTTGTCGGCCGGGTCGGTTCCCTTGCCGTCGCGGGCGCCCGGGACGGCGGGGCCGGTGTCGGCGGCCGCGTCCGTCTCCGCCTTGCGGGACAGGACGATCGCGCCGACCAGGGCGGCGAGGAGGAGTACGGAGAGGGCCTCGAAGGGGAGGACCCAGTTCTGGAAGAGGCTCGCGCCGGTGACCTTGGTCGAGCCGGCGGCAGGGCCGTTCAGGTCGATCCAGGTGGTGCGGAAGGCGTCGACGACCACCCAGACCAGGGCGGCCGCGGCGGCGACGGCCACGGTGAGGGCGGCCCAGCGGTTGCCGGAGTCGGCGTCCGGGGAGCGGCCGATGGGGGCCCGGGTGAGCATCAGACCGAACAGGAGGAGGACGACGACGGAACCGACGTAGATGAGGACCTGCACCCAGGCGATGAACTCGGCGGTGAGCAGCAGGTACTCCACGGCGAGACCGCCGAGGGTCACCACCAGCCACAGGGCGGCGTGCACCAGTTGCCGGGTGGTGACGGTGACCAGCGCGGCGCCGAAGGTGACCAGGCCGACGAGGAGGAAGGCGATCTCGACGCCGTTCGGGGAGAGGAAGCCGTGGGTCGCGGCGGCAAGGCTCACGAGTCCCCCTCCTGCGGCTCGGTCGGCTGGGCCTGGGCGGCCGCCAGCTTCTCGGCCGCCTTGCGGGCGGTGGCGATCTCCTTCGGTTCCTCCGCGCCCGTGTCGTGGGCGGGCGGGGGCGGGACCGTCCACATCCACTCGCGGAGCTTGTCGCGCTCGTGGGTGAGTTCGCGGATGTCGGTCTCGGCGTACTCGAACTCCGGGGACCAGAACAGGGCGTCGAAAGGACAGACCTCGATGCAGATACCGCAGTACATGCACAGGGAGAAGTCGATGGCGAAGCGGTCGAGGACGTTGCGGCTGCGTTCGCGGCCGCCGGGGGTCGCCGCCGGGACCGTCTCCTTGTGGGAGTCGATGTAGATGCACCAGTCCGGGCACTCGCGGGCGCACAGCATGCAGACGGTGCAGTTCTCCTCGAACAGCCCGATGACGCCGCGGGTGCGGGGCGGGAGGTCGGGCTGGACGTCCGGGTACTGCGCGGTGACGGTCTTCTTCGTCATCGTGCGGAGGGTGACGGCCAGGCCCTTGGCGAGGCCGGAGCCAGGGATGGGGGCCATTAGGAGATCACCACCTTGACAATGCCGGTGAGAGCGATCTGGGCGAGGGAGAGGGGCACGAGGAGGGTCCAGGAGAGTTTCTGCAACTGGTCCTCGCGCAGGCGGGGGTAGGTGACGCGGAGCCAGATGACGAGGAAGGCGAGGATCGCGGTCTTCAGCAGGGTCCAGAGCCAGCCGAGTCCGTCGGCGCCCCAGGGGCCGTGCCAGCCGCCCAGGAAGAGGACGGTGGTCAGGCCGCACAGGACGACGATGCCTGCGTACTCGGCGAGCAGGAACAGGGCGAAGCGCAGGCCGGTGTACTCGGTGTACGCGCCGAAGATGATCTCGGAGTCGGCGACGGGCATGTCGAAGGGCGGGCGCTGTAGCTCGGCCAGTCCGGCGACGAAGAAGACGACCGCGCCGACGATCTGCCAGGGCAGCCACCACCAGTGGAAGGCGTGGAGGATCCCGGGGATCGACACGGTGCCCGCCGCCATCGCCACCGAGGCGGCGGCGAGCAGCATCGGCAGTTCGTAGGCGAGGAGCTGGGCGGCGGTGCGCAGGCCGCCGAGGAGGGAGAACTTGTTGGCGCTGGCCCATCCGGCCATGAGCGAGCCGAGGACGCCGACGCCCATCACCGCGAGCACGAAGAACACGCCCGCGTCCAGGACCTGGCCGACCGCGCTCTCGCTCGGGCCGATGGGGATGGCGAGGAGTACCAGGAGGTACGGCAGGAGGGCCACGGCGGGGGCGAGCTGGAAGATGCGGCGGTCCGCGCCCGCGGGTACGACATCTTCCTTCTGCGCGAACTTCACGCCGTCCGCGATGAGCTGGGCCCAGCCGTGGAAGCCGCCGGCGTACATCGGGCCGAGGCGGCCCTGCATGTGGGCCATCACCTTGTGCTCGGTCTGACCGACGATCAGGGGGAAGGTGAGGAAGACGACGAACACGACCAGGAGTCGCAGGGCGACGTCCAGCGCGTCGTTCACTGCGGGCCTCCTGTGGGGTCGTTGCGGGTGGGGGACTCCTCGCCGGGCTCCGACTCGGGCTTGGGCCCGGACTCGGACTCGGACTCGGGCCCGGACTCGGACTTGGGCCCGGACTCCGGCTCGCGCGTGGCCTCCGGCTCGCGCTCGGACTCCGCTTCGTCGAAGGCCGGGCGGGCGTGGTGCCAGGGGGCGTCCGAGCCGCGCGGGGCGCCCGGTGCGTCCTGTGCACCCTCCGCGCTCTCCGCGCCCTGTGCATCCTCCGCACCCTGTGCACGCTGCGAGGCGGACCCCCCGCTCGCGCTGCGCGCCCGGCGTGGCCCGGCCGAGCCGGCGGTGTCCCGCTGGCCGGCCGAGCCCTCCGACGCACTGCGGGCCCGGCGCGGTGCCGTGGGCGGTGTCTCTGCGGGGGCAGCACCGGCGGCCGCGGCCTCGGTCGCCGCGGCCTCGGTCGCCGGGGCCTGGCTCGCCGATCCCTCCGCGGCGGTACGTGTCCGCCGCACCGGCCGCTCCCCCGCCGCGCGCGCGGGCCGCTCCCCGGTGGCCGCCGCGCGTCCCGCGCCTCGTGCCGGGCGGGCCGGGGGAGGGGGCAGCTGGCCCTTGAGGGGGCCCCACTCGTTGGGGTCGGGGACGCCCGGGGGAAGCATCTGGCGGCGCTTGGGGCCGCCGTGCCCAGCACCTGCCGCAGGCTCCCCCGGTTCCTTGGCGCCCGGCCAGGCCTTGGCGACCCGCGCGGCGAGGACGAAGTCCTTCCGCAGGGGGTGGCCCTCGAAGGTCTCGGGGAGGAGGAGGTGGTCCAGGGCGGGGTGGCCCTCGAAGTGGACGCCGAACATCTCGTGCGTCTCGCGTTCGTGCCAGGCCGCGCCCGCGTAGACGCCGACGGCGGAGGCGAGCGTCGGCGCCTCGTGCGGGACCGTGGTGCGCAGCAGGAGGCGGCGGACCGGGGAGAGGGCGACGACGTGCGCCGAGACGCGGAAGCCCGTGCCCGGTTCGTCGACCGCGCTCAGCCAGTCGAAGTAGGTACAGGAGAGGGTGGTGCGCGCCGTCTCCAGTGCCGGGATCCAGGAGGAGGGCGGTACGTCGACCGTCAGGACCTCGTAGGACTCCTCGGCCGTGGTCTCCGTACCGAAGAGGTCCTCGACGGGGGCGGGAAGCCAGCCGACGGTGGTCATCGGGCGTCACCCTCCCCGCCCGACGGCTGCGCCGGGGGCCGCACCAGGCCGCTCTGGAGGGCCGCGGTGGAGGGGCGCGGGGCTCCACCGGTGCCGTAGCGCTCGCCGAGCGACTCCTGGGCGATCTTCTCCTGGAGCTTGAGGATGCCCTGGAGGAGGGCCTCGGGGCGGGGCGGGCAGCCGGGTACGTACACGTCGACCGGGATGATCTGGTCGACGCCCTTCGTCACCGAGTAGGAGTCCCAGTACGGGCCGCCGCAGTTGCTGCACGCGCCGAAGGAGATGACGTACTTGGGCTCGGGCATCTGCTCGTACAGGCGCTTGACGGCCGGGGCCATCTTGTCCGTCACCGTGCCGGAGACCACCATCAGGTCGGCCTGGCGCGGGCCCGGTGCGAAGGGGATGACGCCGAGGCGGATGAAGTCGTGGCGGGCCATGGACGCGGCGATGAACTCGATCGCGCAGCAGGCGAGACCGAAGTTGAAGACCCACAGCGAGTAGCGGCGGCCCCAGTTCAGGACCACCTTCATCGGCTCGGGGGCCAGACGGGCGAGCGCGCCCAGCCGCTTCGGCTCGGGAAGCAGGACAGACTCGGAAGGAGTGGGGGTCACGTCCATGCCAGGACGCCCTTCTTGTATGCGTACAGCAGGCCCACGGCGAGGAAGCCGAGGAAGATGAACATCTCCACCAGCGTCGCCGCGCCGTAGCCGGGGGCGGCGAAGACCGTCGCCCAGGGGAACAGGAAGATCGAGTCGACCGCGAAGATCACGTAGAGGAAGGCGTAGACGTAGTAGCGGACCTGGGTGTGGGCCCAGCCCTCGCCGACCGGGTCGACGCCGCACTCGTAGGTCAGCAGTTTCTCCGGGGTGGGCACGACCGGCCGCAGCAGGCGGCCCGCCCCGAAGGCGACCGCGACGAACAGCACGCCGACCAGGGCGAGCAGTCCCACGACCGAATATGACTGGAAGTAGCCCGCCGCGACGACGGTCGAGTCCCCCAACATCTCCCGCAACGTGCGTCCCTCGCTCCCTGACCCGGTGACTGCGGTGAACCGGTGAATCGTCAACCATGGTGGTTGACGTGATTCGACGATGTGTACGCACGGGAGTCTAGGCCCTGATAAAGACAGGGTAAGCAGCCCGTCACGCCCTGAGACAGGCGAGCACGGCGAGGGTGGGGTTTTCCCCCGGGGACGGCGGCGGCAGACCTCATGGCGCGGCGGCGCCGTCCACGGCACGCTAACCCGTATGACCGCACCCGACCCCAGTGCCGACGAGCACCGTCTGCCGCCGGCGCGCTTCGCCTTCGACAAGCACACCTGGAAGGAGATCGCGCATCTCCTGGCCAACCTGCCGGTGGCGATCCTCGGCTTCACCTACGTCTGCTGCGCGCTCTTCGTCAGCGGCATCATGACGCTCACCGTGGTCGGCTTCCCGCTGCTCGCGGCGACCCTGATGGGTGCGCGCCTGCTGGGGAGGCTCGAGCGGGGCCGGGCCCGGGCCCTGCTCGGGGTGCGGGTGGAGGAGCCGACTCGGCTGCCGCTCAGGAAGGGCGGCGGGCTGTTCCAGCGGCTGTGGATGGCCCTGAAGGACCCGGTGGGCTGGCGGACGCTGCTGTACGACTTCATCCGGCTGCCCTGGGGCATCCTCACCTTCGTCATCACCTTCGCCTCGCTGTTCGTGCTGTGGCCGCTGCTTCCGTTCATCGCGCGGGGCCTGACGAACGCGGACCGGGCGATGGTGCGGGGGCTGCTGTCGCCCTCCGACGAGCTCGAGCGCCGTATCGCCGAACTGGAGTCCGACCGCGGAGTGGTGGTGGACACGGCGGCTGCCGATCTGCGGCGCATCGAGCGTGATCTGCACGACGGGGCGCAGGCCCGGCTGGTGAATCTGGCGATGGGGCTCGGCCTGGCGAAGGAGAAACTGCTGGAGGGTCGCGCCGACGACACCGTCGCCGCGATGGTCGACGAGGCGCACGGCGAGGTGAAGCTGGCGCTCCAGGAACTGCGCGATCTGGCGCGGGGCATCCACCCGGCCGTCCTCACCGACCGCGGCCTGGACGCGGCCCTGTCCTCCGTCGCCGCCCGCTGCACGGTGCCGGTGAAGGTCACCACCGACCTGGCGGAGCGGCCGGCCGCCGCGATCGAGGGCATCGCCTACTTCACCGTCTCCGAGCTGCTCCAGAACGTCAGCAAGCACAGCCAGGCGAGATCCGCCTCCGTCGAGGTGTGGCGGTCCGAGGACCGGCTGCTGATCCAGGTGGGGGACGACGGGCGCGGCGGCGCCCGGCTGGACGGCGGCACGGGGATGCGGGGGCTCGCGGAGCGGCTCGGCGCGGTCGACGGGCTCTTCGTCGTCGACTCGCCCACGGGCGGCCCGACCACGATCACCGCAGAGCTGCCCTGGCGGGACCGTACCCAGGCCCCCGGCCAGGGGTAGGGAAAACCCCCCGGCCAAGACGCCGACGGCCTCCATGGCCCGCCGACCTGCGCCGCAGCAGCCTGGACGTACGGCAACACAGCCGCCGACGAGGAGAACGGGACGACGCCGATGGCCACGGAGTACGGACAGGGGTACGGGGAGAGGTACGGGCACGGCGGCCGGCCCGGACGCCACGGCGCCGACGACTGGGGGCACCGACCGAACCGGCTGCCCGCCGCGCTGCGGGCGCCGCTGGAGGCCCGCAGCTGGCGCGAGTTCGGCTACGTCCTGCTGAACCTGCCGATCGCCGTCCTGACCTTCGGCTACGCCGTGACGCTGGTGGCGCTCGGCGCGGGCCTGCTGGTGACGTTCCTCGGCATCCCGGTGCTGGCCGGGGCGCTGGCGGGCTGCCGGGGCCTGGGGACGCTGGAGCGGGCGCGGGCGCGCGGGCTGCTCCGTCTGGAGGTGGCCGAACCGGAGCCGCTTCGGGTGCGCCAGAACGGTCCGCTGGCCTGGATGGGCGCGGTCCTGAAGAGCGGCACTTCCTGGCGGCACCTGCTGTACGCGCTGCTGCACTTCCCGTGGGCGGTGTTCTCCTTCGTCGTCGCCGTCGCCTTCTGGACGTACGGCTGGGCGCTGCTGACGTATCCGCTGTGGTTCTGGCTGTTCCCGATGTACGGCGGCCAGGGCGGGCTCCAGCTGTACGGCGACGAGCACCACCGCATCTACCTCGACAACCCGTTCGAGATCAGTGTGACCGCGCTGATCGGACTGCTGTTCACGCTGGCCACGCCGTGGATCGTGCGGGCGCTGACGATGGTGGACCGGCTGATGGTGCTGGGGCTGCTCGGGCCCTCGCGGCTGGCGAAGCGGGTGGTGGAGCTGGAGTCCGACCGGGGTGTCGTGGTGGACGCGGCGGCGGCCGACCTGCGGCGCATCGAACGGGACCTGCACGACGGCGCACAGGCGCGGCTGGTGGCGCTGGCCATGGATCTGGGGCTGGCGAAGGAGAAGCTCGCCGAGGACCCGAAGGCGGCCGCCCGCATGGTCGAGGACGCGCACGGCGAGGTGAAGACGGCTCTTCAGGAGCTGCGCGACCTGGCGCGCGGCATCCATCCCGCCGTCCTCACCGACCGTGGCCTGGACGCCGCCCTGTCCGCCGTCGCCTCCCGGTGCACCGTGCCCGTCCAGGTCGAGGTGGACCTCGCCGAACGGCCGGCCCCCGCCATCGAGGGGATCGCCTACTTCACGGTCTCCGAGCTGCTTCAGAACGTCAGCAAGCACGCCCGGGCCGCATCGGCCGGCGTGGACGTGTGGCGGTCGGAGGACCGGCTGATGCTCCAGGTCATCGACGACGGGGTCGGCGGGGCCGATGTGACCGCCGGGTCGGGGCTGGCCGGGCTCGCCGGACGGCTGGACGCGGTGGACGGGATCCTCGTGGTGGACTCCCCGGCCGGCGGCCCCACCCGGGTGACGGCGGAGCTCCCCTGGCGCCGTTGACGCGCGCCTTCCTGGACCCGTGTGCGCCCGAATCCGGGCGCGATCCGCTCCCGATGCTGGAATGCTGGACCTTCGTACGAACACGTGCGGACGGACCGGGACGTGGAGACGGGGCTGTGGGGGACCGGGAGATCGTGGAGGACAGGGTGCGGGTGGTCATCGCCGAGGATTCAGTGCTGCTCAGGGAGGGCCTGACCCGGTTGCTGACCGATCGCGGGCACGACGTCGTCGCCGGGGTGGGGGACGCCGAGGCGCTGATCAAGACCATTGACGACCTGGACGCGCAGGGCACCCTGCCGGACGTGGTGGTGGCGGACGTACGGATGCCGCCGACCCATACCGACGAGGGCGTCCGGGCGGCCGTGCGGCTTCGCAGGACGCACCCCGGGCTAGGGGTGCTGGTGCTGTCACAGTACGTGGAGGAGCGCTACGCCACCGAACTGCTGGCCGGTTCCAGTCACGGCGTCGGCTATCTGCTCAAGGACCGGGTCGCGGAGGTCCGCGAGTTCGTGGACGCGGTGGTGCGGGTGGCCCGGGGCGGCACGGCACTGGACCCGGAGGTGGTCGCGCAGCTGCTCGGGCGCAGCCGCAAGCAGGGCGTGCTCGCGGGGCTCACCCCGCGCGAGCGGGAGGTCCTGGGGCTGATGGCCGAGGGCCGCACGAACTCGGCGATCGCCAGGCAGCTGGTGGTCAGCGACGGAGCCGTGGAGAAGCACGTCAGCAACATCTTCCTGAAGCTCGGTCTGTCGCCGAGCGACGGAGACCACCGGCGGGTGCTGGCGGTCCTCACCTACCTGAACTCGTGACGGTACCTACCTGAGCTCATGACGGTCGGGACACCCGCGCGCAGCCGGTCGGAGCACCCGGGCGAATCGCTGTCCATCATGCGAATGGCCGAGGGAAGGCGACCCTAAGCGACGTAGGGTTGATCCTGGGAAGGTCCACGGGACGACCACGCCCCGGGCAGCCGCCTCGAAGGAGGTCCAGTTCAGTGACCAGCCAGGTCAGCAGCGCAGCGGAACAGGCCGACGGAGCAGTCGTAGGAGGGCCGCGCAAGCCGGCCGGGGCGAAGGGCGTCCGCCGTCTGGACCGGGTGATCATCCGGTTCGCGGGCGACTCGGGTGACGGTATGCAGCTCACGGGTGACCGGTTCACGTCGGAGACGGCGTCCTTCGGCAACGACCTGTCGACGCTGCCGAACTTCCCCGCCGAGATCCGTGCCCCCGCAGGGACCCTGCCGGGTGTGTCGTCCTTCCAGCTGCACTTCGCCGACCACGACATCCTCACCCCGGGGGACGCGCCGAACGTGCTCGTCGCGATGAACCCGGCCGCTCTGAAGGCGAACATCTCCGACCTGCCGCGCGGCGCGGAGATCATCGTCAACACCGACGAGTTCACCAAGCGGGCCCTCCAGAAGGTCGGCTACGCCGGCAACCCGCTGGAGGACGGCTCGCTCGACGGCTACAACCTCCACCCGGTGCCGCTGACGACGTTGACGGTGGAGGCGCTCAAGGAGTTCTCCCTGTCCCGCAAGGAGGCCGAGCGCAGCAAGAACATGTTCGCGCTGGGTCTGCTGTCGTGGATGTACCACCGTCCGACGGAGGGCACGGAGAGGTTCCTGAAGTCGAAGTTCGCGAAGAAGCCGGAGATCGCGGCGGCGAACATCGCCGCGTTCCGGGCGGGCTGGAACTTCGGGGAGACGACCGAGGACTTCGCGGTCTCCTACGAGGTGGCACCGGCGGCGAAGGCCTTCCCGGTGGGCACCTACCGCAACATCTCCGGGAACCTGGCGCTGGCGTACGGGCTGGTCACCGCCTCCCGGCAGGCGGAGCTGCCGCTGTTCCTCGGCTCGTACCCGATCACTCCGGCCTCCGACATCCTGCACGAGCTGAGCCGGCACAAGAACTTCGGTGTGCGGACCTTTCAGGCCGAGGACGAGATCGCCGGCATCGGGGCGGCGCTGGGGGCGGCCTTCGGCGGTTCGCTGGCCGTGACCACGACGTCCGGTCCCGGTGTGGCGCTGAAGTCGGAGACGATCGGCCTGGCGGT